>CAIKZY010000099.1 GCA_903832025.1 uncultured Actinomycetes bacterium
ACCACCGATTGCCCACCACCGATTGCCAACCGCTGATCTGGAGTGTGATGTTCTCCGTCATTAACCCTGCAAATGAAACCGTTGTCGCCCAGGTCCCACTGACAAGCGCCGAGGCCACCGACGAGGCCATCGCCCGATCGAAATCAGTCCTTGGCGCCTGGAAGGACGTGGCACCGGGCGATCGCGCGATGCTGCTTCGTCGCTTTGCCGCCGTGGTTCGCGATCACGCCGAGGAATTGGCGCAGCTGGAGGTCACCAACGCAGGGCACACGATCGGGAACGCGCGCTGGGAAGCCGGCAATGTGGCCAACGTGCTGGAGTACTACGCCGGTGCCCCCGAGCGCCTGTTCGGCCAGCAGATTCCCGTACCCGGCGGCATCGACATCACCTTCAAGGAGCCGGTCGGCGTCGTGGGCATCATCGTGCCGTGGAACTTTCCCATGCCAATTGCCGGCTGGGGATTCGCACCGGCACTTGCCGCAGGCTGCACGGTGGTGCTCAAGCCCGCAGAGGTCACGCCATTGACGGCGATGCGCCTGGGTGAGTTGGCGCTGCAGGCCGGGATTCCTGAGCACGTGTTCCAGGTCCTGCCCGGCAAGGGATCGGTGGTCGGCCAGCGCTTTGTCGATAACGACACCGTCCGCAAGGTCGTGTTCACCGGGTCCACAGCGGTCGGCCAGCAAGTGATGGCCGGCTGCGCCAAGCAGGTCAAAGCCGTCACCTTGGAACTGGGCGGCAAGAGCGCCAACATCATCTTCGCCGACGCCGACTTGGAAAAGGCCGCGGCCACTGCCCCCTACGGGGTGTTCGACAACGCCGGCCAGGACTGCTGCGCGCGCTCACGCATCTTGGTGCAGGCATCGGTGTACGACAGGTTCATGGAGCTGCTTGAGCCGGCCGTCAAGGGCGTCAAGGTCGGTGACCCCTCCCTGGAATCAACGGAGATGGGGCCGCTGATCACCAAGGCGCAATTGGACACCGTCGCCTCGTTCGTGCCTGACGAGGCCGCCGTGGCCTTTCGTGGCGATGCGCCAACCGGTGCTGGCTACTGGTTCCCGCCAACGGTGCTGACCGCCACCGAGAACGAT
The DNA here is from genome assembly GCA_903832025.1 of uncultured Actinomycetes bacterium. Taxonomy (GTDB): domain Bacteria; phylum Actinomycetota; class Actinomycetes; order S36-B12; family S36-B12; genus CAIKZY01. The sequence goes on from CAIKZY010000099.1 coordinate 1,089, forward strand.
CGCGCCTACCGCGAGGAGATCTTCGGCCCAGTGGTGACCGTGGTGCCGTTCACCGATGAGGCCGATGCGATCCGCATGGCCAATGATTCGGAGTACGGGCTGTCCGGCTCTATCTGGAGCCAGAATCTCGGACGAGCAATTCGCGTTGCCCGAGGGGTGGAAACGGGCAACTTGTCCGTGAACTCGCATTCGTCGGTTCGCTACTGGACTCCATTCGGCGGCTACAAGAAGTCAGGACTGGGGCGCGAGCTCGGGCCCGATGCCCTGGACGCGTTCTGCGAGACCAAGAACGTCTTCATCGCCACCGACAACTAGTCCCAGCGTGCCTTCCTCATCGTGACGTCAGTCCAGGCGCCAGCCCCCTGTCGCCACGCTATCTCGGCCCGAACCATCGTTAGGATTTCATCATGACTGCATCGATCCCCGCGTTCGCCAACAATCTGCCGGTCAAGATCCGTTTCGGTGAAGGGGTCAGTCACCAGTTGCCCGAGGTGCTGGCCGAGGTCGGTGCCACCAAGGTGCTGGTGATGCTTGATGAGGGTGCGGAGTCATTCAATCCAGAGGTTGCCACGCTCGTGGAGCATCTGCGCGCCAACTGCGGCGCCATCGCCATTGACTGGTTTCATAAGCCAGGGGGCGAGCCCACCATCGACCAGGTCGATGAGGCCACTGCCGCATTGGTGTCCTCCGGAGCGCAGGTCGTGGTCGCCATTGGCGGTGGATCGATCATGGACACCGCCAAGGCCGCTCGCCTGTGCGCAGATCGCCAGTGCACATTTGCGCAGTACCTTGCCGAAGATCGCACCGTGCCCGTTTCGCAGCGAGCGCTGATTTGCCTGCCGACCAGCGCCGGAACCGGTTCAGAGGTCTCCGGCGGATCAGTGATCTCCGATCCGGCATCGGGCACCAAGGCCGGAATCGCCAGCCCACTCATGCGCGCCCAGTACGCACTGGTCGACCCGCGCCTGACCTATTCCGTTCCGGCCACCATGACCGCACATACCGGGATCGACGCGTTGGCTCAGGCCATCGCCGGCATGGTCGCAAAGTGCCGCACTCCCATCGGCGATGGGATCGCGCTGGAGGCGATCCGGCTGATAGGCCGAAGCCTGGTCGCCGCATACCGAGATGGCTCAGACACTGCCGCCCGTGCCGACATGGCCTGCGGATCGATGATGGCCGGCTTGACCATGAACATCGCCGACTGCACCGCCGAGCACTCGCTGGGGCAGGCCCTTGGCGGCATGAAGCATGTGCCACACGGCCTGACGATCGGCCTGGTGCTGGTGCAAACGCTTGACCGCGAGCGCGCACATGTTCCCGAGCAGCTTGAGCGCGTCGCCGATGCGCTGGGAGTACCTGCCGACGGCACGCACGATGGCAGTCGAGCCATCGGCGCGATCGAGCAGATTCTGAAGGACCTGAACTTTCCGGTGCTGCGCGATATCAGCGTCACCGAGCAAGAACTGGAGCCGCTGACCGACCTGGCGCTGGCGGACTACTTCATCACGCAATCACCCGCACCGTGGTCCCGGCAAGAGGTGCTGGATGCCTTCACGGCTGCATATGCGATCACCGCTCGCTAAGCACCATGCCCGCTGAGTCGGACAAGCGCCAGCGTGCGCAGTACGGAACTGGAGGAGCAGCTTGAGCAGCAACTGTCGCCGACTGGTCGGACGAACCGCCGTGGTTACCGGCGGCGCCAGCGGTATCGGACTGGCCACCGTGCGCCGACTGGCCGATGAGGGTGCCCACGTGGTGATCGGGGATCTGGATGCTGCCAGCGGCGAACAGGCAGCCACAGAGGTCGGCGGGCTGTTCGTCCGAACCGACGTCACCCAGGCACACGATGTCGCCGCCTTGTTCCACGCCGCACACGACCGCTTCGGCAGGATCGATATCGCCTTCAATAACGCCGGCATCTCCCCGCCGGAGGATGACTCCATCCTGGACACCGACATCGATGTCTGGCGCACGGTGCAAGAGGTCAACCTCACCAGCGTCTACCTCTGCTGCAAGGCAGTGCTGCCCTACATGCTGGAGCAGGGCAAGGGCTCGATCATCAACACCGCGTCCTTCGTGGCAACCATGGCCGCGGCGACCAGTCAGATTTCGTACACCGCGTCCAAGGGCGGAGTCCTGGCAATGAGTCGTGAGCTCGGCGTGCAATTCGCTCGCTCCGGGGTGCGTGTCAACGCCGTGTCCCCTGGGCCGGTGAACACTCCATTGCTGGAAGAGCTCTTCGCCAAGGATCCCGAGCGGGCTGCCCGCCGCTTGGTGCACATTCCCGTGGGCAGATTCGGCGAGGCCGAGGAAATCGCAGCGGCGGTGGCCTTCCTGGCCAGTGACGACTCCTCATTCATCACCGCATCGAACTTCCTGGTCGATGGTGGCATTACCGGGGCTTACGTCACTCCGCTGTAGTCAGCCTGTGCGAGGTGTCACGACCACCTGCTGGCCGCTGGTGCTGACCGATCCATCCCAGGTGTGTATGGGCGAATGAGTCCTGGTACTTCAACCCATAGCCGGCAAACCGATCCATGCCGATGTGCGCAAACCACAGCAGCCCAATCGCAACGACCAGGCCCTGGTGCTGCCACAGTCCGACACTCACCACGACGGCAGGCAGGACGTAGGTGTGCCCGAGGTTGTAGGCGAAGGCACCGATTCGCGTGTTGCCCAGATAGCCCACCATGAACAGATCGGGCAAGAACAGGATCACCGGAATCAACCACCATGGCTTGTCCTGCGTGAAGAACAGGCCGATGGCCAGTGCAAGCACCACAAGACCATCCAGCCGCAACCAGCGCAGTGGCCCGCCATGCACTGTTCCATCCCCTGATGCATGTGCGTGCGATTCCACCATGATGTCTTCCTTCTCCGTAAGTTAACGGTGTTAACTCTAGCGATATGATGATGCCATGGTCAAGCCCCGGGTGGAGCAGATTGCCGATGTCGCATGGGAACTGCTGGACACAGAAGGAGAGCCCGGATTGTCGATGCGGCGCATCGCCGCCGCACTGGGCGTCAGCGCGCCGAGCCTGTACAAGCATGTGACCTGTCGAGACGACATCGTGGCGCTGGTGCAAGGACGAACACTCATCGAAGGTGCTGCTGTCATGCGTCGCGCCCTGCGTCGTCGCAGCGCAGATCCGGGCCTTGCTGCCGCGATGGCCTACCGTCGCTGGGCACTGGCTCACCCGGCTCAGTACACACTCACCTACGGGCAACCCCTCCTACGCCACCTGCTTCCACCCGGGCTGGAGGACCAGGCGGCCATGGTGGTCGTGGAACACGCCGGAGGCGACGAGATCACCGCGCGCTTGATGTTTGCCACCGCTCATGGCCTGATCTCTTTGGAACTCGCCGGTCGATTTCCCGACGATGCCAATCTCGATGCCGTGTGGCGCGCAGCATTCGGACGCGCGGCGCACTAGGTCGGGCAGGCAACCTTCACCTGGTGCGGTTCCGCTGGTCCGGCACCTGCCTACTGCTCGCTGCGATACCGAACCGCTGCTGCGCAGAACGCCTTGATGAGCAGCGCATCACCTTCACGTCGCTCAGGGTGCTCCGGGTGCCACTGGACACCCAGGACGAACGCTGCGCTGGGATCCTCGGCAACTTCCACGGTGCCGTCAGAGGCGTAACCACTGACGAACAGATCCCCTGCGTCGGCGACTGCTTGATGATGCGATGAGTTCACGGTGTATGCGCCGGCTCCCAGGATGCTGGCGATCAGCGAACCCTCGACGAAGTGAGCCTGGTGATCGTTGAACGAGCCCGGTGCGATCCGATGGGTGAGCTCGGAGATATCCGGGACGTGCTGATGCAGGCTGCCACCATGGGCAACGGCCATGATCTGCAGCCCGCGGCAGATCCCGAACACCGGCAGGCCCCGCTGGCGAGCTCCGCGGTACAGCGCCAGTTCCGAGGCGTCTCGTGACTCACGCGGGGTATCGGCCGTGTCATGGGGCGGTTGGCCATACAGGCGAGCATCCACGTCCGCGCCGCCGACCAGCACCAGGCCATCCACGCGGTCGAGAACCGATACATCGGCATCGACGTCCGGAGGAATGATGATGACGCGGGCCCCGGCCTCCTGGAACAGGTCGACGTACCAATGCGGGAGCACTGCGGCAACCAGGTCCCAGGCTCCCCACTTGGCGGGCTCAAGATAGCTGGACACGGCGATGACCGGACGACTCATTGCACCATCTTCTCGCGGCGATACCCGGCGAAGGCGCAGGGCCGGTCTACTGCCGTGGAGCAGCTCCGGTGGAACTTCGCACGATCAATTCAGGCCGGAACAAGAACTCATCGCGGGGTGCGCGGGAGCCATTGATCTCGTCCATGAGCGACTGCACGGTCGCAGTGGCCATGGCGTGCACTGCCTGGCGCACGGTACTCAGCGGCGGATCGGTGTAGGCCATGAGCATCGAATCGTCGTATCCAACCACCGAGACATCATCAGGCACCTGCAACCCACGCTGCCGCACGGTGCGAATGGCACCCAGTGCCATCAAGTCCGAACCGCACACCATCGCCGTGCATCCTGCTGCCAGCAAATGGTGGGCAGCGGCCTGTCCACCCTCAACCGTGAACAATGAATGGTTGACCAGCTGCTCGGCTTCCAGTGCGCTGATGCCGGTTCGCCGCACCATTGCATCGATGAAGCCCGATCGCTTGCGCACCACCGGAACGAACCGCTCCGGCCCGACCGCCAGACCGATGCGACGATGTCCCATCGAAGCAAGATGAGCCACCGCAAGATCCATCGCAGTCACGTCATCATCGGAGATAAACGGTGCATCAATTGCCGGCGCATGCCCGTTGACGAACACGATCGGAAGGCCACGCTCAACCAGGTGTCGGTAGCCAGAGACGTCGGCACTGGTATCGGCATGCATGCCGGAGACGAAGATGATGCCGGCGACGCCACGCTCCAGCAACAGTTCGACATACTCGTCTTCGCTGACTCCGCCGGCGGTCTGGGTGCACAGCACCGGGGTGTAACCGTACTGAGCAAGTTGGGTCTCCATTGATTGCGCAAGCACCGGGAAAATCGGGTTGTTCAATTCGGGGACGATGAGGCCGACGAGCCCCGCCCGCGTGCGCAACTTGCTCGGCCGTTCGTAGCCCAGGACATCCAGTGCCGTCAGCACGGCCAGGCGAGTCGATTCCGACGCCCCCGGGCGACCATTCAGCACCCGGGACACGGTTGCCTCGCTGACCCCAGCGTGCTCGGCGATCAGGGCTAAGGTCGCGCGCGGTGCATCAGACACAGGCACACTGTAGAGCCTGATGTACGGCACTGTTTGGAGCTGCAACCTTGCAGTAAGGCAGCGCTGCCTCCGGGCTCGCGCTTCGGTCGTGGTAGCACTTGCGTATGGAGATCACCGGGTCGCCAATGGAAGTCGACATCGCCTTTCTCCCCTGGACCACAGCACTTCAGGCGTGGCCCGAGAACACCGTGGTCGCCCTGCCCCGCGGCATCTGTCGACATACGGTGCGCTTCGTGCGCATCAATGCCACCGTGTACGCCATCAAGGAAATCGAGCAGCACTACGCCGATCGGGAGTACGCCCTGCTCTTCGACCTGCAGCGAGCTGGTGTCCCCACAGTCGCGCCTGTCGCAGTGGTGTCCTCGCGCTTGGATGACAACGGTGAACCCCTGCCGGCTGCGCTGATCACCCAGCACCTGGAATTCTCCCTCCCGTACCGCGCCCTGTTCTCGTCCGCGGTTCGACCGGAGACGACAACGCGACTGCTCGATGCGCTTGCCGTGCTGCTGGTTCGCTTGCACCTGATCGGATTCAGTTGGAATGACTGTTCCTTGTCGAACACGCTGTTTCGTCGCGATGCCGGCGCATTTGCGGCCTACCTCGTGGATGCCGAGACTGGGGAAATGCATCATCGACTGTCACCGGGTCAGCGCGAGTATGACCTGGAGACGGCCTCGATGAACGTGGCCGGGGAATTGATGGACCTGGCCGCTGCTGGCCGCTTGCCGGACTCGATTGACCCCGTGATGCCGTCGAACTCGATCCAGGCTTCCCGCTCATCAGCCAGGAAGGCTTGCCACGACTGGCTCTGATCGGCAACGCTCGACGGCCCCTCAGGCACACGGCCGTATCACTCCAACCGTGACCTGATCATCAACGTGATGCCATGCGAACGCGCACTTCCTCAACTGCCATCGGCCGAGGCCACCGCCTGCTTCATCACCGTCACACCAGACACCAGTCCGCGGCGCCACGGAGGCACGCCATCGATTTCAATCTCCAGGCTGAAACTCAGGAACGTTCGTATCAGCACGATCAGACCCAAGACAACGACGGAATTGAGCGTGGGATCCACTGCCACGGTCCTGATCAAGTCACCGGCCACCAAGATTTCCAGGCCAAGCAACAGCACTCCGCCGAATGTCTGGCGCATCAATCGGTAACTTGCCACGCCTTGATGGGTAGCGAACCATCGGCGAGCAGCGATCACCGCAGACACAATCCCGCCGATGACCAGCACGGCTGCGGCGACGAACTCAAAGCCCTGAGCGATATGCAGCATGACCTGGGTGTAGCCGGCCTCGTCCATCACGCCTCCCGTATTTACGCTGAACTGCAGTGAACGACGTTCGATTACGAGGCGTTGCGCGCCAAGGCAGCAGCGTGCAGCGCGATACTGGCAGCCACGGCAGCATTGAGCGATTCAGTTGTGTCAGCGATATCAATGCCGACCAGCCAGTCGCAGGTCGAAGCAACCAACCGTCCGAGTCCCTTTCCCTCCGAACCCACGACGAACACCACGTCACCACCGATCACATTTGCCGGCAGGTTCTGCAGGGACGTCTGCGCGCCACCAGCAAGTCCGATCACCTGGTATCCCGCCTGTTGCAACTGCTGCAACGCGCGGGTCAGGTTGGTCACCTGGGCCACCGGCACGCGTGACAGGGCTCCGGCTGATGTCTTCCAGGCCCCCGCGGTCACCCCGACCGAGCGACGTTCGGGTAGCACGATGCCACCGGCACCGAAAGCCGCGGCCGATCGCGTGATTGCCCCGAGGTTGCGCGAGTCAGTCACCCCATCCAACGCAACGAGAATCTGCGCACCGATGACGTCTTCTAACGCTGCATACGTATAGGGAGGCATGGTCAGCACCAGTCCCTGGTGCACTCCGCCGTCGGTCAGGCGATCGAGGTCCATCTTGGATGCTTCCAGCACCGGGATGCCTGCGGCAACGGCGAGCTTCAACGACTCACGCCACCGATCATCAGCTTCGAGCTTGACTTGCACGTAGAGGGCCTTGGCGGGCAACTTTGCGCGCAGCGCCTCCACGACGGAGTTGCGTCCCATCAGCACCGCTCCGGCGTCGCTTCCTCGCCGCACGGCAGACGGACGTGCGCTCGAGCGGGCGGTGGAGCGCGCGTTGGTTTTCTTGCCTTCCTCAGCGCGCTTGGCCGCCGCGCGCTCGCGTCGGGCAGCTGGGTGATGCGGGCGCTCGGTGGCCTTGGGCGTTGGACCCTTGGCCTGCAGGCCCTTGCGTCGGGCACCACCGGTGCCCACGGTCGGGCCCTTCTTGGTTCCTGGGTTTCGCATCGCTCCGCGACGCTGTGAGTTACCGGCCATCAACGCTCCAACGTCCAGCGGACACCGTCCGCGGTGTCTTCGAGCTTGATGCCGATTGCATCCAGCCCATCGCGGATGGCATCTGCCGCCGCGAAGTCCTTGCGTGCCCGGGCCTGAGCACGCTGATCGGCCACTACCTGGACCAGGGCATCGAGGGTGTCCTTGCTGCCGCCTGCATCGGCATCGGTCCAGGTGAAGGGATTCACCCCGAGAATCTCGGTCATGGCAACCACCGCAGCCAATGCTGCTGCGATCGCGGAGCTATCGCCGGCAGCGAGCGCAGCATTGCCGTGCCGCACGTGCTCGTGCAGGACCGCAAGTGCAGCCGGAACGGACAGGTCGTCGTCCATCGCATCATTGAAGGCCTGCGGCCGGGCAGCGCCGTCCACAGTGATGTCCCTGGCGTCCAGGCCAAGTGATTCTGCCGCACGGAAGACGAAGCCCTCGATGCGTCGATACCCCTGTCCGGCTTCCTTCACTGCCTCATCGGAGTACTCCAGCATCGACCGGTAGTGGGCGCCGACGAGATAAAAGCGCAGTTCAACCGGGCGTATGCGAGTGACGATCTGCTCGACCAGCAGGAAGTTTCCCAGGGACTTGCTCATCTTCTCCCCGGCCGTGGTCACCCACGCGTTGTGCATCCAGAAGTTCGCAAAGTCATCACCGGCCGCCTTGGACTGAGCGATCTCGTTCTCATGATGGGGAAACACCAGGTCCAGACCGCCGCCGTGAATGTCGAAACTGGGACCGAGGTACTTGTGGGCCATCGCCGAGCACTCGATGTGCCAGCCGGGTCGACCCGGACCCCACGGGGTGTCCCACGCCGGCTCATCGGCTTTTGCCGCTTTCCACATGGCGAAGTCCCGAGGATCACGCTTGATCATCGCGGCCGAATCGCTGGCGGCAAGCATGTCATCGATCTTCTGACCAGACAGTTCCCCGTAACCGGGGAATGCACGCACATCGAAGTACACATCGCCGTTGACGGCATACCCGTAGCCAGCGTCGATGATGCGCTGCATCATCGTGATCATCTCCGGGATGTGGCCCGTCGCGCGAGGCTCATAGGTAGGCGGCAAGCAGCCCAGCACGTCGTAGGCGGTGGTGAAGTGACGCTCATTGCGCATGGCGACGACCCAATACGGGACGTCCTCGTGGCCTGCGTTGTGGATGATCTTGTCGTCGATATCGGTGACGTTGCGGATCAGGGTCACTTCGTAGCCGGCAGCCATCAGCCACCGGCGGAGCACGTCGAAGGACACCGACGAGCGCACATGTCCCACATGCGGAGGCGCCTGCACCGTAGCTCCGCACAGGTAGATGCCAACCTTGCCCTCAACGATGGGGGTGAACAGGCGTGTCCTACGCGTGGCAGTGTCATACAGGTTGAGCGGCACTGGGCAAGGCTACCCAAGTCCAACCGGCACGGTCACCGCCAACGGTCCATCCAGCAGACGGGGCCCTGGCTGCGGTGACACCGGCTAGAGGGAAACGACCTTGGTTGGCGTCAGCCGAAGGACCACCCGCACGTTGTCGGTCCCATCGTCCATGGTGTACCGATCAGTCCCGGTGTATGCACGGTTCAGGCGATCGATCAGCTCTCGGCCACCCTCCTCAGCGATGGAGACCGTCCCTCGAATCTCCACGTACGAATACGGGTTGTCCTTGGCGAACACCAGGGCTGTGGCCTGCGGGTTCCGAGCCAAGTTGACCTGCTTCTGTCGACCGATAACGGTGCTCATCAAGACATCGTTGCCATCGCGTTCTGCCCACACCACCGACAACTGTGGTTGACCGTCAGCCGAGACGGTTGCCAGGGTCACGAACTCCGGAGCATCAAGCAGTGCCTTGGCCGTGTCAGACAGTTCGGGCATGACCGTTCCTCTCGTGCAGTACGCGCAAGCCGGATGCTCGCGCGGTTCAGTATGTACCGTTACTCGATGGCCGCAATCGAGGCGATCGCGATCGCTGCGACACCCTCGCCGCGCCCGGTCAGCCCCAGCCCGTCGGTTGTGGTCCCTGACACCGACACCGTTGCCCCAATGGCAGCGCTGAGAACATCCTGCGCTTCAGTTCGCCGAGTGCCGATGCGCGGGGTGTTTCCGATGACCTGGACGGCGGCATTGATGATGCGATAGCCCGCATTACGTACCAGGTGTGCGACATGGGCCAGCAGGGTCACCCCTGAAGCTGAGGCCCACTGAGGATCATCAGTGCCAAACACCTGACCGAGGTCGCCGAGGCCAGCCGCTGACAGCAGCGCATCGCACAGCGCATGCGCGGCCGCATCGGCATCGGAATGCCCGGCCAGCCCGGGAACCCCGGGCCAATGAAGACCCGCCATCCACATCGGCCGAGCCGGATCAATGGCATGCACGTCGGTGCCGATGCCCATCAGTGCATCACCCGACATGTCCACCTGCCCGTCGCTTGGCCAGTACCGCCTCGGCCAGGATCAGGTCGATGGGCCTGGTGATCTTGAAGGCTTCTTCGTGACCGGGGATCACGTGGACTACCACTCCGCACCGTTCCACCAGCCCTGCGTCATCTGTTGCCACTGCATCACCGGGATCCACCTGCGCGTGCGCGGCTGCCAGGACGGATCTGGTGAATCCCTGCGGGGTTTGCACCGCGCGAACACGTGCGCGGTCCACCGTTGATTCCACGTTGCCGTGCGGATCGACCTGCTTCAAGGTGTCCGCGACCGGCAGGCCGGGCACCACCGCCTTGTGCCCTTCTCGGACCGAGGACACAACAGCGCTGACCAGTTCCGGAGGCGTCAATGCGCGCGCGGCGTCATGGACTAAGACCACATCGACTGACTCGGCAAGGCCGATCAAGGCTCGTGCCACTGATTCTTGGCGGGTTTCTCCGCCGGTGACGACATCGATTGCGCATCCGAGTTCGCCACCATTGACCATGGCCCGGACCTGGTCGACATGCTCGGCTGGAGCGGCGACCACGATTTCGTCTACCGATCGCGATGCCGCCAACGCGCGCACCGCATGCACCAGGAGAGGAACACCGCCAACTTCACGCAGTGCCTTGGGCGAGCCTGCACCAAGCCGCTCACCCTTTCCTGCGGCCAGGACTAGGGCGGCAGTGGTCACCGGACTCCTTCACCAGACGGACGGCTGGGCCGATCCTTCAGCCTCGCAGGGGGGCATGGGCTTGGCATGCGACCTGACCAGCAGCGACTAGGACGCGAGTACCTCGTCGAGGATCTCCTCGGCCTTGACCTCATTGGTCTTCTCGGCAAGGGCAAGCTCACTGACCAGGATCTGCCGAGCCTTGGCCAGCATGCGCTTCTCGCCAGCCGACAACCCGCGCTCACGCTCACGGCGCCACAGGTCCCGGACCACCTCGGCAACCTTGATCACGTCACCGGACGCCAGTTTCTCCAGGTTTGCCTTGTATCGACGCGACCAGTTCGTCGGCTCCTCGGTATACGGTTGCCGCAGCACGTTGAAGACACGCTCCAAGCCATCGGCATTGACCACATCGCGGACGCCGACGAGATCGACATTGTCCGCGGGCACGCGGACCGTCAGGTCGCCTTGGGCAACACGAAGCACCAAGTACTCACGCTCCTCGCCCTTGACGACCCGAATCTCAACCGATTCGATCACTGCGGCACCGTGGTGCGGGTAGACGACCGTGTCGCCGACGTTGAACGCCATAGAGACTGACCCCTTTCCAGGAGCACCAACTTTACCACGAATCCGGGGTGCCGAATTTCCTCACGATCTGGGCGTTACCCTGTGCTCGTGAAGCCAACTGTCGCCTCCTCCGCCGCCCTTGCGTTGGTCCTCCTCGCCGCCAGTCCGGTCCTGACTGGCTGCTTCCAGGGTCTGGGTGCCACCACCACGCTTCAGGCCTCAGCGGCACCGGGAAATGGCGCACAGGGCCAAGTCGGTGGACTGAAGGCCCAGAACCTGCTGCTCGTGGATGATCCGGCGCATCCCGGGACGTTGTCCCTGGTCGGACGACTGGTCAATATCGGCTCCACTCCCGACGATCTGACGGGGGCCGGGATCGGCTCGGCAATCGCATCCAACGCCACGATCGGCGGGGGACTGAAGACGATCCTGCCCGGCCAGTCCATCTCCATTGGATTCCTGTCGCCGTACACGATCACCGCAACCGGTCAGAATGCAGCACTGAGCTCCTATGTGCCGGTGACACTGACATTCGCGACGGCCGGGACGCTGACCGTGCAGGTGCTCACCGTGCCACCGACCATCGGTGAGGCCACTGGACCTGCACTACCGGCAGCTGCACCATCTGCATCGATGGGTTCTGGTGCTCTGGCCAGCCCTGCAGCCAGCTGAGGTCGCGCTCGCGCACCTGACCGTTCGAAGCCCTCACCGCACATGGGCAGCAACGCAGATCGTCCCGAGCATGTGCGCTCGGGACGATCTCATGTGAAGCGTGCTCGATGAGGAGTGCTCAGGCCTCGAACTTGTACCCCAGGCCCCGAACCGTCACCAGATGCGCCGGATTGGCCGGATCCTCTTCGATCTTGGCGCGAAGGCGCTTGACGTGCACATCAAGTGTCTTGGTGTCCCCGACGTAGTCGGATCCCCAGATTCGGTCAATGAGCTGGCCTCGGGTCAGGACACGTCCTGCGTTGCGCACCAGGAGTTCGAGCAGGTCGAATTCCTTCAGCGGCATCGGAATCTGCGTGCCACGCACGGTCACCACGTGGCGATCAACGTCCATGCGCACCGGTCCGGACTCCACAACCAATGGCAGCAGGTCCTCTCCGTCGCTCCCTCGGCGCAGCACTGCTCGCACGCGTGCGAGCAGCTCGCGGGAACTGAACGGCTTGGTGACGTAGTCATCTGCGCCCAGTTCCAGGCCCAGGACCTTGTCGATCTCCCCGTCCTTAGCGCTCACCATGATGATTGGAACGTTGGACTTGCCGCGAATGGCGCGGCACACCTCGGTGCCGGACAAGCCGGGCAGCATCAGGTCCAGGAGCACCAGGTCGGCACCATGGCTATCGAACTCGTGGACCGCATCATTGCCATCGCCGGCCACGGTCACTTCGTAGCCCTCGCGCTTGAGCATGAAGGACAGTGCATCGGAGAAGGACTCCTCGTCCTCCACGACCAAAATGCGTGTCACGTCGGTGCCTAACTTTCAGATGTGAGCAGTGCTTCGGACAAGTGGTTCGACCCGGGCGTGGACACATCGACAACTTCGTCGACAACCAGTTCATGGGACGAGGGCCTTTGTACGGCCTGTGGGTGATACAGCGGTAGACGCAACGTGAACGTGCTGCCAATTCCTAGCTCCGACCACACGATGCATTCACCGCCGTGGTTCTGGCACACGTGCTTCACGATCGCTAAGCCAAGTCCGGTGCCACCGGATGACCGCGACCTGGCTTGGTCCACGCGATAGAAGCGTTCGAAGATGCGATCAAGCTCCGAGGGGGCAATCCCCACACCCTGATCGGTGACGGTGATCTCCACGAGGTCCTGCTTGACTTGGCAGTTCAACGCCACACGAGTGTCAGCCGGGGAGTAATGCACGGCATTGGAGACCAGGTTGCGAATCGCGGTCAGGAGCTGATTACGGTCTCCGTAGATCAATGCATCGCTTGCATCGCCGCGAATGAGTTCGATATTGGCGGCGCCGGCGACAGTTCGCAGTTCTTCAATCGCGCGCACGATGAGTTCGTCCGCGACCACGACCTCGGCGTGGGTCATCGGGTCATCGCTTTGCAACCGGGACAGGTCGATCACGTCCTGGATCAGGTGAGACAGGCGCATCGCCTCGGTCTGCATCCGGTCAGCGAAATGGCGAACCTGATCGGCGTCCTCTGCGCTCGACATCACCGCCTCGGCCAGCAGGCTCAAGGCTCCTACGGGGGTCTTCAGCTCATGGGAGACGTTGGCAACGAAGTCTCGACGGACAGCATCGACCCGACGGTCCTCGGTGAGGTCGTCGACCAGGATCAAGATGGTGCCGTTTCCGATGTCCGCGGCACGAACGCGCACCTCCATGAGCTCTCGCCCCAGAGGTGGACGCCGAATACGCATTTCCTGCTCACGGGGTTCGCCATCATCGGCAACCTGGTCGGCCAGCTGTGCCAGGTCGGCCACGGTGATAGCCGAGTTTCGAACGAGGCCGAGGGCGATGGCACGTGATGAGGCACGAAGGACCACGCCGTCGTTGGTAACCACCAGGGAGGCCGATGGCAGCACTGCCAGGACACGCGCAACTTCCTCGGGAACCCCCGATGGGGTCGAGAGGTACGGCATCCCGGAGGTGTCAGATCCGGGGAGTCGACTGCGAGCCATGCATGCAGAATATTCGCGAAATGAACCATGACCCTCAGTCCAGGCTTGCTGAGGACAAATATTGCCCGGAGATTCACCTTGGACACGCATTGTTCATGTTTGCGTAACCGTGCAGTCATACTCTGGGCGAGCGCGATTTCTTTCGGCACCTAGAATTTGGTGTCGTACACCGTCAGTTCACGCTGGCTCGTTCACGTTTCCACCAGTGGAGGACTTGATGACTTCGGCCTACCAGGAAGAACTGGGGATCTTGAACCACCAATTGGTCGAAATTGCCAATCTGGTCGGAACTGCCATGAATCGGGATACAAAGGCCCTGCTGACTGCCGACCTGACTCGGGCGGAGTCGGTGATCCAGGATGATGACCGCATTGACGCGATGACCTCGGCCTTGGAGGAGCGCTGCTTCGACCTGATCGAGCAACAGCAGCCGTCTGATCGGGACTTGCGCTACCTCATTGGTGCCCTTCGCATTGCCGCGTCATTGGAACGGATGGGTGATCTGGCCCGGCATGTGGCCAAGCAAATGCGGCTGCGGTATCCCCGCCTCACGGTGCCTGATGAACTGCACTCCACCTTCACCCTCATGGGCTCCATTGCCGAGGCGATCGTGAGCAAGACCGGTGAGGTCATTCGCACTCAGGATGTGACTCTTGCAGCCGACATTTCGGTCAGCGATGAGGAAATGGATCGGCTGCACCGAGAGCTGTTCTCCATCGTGATGTCCAACGACTGGACGCACGGCGTCGAGGCTGCCATCGATGTCACCTTGCTCAGCCGGTATTACGAGCGCTACGCCGATCACGCAGTCTCTGTCACGCGAAGGGTGATCAGCAGCGTCACCGGCGAGCCGTACGCAGGAATTGCCCTGGACTAGCTGGGCACCAGCCGGCCCAGCCATTGACGACCTGCCTGACTGCTTGGAGCTCGCACCGAACCCCCTAACGGGGCCGCCTACGGGACTGTTCGGCTGGCACTTGGGCCAGTGCTAGGCCAGACTTTGACCATGGCTCCCTTCCCCTTGCGCCAGGTAGACGCATATCCGCGCCGGGTTGCCTTGCTCAGCATTCACACTTCCCCCTTGGATCAGCCCGGAACCGGTGACGCCGGTGGCATGAACGTCTACGTGGTGGAAACCGCAAAGCGCCTGGCTCGGGCCGGCACCGAGGTCGAGATTTTCACTCGGGCGACCGCCAGCGCCCTGCCACCGATGGTCGAGTTGGCACCGGGGGTCACGGTGCATCACTTGATCGCGGGGCCATTTGAGGGCCTGAACAAGGCAGATCTGCCGGGGCAGTTGTGCGCACTCAGCGCTGACCTCTTGCGCAACGAGGCATCTCACCCTGAGGGCTGGTTTGACCTCATCCACTCGCACTACTGGCTGTCAGGTCAGGTGGGCTGGCTGGCATCCATGCGCTGGAACGTGCCGTTAGTGCACTCGATGCACACCATGGCCAAGGTCAAGAATGCCGAACTGGCTGCAGGCGACACACCCGAGCCGCTTCTTCGCGTCATCGGCGAGGAACAGGTCGTCGCCGCTTCGAGTCGACTCATCGCGAACACCGTCGAAGAGGCTCAGCAGCTCACCACGCTCTATGACGCCGATGCCGGCAACGTCGACGTGGTGCATCCAGGGGTGGACTTGGCCATGTTCAGCCCCGGTGATCAAGCTCGAGCTCGCCAGGAATTGATGGACTCCATGTCCGGAGTGGTTCGCCTGGACGGCAGTTCATTGAATTTGCATGGCAAGGCGATCTTGCTGTTCGTCGGACGTATCCAGCCACTGAAGGCACCGGATGTCCTGATCCGTGCAGCCGCCCGCATGGTCGCCGATGACCGGCATCTGGCCGAGGACCTGGCCGTGGTGATTTGCGGTGGACCTTCGGGTTCTGGCCTCGAGTCCCCGACCGCACTGGTTGATCTGGCTCGGGACCTGGGCATCGCGCACCTGGTCCACTTCCAACCGCCCAGCGATCGCGAGCAACTGGCACGCTGGTATCGAGCGGCAGATATCACGGTCGTGCCCAGCTACTCCGAATCCTTCGGCTTGGTCGCCGTTGAGTCCCAGGCATGCGGCACCCCGGTGGTGGCATCTGCAGTGGGTGGGCTCCGCACGGCGGTGAACCACAATGTTTCCGGGATCTTGGTGGATGGACACAGCACCGATGCGTACGCCAATACCCTGTCGGGCCTGCTGCGCGACCGTTCGAGACTTGCGCAACTTGCTGCCGGTGCCCGACCACATGCGGCCACCTTCGGGTGGGATGCCACCACCGCAGGACTTCTGGATTCCTACCGCGCCGCAATGACTAATGCTCAGCAATCGCTGGCTCATGCCTGAAACGCGTGTGTGCCGCCAAGCAGGCGAGCTCCTCCATGGATGAGCCCCGCCACGACCTATTCGGTAGCCCATCGGTCACTGAGACCGCAACGCTGATCACCGATTGGCTGACCGCAAATGGCGTGCCCTTCGACCTGTCCACTTCCGCAGACGCAGGGGCCGTGACTGTCGTGGCCGTCATTGCAGGAGAGCACAAGCAGAAGACCACCGTGGCCCTGTCGGTCGGCACGCATGCACTGACGATCAATGCATTCATCGCGCGGTGTCCGGACGAAAATCACCGTGCTGTGTACCAGTGGCTCCTTGAGCGCAATCGCCGTCTGTATGCCGTGGCATTTTCGATCGATCAGTACGGCGACATCTACCTCACCGGCAAAGTGGATCGCCGATACCTTGACGATGCCGAGCTCGATCGCATCATCGGCGCCGTAGCCCAGTACGCCGACTCGGCGTTCAATACCATCCTGGAATTGGGGTTTGCTACCGCGATTGCCAAGGAGTGGGCCTGGCGGATCAAGGCCGGTGAGCCCACCGATAACTTGGCTGCCTTCGCCCACCTGGCTCCGCCGACCGATTAGTCGCATGTCCATTGGGGCTGGAGACCACGTCAGTGGCTCGCGCGACCGGCATCACTGGCCGGACGGGACAGCAAGCCATGGGTAGTAGCGATAGGTCTGCTTGTTGCACACCCAGCCTCCCGTTTCGCTGTTTGGCCATTGCTGCCAACTTGGATCCCAGCCGGTGGGACATGCGCTGTCGGCACTGAGGCGGCCTATGGACGCATGTTGAATCGACAGGTCCTGCGGCTGGGTGTTATCGACAGTGATGATCAGCGGCGAGTTGCCGATGCCCTGTTGCCCAATGGCTAGGTGGTGCTGCACGAACGGATTCGGCGGACAAACCGGGGTGTCGCAGTTGGTGGAAAAATCCTGCGCCGCTACCGCATACGCACCTGCCGGCAGGCTGACGATCGGCGCACTTGGATCCGGAAGGTCGCTGATCGTCCCGCCGTTGTCATGCACCGGCGTGCCGGCGGTCAGGACAACACTGGTCTGACCGGCGGCAGGAAAGACGGTAAACAGGACGTGATCCCCAGGACCGCAGGTTGCGGCATCTGGGGCACACAGGTCCAGGACGTCACCGGTCGCCAGGCCCGTCCCTGCGTCAACCGCGTAGGCAGTTGCCGGGGTGTCGCTGGTGATCGTGACCACACCCTGCCCACTGGCACTGATCTGACATCCGCTGAGCCCAATGGCAGCGACCCCGATCAGCATCACCGGCAGTCCGCGACGCCAGGAAATCATGTCCACTTCCTCTGTTGGACTCCGCAGCCGAACACCTCACCATACGGTGTTGCCTGACACGACCGGAGCGTCTTGCCCGAACGGACAACGGCTCAGACCGCCGTGATACACCTCGTCATCGGCCCAGTGTCGAACCTACGGCACAATAGAGGCCATGAGTGCGACGTACACCCTGGTCCTGCTGCGGCATGGCGAAAGCGAGTGGAACGCAAAGAACCTGTTCACCGGATGGGTGGATGTTGACCTCAACGACACCGGTCGGGCTGAGGCCGCGCGCGGTGGTCAATTGCTTGCTGAAGCCGGGATCGCGCCGGATGTCGTGCACACCTCGTTGCTCAAGCGCGCCATTAAGACTTCACAACTGGCCTTGGAGGCCGCGGATCGGCACTGGATCCCGGTCCGGCGAACCTGGCGACTGAATGAGCGTCACTACGGCGCGCTGCAGGGCAAGAACAAGAAGGAGACGTTAGCCGAGTACGGCGAGGAGCAGTTCATGCTCTGGCGTCGTTCCTACGACACCCCGCCGCCGCCGATCGATCCCGATGATCAATGGGCCCAGACGCACGATGACCGTTACGCATCACTCCCGCCGGACGCACTTCCCCGAACCGAATGTCTGAAGGATGTCGTCACACGGTTGGTCCCGTATTGGGAGGACGCCATCGTCTCCGACCTGCGTTCGGGAAGGACCGTGCTGATCGCCGCGCACGGCAACTCGCTGCGGGCGTTGGTCAAGCATCTTGACGGCATATCCGACACCGACATCGCCGAGCTGAATATTCCCACCGGGATACCGCTGGTGTACGACCTCGATGCCAACTTAATCCCCGTCACCGCTGGCGGACGCTACCTGGACCCCGCGGCTGCTGCGACCGCCGCCGCCGCCGTGGCACGTCAAGGCAAGAAGTAGACGCCGGTCGTCCTAGGGACCAACTGCTTGCTGCACCGAGTCGTGCGCAAGCACAACGGTGGTCAGATACCCACTGCTTCACGCACGAGGGTGATCGCATGACTCACTGTGTCCTTGACGGTGTCGGTGACCGAAACGGCCTCCTGACGGACCTGCGTGACACCTGGGATTGCTCCGGCCAGGTGCAGGAGTCTGGCATCAAGGTGCTTCAACGAGTCGATTCCCGAAAGGTCAACCTTCGGCAGTTCCACTCTGGGTATTTCAAATCGAGGAACGTTCAGCTTGCGGATATCCAGCGTCGTGAGCTCGAGCTTGGGAAACGCACGCGTGTTCCATGCCTGTCCGACTGCACCGGCGCGTGCAGTGGCTTTGGACGCGGCTGTCAGCGCTGCCGCAGTCGCCGCCTGAGCTGCGCTGGCAGTGGCCTTCACCGTGGCGGTCCGAATGCTGTCTGCGACATCGGTGCCCGATGACATGATCGAGGTGTTGGCATTGCCATCAGGACCACAGACCTCGTCGTGCACCAAAGCCTCGTTCACCAAGGGCGCGTGCTCGTCCTCGATCACCGCATCAGCGGCAACATCGCGGACCGCATCTGCTGCAGTGCGCTCTTCGTGGAGATCGTCGTTGGTCATGGTCGTACCTTTCGCTCGCGGGGGTTTCGTGCAGTTGATCAGTCCAGATTGATCGGTCATGTCAGCCATCGACAGACGTGGAATTGTCAGAGGTGCCGGTGGTGTCGGTCTTGGCAGCGGCTGAGGCATTTTCGGCCTGGAAGGCGGCGTAGATCTGCAACATCGTGGTGCGTTGACGCTCAGTGATCGTGCGGTCGGAAGCGATGGCGGTGGTCACGGTGTCATCCCCGGCACGATCGGCAAGGATCCCTGCCTGCACGTACAAGGTCTCCGCTGAGATCGCCAGGCCGTTGGCAATGCGCGACAAGATCTCCGCGCTGGGCCGACGAAGGCCGCGCTCAACCTGACTGAGATAGGGGTTGGAGATGTCGGCAGCCTTAGCCAGTTGCCGCAGGGACATCTGAGCCTGATCACGCTGATCCCGAATGAATTCCCCGATGTCGATGCGTGCCATGACGTCATCATGCACCCGCATGCTTGCATTTGCAAACGCAAGCGTGTGCAGATGCAAGCATGCTCCTCCGGCCTCAATCCCGCCGGTGCTGGCATCCTGTGCTGATGCGCGCTGTGCTTCAACGAGCAACATCGGCTTCGGTCCGTGTTGATGGCTCGGTCGTCGGCGCACTTGACCGCCCAGGACTGGTGGTCCTGGTCGGCGTGAGTCACCATGACACTCCCGCCGCGGCAGCACAGTTGGCGGACAAGGTCTGGAACTTGCGCATCTTCACCGATCGACACCGGGTAAGTCGGCCCGGGAATCTGCCCGAACACCACGCAGCCGCATCGGTCAGCAGGGAGGTCTCGGCGGCCGACATTGATGCCCCGATCCTGGTCATCAGTCAGTTCACGCTCTATGCCGAAACTGCCAAGGGGAGGAGGCCCACCTGGGATCGTGCGGCCCCCCGATTAACGGCTGAGCCGCTGGTGGACGCCGTGGTGGTCGCACTCCGCGAGCGGGGCGCCACCGTTGCCACCGGGATCTTCGGTGCGGACATGGCGGTGGACCTGGTCAATGACGGACCGATGACCATCCTCATTGACACCGATTCGTAGACGCAAGGCCGGCAGCTCGGCCAACCGCTGAGCAGCGTCCTGGGAGATCACGCAACCCGAAGGGCATCTGGGTCCAGCAGACCGGCATGCGCGCCGACGGAGTCTGTGTTCTGATGAGGGTGTGGATCCCGAAGGCGATACCGGAGCCCCGGTCGGCCGTCGCATCGTGCTGGGCATGCTGGCCCTTGGCGCCTTGGGCGTGGCGGTCGGTCGCCAAGCCTCAACGGTGGTGGCCAATTCCATTGGCGCAATTCCTGGAGTCTCATCAGTACTGCCCGGCGCCGGGGGGTTTCAGATCTACTCAGTGGTCAGCGGTCAGCCTCAGTGGCACCCTGACACCTACCGGCTCTCGGTCAGCGGCCGAGTGGGAAAGCCCCTGTCACTGTCACTGCCTGAGCTCGCGACACTTCCGCAGACGCACATGACCAAGGACTTTCAGTGCGTCACCGGATGGCGTGTTCGTGACGTGCCCTGGTCAGGTGTCCTGCTGAGCGATCTCTTGACGAAGGCCCAGGCAGATCGGACCGCCGCGGCCGTGCACTTCAGTTCCTTTGATGGGGTGTACACCGAGTCGTTGACCATGTCCCAGGCGCACCGTTCGGACATGCTGATTGCCACGCACATGTATGGCCAGCCCATTCCGCAAGAGCATGGGGCACCGGTGCGACTGGTTGCCGCAGCGATGTATGGCTATAAATCCATCAAGTGGCTCTCGGGGATCACCGTTGCCTCGACGGTGATCCCGGGCTACTGGGAAGACGACGGCTACGACGTCGATGCCTGGGTCGGCCGGTCCAATGGGCGAACGGATCCCCCCGTTGTCTAGGCCAGATGCGAGCACCAGCGGACAGATCAAGCGATTCACCGCAGATCAGCGATGGACTCATCGCGCCGTGGCCTTCCTGGTCATCGTGCTGATCATCACGGCCATCTGCCTATACGTCCCAATGGTCAGTGCGGCTGTGGGACAACGGCAACTGTTCCGGCAACTGCACATTCTTGCCGGCTTTGCTCTTCCTGTTCCCATCCTGGTGTCCTTGCTCTTCGCACCCTCGCGCCGGGACTACTCCCGACTGAACAGGATGTCCTCCACCGACTGGCGCTGGCTGCGGGGACCGAATAGGCCAGCAATCCCGGCAGAAAAATTCAACGGTGGGCAGAAGCTGTACTCGGCGGTCAGCCTTGGCTGGATTCTGGTGATGTTCGCAACCGGACTCATGCTCGCGTACAACACGTTCTTCGCCGATCAATGGCGTGCTGGTGCCAGTTTCGTGCACGACTGGCTGGCCCTTGCCGTCGTGGTCCTGGTGGCCGGGCACATGTACAAGGCGTGGGAGGATCCCGAAGCCCGACGCGGGCTGCGCACCGGCTGGGTCAGCCACGCCTGGGCACAGCGCCACCACGCCACCTGGGCACAGCGCCACCAGCACGATCTGTCGCCGAATCAATCAGATCCGCAAATGCGGCAAACTTCGGATGCAAAAAACGCAGATACGGAGTAATGTACGCTTTTGTGTCGCATCTGAAAATTAGTCAGGCAGCGCTCCTGCTCGGGGTGAGCGATGATTCCGTGCGCCGCTGGCTGGACAGCGGGCGGCTAGTCGCAGCACCTGAGGAGGCCGGCAGGCGCATGGTGGATTCAGCGTCAGTTGCCGCGTTGATGGCGCAGACAACCGTTCAGTCTGAAGCTGCCGCACCCACCAGCGCCCGCAATCGATTTCCGGGAATCGTCACCCGCGTGGAACGCGACGGCGTGATGGCGTTGGTGGAAATTCAGGCCGGCCCGCATCGCGTGGTGTCCACGATGACGCGCGAAGCAGCCGATGAACTCGGATTGCAACCAGGAGTCCGAGCCGCAGCCTGCATCAAGGCGAGCAACGTCGTGGTGGAGCTTGATGCAACGGAGATCTCATGAGAACCGGTTCGTCACAGACACTGCGCGCATGCACCTCCGCATGCGCCGCATTCCTGGCGGTGGCCGGCTCGATGACCTGGGCCGCAGCAGCAGGAGCCGCAACCACGCCTAAGCCGATACCGCACGCCCACCCTGCTGCTGCAAAGCCCGGCACTGCTGTCTCCGGCACCATCACCGTGTCCGCGGCATCCTCGCTGGTCAACGTCCTGCCGGTGATTGCTGCAGCTTTCGAAAAGCACTACCCGCGCACGCATGTGCAATTCAACTTCGGTGGTTCCAACGCTCTGGTCGCACAGGTCGTTGCCGGTGCCCCTGTTGACGTACTGGCAACTGCATCGGTCGCAACGATGAACGTCGCCAAGCAGTCAGATGCCGTGGCCGTCCCCGTCAGTTTCGCCTCCAACACCATGGCGGTGGCCATGCCGCCGGCAAACCCGGCCCACATCACGACCCTGAGCGATTTGGCCAAACCTGGTGTGCGCCTGGCGATCTGCGCAACTGCGGTGCCCTGCGGTTCGGCCGCAAGTGCTGTGTTCAAGCTCAACAACCTGACGGTGACGCCGGTCACGAAGGATCTCGACGTGGCCACCGTCCTGGCACAGGTGGAATCCGGGGACGTGGATGCTGGCATTGTCTACGTCACCGACGTACGTGCCGCGCGCGCGGCGGTATCCAGCGTGAGCATCCCAGCGGCGCAGAATTACGTCACGACCTACCAAGAAGCCACAACCAGTCACGCGCCGAATCCCATCGGGGCCATGGCCTTTTACAACTATCTTGCCAAGAGCAAGTCTGCCAGCACCGTGTTTACTGCATACGGGTTCGCGCCACCGCAATGAGGTCACGCGGCACCTCGCGGCAGGCAGCCCCGTGGTTTCTGGTCATTCCGGGGTTTCTTGGGCTAGCACTGCTCGTGCTTCCCCTGGTCGGCTTGGCCAAGGATGTTCCGTGGTCCGGGTTGTGGCGCATCTGGACCGATCCGGCGGCACTGACGGCATTGCGCATTTCGGCAGAATGCGCCACAGCATCCATGGTGATCGCCGGTGTCCTGGGAGTGCCGCTGGCCTGGCTGCTGGCACGGGATGTCGTGCCGGGCACCGGTGTCCTGCGCGGTCTGGTACTGGTTCCGCTGCTGCTGCCACCGGTTGTCTCCGGCGTGGCGCTGCTCAGTGCTTTTGGCCGCTACGGCGTAGTAGGCGGAGTGCTGTTCGACTGGTTCGGCATCCAAGTACCGTTCTCAACGGCAGCGGTGATCCTTGCCGAGACATTCGTGGCCATGCCCTTTTTCATCATCACCGCCGAAGCCGGATTTCGAGCCCTGAACCGGCAATATGAGCAGGCCGCCGCCACCTTGGGTGCAGGCTCCTGGATGACATTTCGGCGAATCACCATTCCGCTCATGGCCCCTGCGCTGATCGCCGGCGCACTGCTGACGTGGGCGCGCGCACTGGGAGAGTTTGGCGCCACGATCACGTTCGCCGGCAACTTTCAGGGAGTGACGCAAACGCTGCCTTTGGACGTGTATCAGCTCCTGGAGTCAGACCGTGCCGCTGCGGCAGGGCTTTCCCTGCTGACCATTGCCGTGTGCATCGTGATCCTGATCGTGCTTCGTGGTCGATTCCAGCGAACGGCACCGTGATGACCATCCACATCAACGGCACGGTACGGCATCGCGAGTTCACGCTGACCCTCGATGAGACCTTTCCATCGGGCACGACCTGGGCCATCCTGGGTGCCAATGGCGCCGGGAAATCGACACTGCTTCGAGCGATAGCCGGGCTGCAGCCACTGACCACTGGCTCGTTGAGCATCGATGGGGCATTGGTTGATCACGCCGACGGATTCATCACCGCCCAACGCCGGCGAGTCGGCCTGGTATTTCAAGATTATGCGCTCTTTCCGCACCTGTCAGTGGCCGACAATGTGTCATTCGGATTCCAAACGCCCCGTGGTGGCAACCTCAGCAAGGGCCGGGCTCGCCGAGAAGCAGCACACCTGCTCGAGCAGTTCGCCTTGGCTGAACTCGCCGAGCGTAAGCCCGGTCAACTGTCCGGTGGTCAGTCGCAGCGAGTGGCACTTGCCCGAGCACTGGCACCACGTCCACAGGTGCTGCTGCTCGATGAGCCACTTGCCGCACTCGATGTTGTCGCTCGTGCGCAGGTACGTGAGGACTTAGCACTTCGACTGGCCGAGTTCACCGGTATCACGATGATCGTCACCCATGACCCTGCCGATGCACGGCTGGCCACGCACGTGGCAATCTTGGACCAGGGCCTTGTCACGCAATCAGGCACGGTGTGGCAGGTGTGCCAGCAACCGATTGGCCCCTACGCGCGTGCGCTGGCCGACGCATTCGGATGATCCGAACCGCGCACTTGCTCCAGGGCATGCATGATGATCGGCGTCAGAGCGGCGATCGCGTCGCGGGCACCACCGGGAGACCCCGGAGCATTGACGATCAAGCTTTGCCCGGCAAGACCTGACAGGCCTCGGGACAGCATGGCGGTCGGGACCCCATTGCTTTGGCCGAAAGAGCGAATGGCTTCGGCAATGCCAGGAATCGGTCGGTCGATCACCGGGGCAGTCTGCTCAGGTGTTCGATCAGTGGGCGTCAGGCCGGTGCCTCCAGTGGTGACGATGAGATCGATCTGGTCGGCAATCGCATCGCGCAGTGCCGCACCAACAGGCTCACCATCGGCGACAATCTGGACTGGGTCGACAGCAAGCCCCAGGTCGATCAAGCCTTGAGCCAGGATTGGCCCCGATCGATCGGGCCAGACGTCGGCCGCCGCGCGAGTGGAAACCGTGATGACTCGGGCACGAAAGGTCATGATCGAGTCCAGGTTCCCGACTTGCCACCGGACTTGGACTGAAGCGCCACCTGTTCCAGCGCCGCGAACTTATCCAGCGCCTTGACCATGTCGATCAGCGCCAGACCGGCAACGGCAACGGCGGTGAGGGCTTCCATCTCGACCCCAGTGCGGTCCGCTGTGCGCACGGTCGCACTGATCGATACCCCGGTGTCTTCCACGATGAGATCAACGTCAACGCCGTGGATTGCCAACGGGTGGCACAGCGGGATGAGGTCGGGGGTTCGCTTGGTCGCCGCGATACCGGCGATCCGGGCCACCGCCAGGGCATCGCCTTTGGGGACGGTGCCATCGCGAAGTGCAGCGATGACGTCGTCGGAGCAGGAGACGCGACCGGTGGCTGTTGCCGTGCGAACGGTGACCGCTTTTGCGGTCACATCCACCATGCGTGCGTGCCCGGCTTCATCGAGGTGGGTCAGGCCGCTCATGCATCCTCCCGAAGGTCAATGATCGAAACAGTGGTACCCACCGACACGGCTACGACATCGTCTGGGATGTCGATCAAGCAATTGGCCTGAGCAAGTCCCCCGACCACGTGCGAGCCCTGACCGCCAACGGGACGGACCTGCGCCGGGACCCCCGACACGACTCCTCGAGCGAACTGTCGCTTTCCGCTCGGGGACGTCATGGCCTGCGTCATGATCGCCTGGGTCACCGGCCGCAGCAGCGCCACAGCGCCGGACATCGCTCGTAGCACCGGTCGGACAAATTGCTCGAAGGACACATACGCACTGACCGGATTCCCGGGCAGCGTGATAATCGGCACGGTTGATCCATCGTGCGTGATCTGCCCGTGGCCCTGCGGCATTCCCGGTTGCATGGCGATCTTGCAAAAGCTCACGCCACCTCGTGCGCCCAGGGCCGCCTTCACGGTGTCATAGACACCCATGGACACCCCTCCGGAGGTCAAGATCAGATCGCTGGATTGAGCAGCATCCAGGATCACCTGCAGGAAGGCCTGCTCATCGTCGGCAACTTTGACGCGCGTGGCCACTCCGCCGGCTGCTTCCACAGCAGCGAGCAGCAGGTATGAGTTGGCGTCGACAATGGTGCCCGATGTCGGGATCTGACCTGGGTCAATCAACTCATCCCCGGTGGAGACCACCGTGACCCGCGGCTTGCGGTGCACCACCACCTGGTCGATCGAGCAGGCTGCAAGCAGCGCGATCTGACGCGGGGTGATCGTGGTCCCGGCCGTCAGAACAACTGTTCCTGCAGTGACATCGTCACCGACACAGCGGATGTAGGCCCCAGCGTCCACCGCCTGGTTGATCACCACCTGGTCGGCTCCGCCATCGGTGAGCTCAACCGGGACCACTGCGGTGGTGCCAGCCGGAACGGGCGCACCGGTCATGATGCGCATGCACTGGCCTGATTCCAGGGCGATGTCACTGACATGTCCGGCAGCGATGTCGCCCAGGACGGACAGTCGAACCGGGGCATTGACCACATCGTCATGGCGGACTGCGTATCCATCCATGGAGGAGTTATCGAAACTGGGAAGCGACCATGGTGCTTGCACATCCTCGGCCAAGGTGTACCCCGCACACTGATCCAAAGCCACGGTGGTGCTGGGCGTCGGGGTCAGGCCCTGCAGCAGCAATGCGCGATAGGCATCCACGCTCAATAGCTGCTGATCTGCCTGACTCACGTGATGAGCATAAGACGCTCGCTCACCCCGCGCACCAGGTCACGGCAACGCGACCATGGGCACATCACGCTGGTGCCCGACCACGGGTGTGTTCGCACCCTGACCCCGCGCCAGCACACTGTTGCACGTGGTCACGCGTTGGTTGGGGTGACATAGGCTGCAGCGGTGAGCACTGCACTGGTCACCGTCCGCCTGTTTGCCGCCGCCCGTGCCGCGGTGGGCCAATCTGAGGTCGATGTCGAACCGGGCAGTTTGGCAACAATTATCGAGCACCTATCTGACACGTATGCCCGATTCAGTGCCGTGGCCCCGCGCTGCTCCTACCTGGTCAATCACCTTGCCGTGCATGAGGATCTGGATCACATTGCCGTGCACGGCGGCGACATCGTGGATGTGCTTCCGCCATTCGCCGGCGGCTAACCGCCGATTGCCGACATGGGCCGATCCGGCTGAATGAAGCTCGCATCATTGATGCCATGGCCGGGGAGTTTCTCCCAGGTACTGGTGCGCAAGCGCTCGGCCACGGCCTCGCGTCGCTGAGCTGGCGTGAGGTGATCGTCGCGCAAGACCTGGCGAATGTCAGTCTCTGTACGCGCGAACAGGCAGTTACGGATCTGGCCGTCAGCAGTCAGTCGCAGCCGATCG
This sequence comes from uncultured Actinomycetes bacterium, assembly GCA_903832025.1. GTDB lineage: Bacteria > Actinomycetota > Actinomycetes > S36-B12 > S36-B12 > CAIKZY01. The sequence goes on from CAIKZY010000099.1 coordinate 28,346, forward strand.
CAGGAGCCGCAGAACGGCTGCGTCACACTGGCGATGATGCCGACCGTTCGGTCGGTTCCGTCGATATAGAACTCCTCCGCAGGTGCCGATCCACGGTGAGGTACCGGGGTCAGGGTGTGACGGGCGGACAGCAGTTCATGCACCTGCTCTGCGCTGACCATGTTGGTGCGATTCCACAGCCCGCCTGCATCCAAAGGCATCTGCTCAATGAAGCGCAGGCGCCAATCATGAGCCAAGGCATGCTCCAGCAATGGCAACGCTTCGTCCTCATTGATCCCCGGCATCAAGACGGCATTGATCTTGACCGGAGTCAACCCAGCATCCTGCGCCGCTGCGATGCCCGCCAGCACATCGTCGAGGCGATCGCGGTGGGTCATGGCGATGAACCGCTGACGATCCAGCGTGTCCAGGGACACGTTCACACGCGCCAGTCCCGCTTGTTTCAGGTCCTTGGCGTACTTCTCCAGCAGAAGACCATTGGTCGTCAGGGCCACTGTTGGTGCATGCGGCAGCGCGGTGATCGCGGCCACGATCTCCACGATATCCGGGCGCAGCAATGGCTCACCGCCGGTGA
>CAIKZY010000100.1 GCA_903832025.1 uncultured Actinomycetes bacterium
AAGCCGCAGTTCGAGGTCGGCCGGGACTTTGTGGGCAATGGCGTGGTGAGTGATCCTCGATTGCGCGCAGCCGCTGTGGACACAGTCTGCCAGGCGGCCGCCGGTCTGAACTTCGGTTTGACGGCGGTGACCGCCAGCAAACTCCCCGGTCCGAGCGGCAACGTGGAGTACTTTGTTCATCTCCGGCCTGGTGTGGCAGATGCCGCGAACCGAGCCACCATGATCGCAACTGCAGTTCAGGAAGGCCCCCAATGACCACCCGTACGGTGCTGCTGGTCGTAAACGGCGACCGACAAGATGCCCGTGAGCTTGCGGCAGCCTTCGCCCGTCGGTTTCATGATGCCGGTATCGCTGTTCGCGTGTCCGAAGAGGATGCGGCATTCGTGGCTGACACCTCGAGCGATATCCATGTCGTCCCCGCCAACGACCAGGCGGCAGCCGGTTGTGAGCTGGTGGTGAGCCTAGGTGGTGATGGCACGATCCTGCGTGCTGCGGAACGCTCTCGCGAACACGGTGTACCAATTCTGGGTGTCAATCTCGGACACGTCGGATTCTTGGCCGAAGCGGAGTCAGAGGCAGCTGAATCGGTCGTGGCTGCAGTGGTCAGTGGCGAATGGACGGTCGAGGAGCGCATGACCTTGGACGTGCGCGTCCTCAGCGGCGGCAGGCAAGTGGCCTCCACCTGGGCAGTCAATGAGATCAGTGTGGAAAAGGTTGCCAGGGAACACATGGTTTCGATGCTGGTGGAAATTGATGGCCGACCGCTCTCCACGTGGGGTTGCGATGGCGTCGTCTGCGCCACACCTACAGGGTCGACCGCATATGCATTCTCGGCAGGCGGTCCTGTGGTGTGGCCGGAGCTCTCAGCCATTCTGGTGGTGCCCTTGAGTGCGCACGCCTTGTTTGCTCGACCATTGGTGGTTTCGCCAAAGTCGGTGGTCGCATTTGAACTCGCACCGACCAGTGAGGCCGTGCTCCATGCGGATGGTCGGCGGCTACTGGCAGTGAGCCCATCGGCCCGTATCGAAGTCCGCAATGCAGACCGCCCCGTCCGGTTCGCACGCATCGTGATTGCGCCATTTACCGATCGGCTGGTAGCGAAGTTCGACCTGCCGGTGGCAGGCTGGCGAGGGCGACGTGATTGAAGAGATTCGCCTGCAGCAGATCGGCGTCATCGCAGAAGCGGTGATCGAGTTCGGTCCAGGACTCACGGCGATCACCGGGGAGACCGGGGCAGGCAAGACGATGCTGCTGTCAGGACTTCGCATGGTGACGGGGGGCAAAGTCGATTCAGGCATGGTTCGAGCGGGCTCAGAGCGAGCTTCGGCTGAGGCCATGTGGAAGGTCGCCGGCAAGAAGTCTGCGGACCTGATTCGGATCGCTGAGGAATGCGGTGCTGAGCTTGAATCCCATGGTGACCGCATACTGCTGACAACGGGTCGCACCATTGCGGCTGAAGGACGTAGTCGGGCCTTTGCTGGCGGTCGAACGGTTCCGGCAGCGATGCTGGAAGAGCTGTCCGCGGAGCTGATCGTCATCCATGGGCAAAGCGATCAGATCCGACTGCGCAATCCCTCGATTCAGCGCTCGTTACTGGATCGTTTCGGCTCACACGGCATCGCGAATGCGCTTACGGAGTATCAAGGCGCTTTCAGGGCATGGCAGCAAGCGGTGCACGAGCTCGAGGCCGAGCAGCGCAGCGGTGCCGAGTCCGAAGCGCATCGCCAGCGATTGGCACTGGCAGCTGCCGATATTGAACGCGTCAATCCGTTGCCGGGGGAGGACGAGGACCTCGCTCAGCGTGCTGAGATCTTGGGTAACGCCACGGAGATTATGGAAGCGTTGCGTGCGGCATTGCATGCACTGGGCGGAGAGGACGGGGACGAGCTCAGCGCCCTGGCCCGGATTTCGTTCGCGCGCAGGCAGCTCGATCATGTCGGTCAGAATGTGAGCACCGCAGTTGACTTCGGGAAGCGACTGCAGGCGATATCGGCAGAGGTGTCAGATATCTGCTCAGATATGTCGGCACTGGCAACCAGCGTGGATGCTGACCCAGGCGCCCTCGATGAGATTCAGGGGCGTCGGGCGGCCCTGACCACCTTGAAGCGACGGTACGGACCCACGCTGGCTGAGGTGCTAGACCTCTGGCACCAGGCGCGTTCGCTGACGAGCGTTCCGGTCGAAGAGCGGATCCAGCACCTGGTCGATACTGAACTGGCTGCTCGGACGCAACTGACGCAGGACGCACAGGCGTTGCATCATGCTCGGCGGCGTGCCGCTGACGCACTCGCAGAAGCAGTCTCGAGCGAGCTGTCTGCGCTGGCCATGCCGCAAGCCACCCTCCACATAGAGGTGGTCTTCGACGAGGACCTGGCGCAGTGGGGGATTCATGGTCCCGATGCCATCTTGTTCATGCTGTCGCCACATCATGGCTCGCCGGCTCGGCCAGTGTCCGGTGCGGCATCTGGAGGCGAACTCAGCCGGATCATGCTGGCCCTTCAGGTGGTCCTTGCGGGTAATGACCCAGTGGAAACGTTCGTCTTCGATGAAGTTGACGCAGGCGTTGGTGGAGCAGCTGCCATCGAGATCGGTCGACGCCTGCAGCAGCTTGGGAGCCAGGCGCAGGTACTGGTGGTCACCCATCTGCCGCAGGTTGCCGCGTTTGCCGATCGGCACATTGTCGTAGCCAAAGATGATCGTGGACTGGTCACGGCATCGAGTGTGGTCCATGTGACCGGTGAGGCTCGATTGACCGAGCTAGCCCGAATGCTCTCCGGACTGCCCGACTCAAGCTTGGGCTCGGCTCATGCACAGGAGTTGCTGGACCTGGCGGGCCGTTGAGGACTGGTCCTGTCCGGCTGTCGCTGACCTGTCGTGCGCGGCTGGTACGCAAAGCGGCCTGTGCCTGATAGCCTGGTATTCCATGAACGCAGGCCGTCAGACCAAGCATCTGTTCGTGACCGGAGGCGTAGCCTCCTCGCTGGGAAAGGGTCTGACCGCATCAAGTCTGGGCAACCTGCTGAGCGCTCGTGGCCTGCGGGTCACGATGCAAAAACTGGATCCGTATCTCAATGTCGATCCGGGCACGATGAATCCTTTTCAACACGGTGAAGTCTTCGTTACCGACGACGGCGCCGAGACTGATCTGGACATCGGCCATTACGAGCGCTTCCTCGATCGCGACCTGCATGGTTCGGCCAACGTCACCACCGGTCAGGTGTATTCCACCGTGATCGCCAAGGAACGTCGTGGGGAGTACCTGGGTGACACGGTTCAGGTGATTCCTCACATCACCAACGAGATCAAATCTCGCGTCCGCCGGATGGCAGGTCCAGAAGTGGATGTCGTCATCACCGAAGTGGGCGGAACAGTCGGAGACATTGAGTCCCTGCCATTCCTTGAGGCTGTTCGCCAGATTCGTCATGAAATCGGCCGCGACAATGTATTTTTCCTTCACGTTTCGCTGTTGCCGTACATCGGGCCATCAGGCGAGTTGAAGACCAAGCCAACTCA
>CAIKZY010000101.1 GCA_903832025.1 uncultured Actinomycetes bacterium
CGGTATGCGCTCTGGCGATGCGCAAGGCCGTCATCACTGCTTCGGTACCAGAGTTGGTGAATCGTACCTTGTCCACCGCTGCGACACGGCGAACGATCTCCTCAGCCAGTTCCACTTCGGGTGGGCACGGTGCCCCGTAGGAGAACGATGTCGCGGCGGCAGCTTGGACTGCCGCGACTACCTGCGGATGGGCGTGCCCCAGGATCATCGGACCCCAAGCGCCAACCAGGTCGACGTAGGTGTTGCCGTCCACGTCCGTGATGTGCGCACCGTTGGCGGACGCGACGTATGGGGGGGTGCCTCCGACAGACCGAAATGCGCGCACCGGTGAACTCACGCCGCCGGGGATGACCTGGCGCGCACGATCGAACCACTGCAGGGATGAGGTCATCAAGATTCCTTCGGTGCCTAGGGGTGAGTGAGCCAGCCAGCGACTTCACTGGCCCAGTACGTGCAGATGATGCTGGCACCGGCTCTGCGCACTGCGATGAGGGCCTCGGTTATCGCCCGTTGTCGGTCGATGAAGCCGGCCGCGGCCGCGGCTTCGATCATCGAGTACTCGCCCGACACGACATAGGCCGCTACTGGCACGTCCACCATGTCGGCAACCCGAGCCAGAATATCCAAGTACGGCAGGGCCGGCTTGACCATCACCATGTCGGCACCCTGTGCTACGTCCAGGCGAACTTCGCGCAGAGATTCCACCGCATTGGCTGGGTCTTGCTGGTACGTGTTCCTGTCACCGTCCAATGCCGATTCCACCGCATCGCGAAATGGCCCGTAAAAGGCGGACGCGTACTTGGCTGCGTAAGCGAGCAACGCAACATCCGTGCGTCCGTTCATGTCAAGAATTTCCCGAACCGCCCCAACTTGGCCGTCCATCATGCCGCTGAGTCCGAGGAAGTCCGCACCTGCATCGGCCAGCGTCAACGCCATCTGCTGGTAGACCAGCAAGGTTGCGTCATTGTCGATATTGCCCTGAGCGTCCAGAACGCCGCAATGCCCGTGGGAGGTGAACTCGTCCAAGCACAAGTCCGCAAAAATCGGCAAGGCATCTCCAGTGGCTTCTCGCGTCCAGCCAATTGCCTGGGCCAAGATCGAATCTGGTGCCACCGCACAGTGGCCGACAGCATCCCGATCCGTGGGGACACCGAACAGCATGATGCCCCCGACTCCGAGCTCGGCGGCCTGCGTGGCCGCACGCATCAGCGAATCCCGTGAATGCTGAACCACGCCAGGCATGGAGGCGATCGGCACAGGGGCTTGGGCGCCCTGTCGGATGAAGACCGGGAGGACAAGGTTCGCTGGGTGCACTCGGTGCTCGCGAACCAAGCTCCGGATGGCCGCCGTCCGGCGAAGGCGTCGCGGGCGTTCGGTCAGGTCCATGCGTGGATTCTAGGCGGGTTCGGCCGCGGACGCGGTGGCACGCGCATTCGGGCAGCACGTCGCGGAGCAGAACTCCCACCCTGCGCCGGGCGCCTGTGGATTGGGCACGCGGCCGTTGATCACTGCCGCGATTCGCTCAGCGAGTGCTGCCACGAATTCCGGGTCGGTGCCGGGGGTTGGAACTCTGGCAAACTCCACGCCCACGCGTGCGGCGGTGGCAGCTGCCTCGGTGTCCAGATCCCAGATGACCTCCATGTGATCGCTGATGAATCCAATCGGTGCCACGATCACTGCGCGTACCCCCTGCACGGCCGCGGCCTCGATCACATCATTGACATCCGGTTCCAGCCAGGGGACGGTCGGCGGGCCAGAACGTGATTGGAACGCCAGTTCGTGCCGCACCGGCTCCGCAAGTGCCTCGATGACACGATCCATCACCGCTCGGTGCTGCCGGACGTACATGCCGATGTCGTCTCGCGCTGATGGTGGTCCGGACGTCTGATCCATGGACACGGGAATCGAATGCGTAGTGAAGATCACCAGAACCTGATCACCGGCAATGCCACTGGACTCCCAGTCACCGAGTTGTTCAGCGATGGTTCGAGAAAACGTTTCGGCAAGCTGCGGAAGATCGCCATACGGTCGCATCGTGTGCACGGCCAGTTCGGGTGCACTGGCCATGGCTGCGGCGATGTTCTCGCGATACTGCCGACAGCCGGAGTAGGACGAGTACGCACTAGTCGTCAGTGCCAGTACGTTTGCGTGCCGATCTGCGGCGATGTCCTTCATCGTGTCCGCCAGCCAGGGGGCAGAATTTCGATTGCCCCAGTAGACCGGCAGGTCGACACCAATCTGGGACAACTGCTCAGTCAAGTCGGCCAAGAGCTGACGATTCAACCCATTGATCGGACTGACCCCGCCCATGGCGTAATAGTGCTCGGCAACCACTTGCAGGCGTTCGTCGGGAATTTGCCGACCCGCAGTGACAGTTCGCAAGAACGGCATCACCTCATCAGCCGACTCTGGCCCGCCGAACGACACAAGGAGCAGTGCGTCGTACGTCATCGCAGGTTGTCAACGGCCTGTGTGGACGTGATGAGGCGGCCGGTGAAGAACGGCACCTCCTCGCGGACGTGACGACGTGCCGCCGACCCGCGCAGATGTCGCATCATGTCCACGATCTCGTGCAGATCCGGCGACTCCAGGGCCAGCATCCATTCGTAATCCCCGAGGGCGAAAGCAGCGACTGTGTTGGACGAGATCATCGTGTAGTCGCGGCCCATCATCCCGTGCTCAGCAAGCATGGCCCGGCGCTCTTCTTCGGGGAGCAGGTACCACTCGTAGGAACGAACGAATGGGTAGACGCACACCCACTCTTTAGCCGGTGCACCGGTCATGAAGGCCGGCACATGTCCCTTGTTGAACTCGGCTGGCCGATGCAGCGCCATGGCTGACCAACTGGGGCTCAGTGCCTCATCCAGGCCGGCTCGTCGTATGTCGCGCAGTGCTTGTTGAATGAACTCTGCGGCCGGGGCATGAAGCCAAATCATCACGTCGGCATCTGCCCGAAGGCCCGAAACGTCATACCACCCTCTGACGAGCACATCACGTGCTTCCAAATCCTTCAACACCGCATCCAGTTGCACCGTCGCATCCTGCGCAGGTGCAATGCCGGTGCGCGTGTAGACCGCCCAGCAGGTGTAGCGAATCGTGTCATTGATCTCGCGCGCCGAAATCTTTGTCTGGTCTTTGGAATGCTCAGCCACGTGGGTATCTTCCCACTCATTCGTGCTTTGGCTACAGCAGGGCGCTGGCCCGTTGGGCACGGGCAATGGTGCCGGCGATGCCATTGCCTCCAAGGCCCGCTCCCACCACGGCAAAGCCGGACAACTCAGCGGCCAGATCATCGACCTCGCGCACGCGCTCTAGGTGGCCCGGTGTGGCTTGCACCAGCGACTCCCTCCACCTGGTCACCTTTGCGGCGATCGGATCGCCCAAATCTGCCCCCGTCAGGGCGCGTGCATCGGCAACAGCGATCTCGAGCAGATGTTCCAGGTCGTGCTCAATCACCCCATTGCGCCCATAGGAAAGGCGCAGCAGGTGCCGCCCAGGGCCAAATGCCGCTTGGAGCCAGGCCCACTTGGCGGTGGCATGCGTCATGGCCTTGGCCGAGACCAGGTGCGAACTAGCAGCGGCATCGACCAGCACACCGGACCCGACCGGAGCCTGGTCCAGTTCCGTGCTGGGTAGCACCATTGACACCACGGCCACGTCCCCGACCGCAAAGGCACTCAGCACGCGCTGCAGTTCCGGCTGGTCGTGCAACAGCTTCGCAGCCGCTGGAGCCGACACCGCGAGGACGACGGCATCAACCTCGTGGGCAACGTCAACCTGTACCTGCCAGGAACTCCGGCGGCGAGTGATGCCGGTGACGTGGGCATCGTTATGCAATTGCACCGATGATGTGCCGGTGAGCTCAGCAACCAATGCCGCGATGAGTGACGTCATGCCTCCCTGCAATCCGTGAATAGCCGAACCGGCGGTCCCCGCTCGAGAGCGGATCGCATCGGCCGCGGCGGTGAGGCTTCCGTGCTGTTGGGCGGCAGCGAGAATGCCGGGAATAACCGCGCTGGCCTGCAGTCGATCAGGATCGGTGGCGTGCACCCCGCAGACCACCGGATTGAGCAGGTGGGTAACGAACTCCGGGCCTAGGCGACTGCTGACCAGGTCGGCCAGAGTGATGTTGTCATCGGACCCCAGCCAAGCGCCGGCATCAAGTGTGTGTGCACGCCGAATCGCCTCGTCGCCGACAAGTGCTCGAATCTGATCGCTGTCCAGTTCGGTGGGAATGCCCATCAGGCTGCGTGGCATGGCCAGCAGCTGACCGGCCCGCCAGATGTGCGCATCTGCTCGCTGCGGGGCCACGATGCAATCACCCAGGCCCAGTGCCTCAACCAGCGAGGTCGCCTCGCTGCGGGTGATCGCAAAGCCCTCGGCACCGATATCGATCAGGTGGCCGGCCAATGGCGCTGCCGCGATTGCTCCGCCGAAGCCCGGCCCAGCCTCGAACAGGCAAACGTGATGCCCCTGCTCGACCAAATCGCGGGCGGCGACCAAGCCTGCAAGACCGCCGCCAACCACGGCGACCCGGCTCATTGCCCCTCGGGGGACTGATACTCGTGAATAAACGCGACCATGTCGGTCAGTACCTGAGGATCGGTTTCTGGAGGGACGCCGTGCCCAAGGTTCACCACATGCCCCGGTGCGCGCTTGCCACGATCGATGACGTCGATCACATTCGCGGTTAGCGCCTCCCAGCTACCGCTGAGCAATGCGGGATCGATGTTTCCCTGGAGTGGGATGTCATCTCCCAACATCGCGCTCGCGACATCCAACGGGGTGAACTGGTCAACGCCCATCACCGTGGCCCCCGCCTCGCGCATGGCAATCAGGAGGTGCTCAGTCTTGGTGCCGAAATGCACCCGGGGCACAGGCAAGTCCTTGACCGCGTCGAATACCGCTGTCGAGTGCGGAAGGACGAACTCTCGGTACTGCTCCTGGCTGAGGGCACCTGCCCAGGAGTCGAACAGTTGCAGCGCACTTGCGCCGGCCAGAGCTTGCGCGCGCAAGAACGTTCCAGTGGTTCGCCCGACCCAGGCCAGAACGGCATGCCATAGCCCCGGATCGGTCCGCATCATGTTCCGGGTGTGGGCGTAGTCGCGTGAAGGTCGACCTTCGATGAGGTACGAGGCCACGGTGAACGGCGCACCCGCAAAGCCGACCAGGGGCGTGGTACCCAATTCGGCCACGGTTAAGGCGACCGCCGCGGTAATTGGCTCTAATGCGGAGGATTCCAGTTCGGCCAGCTCGGACAGGTCTGCAGCAGTGCGCACTGGGTGCGCGATCACCGGGCCGACTCCTGGCACGATGTCCACGTCGACGCCGGCTAATTTCAACGGCACCACGATGTCGGAGAAGAAGATCGCGGCGTCCACGTGGTGGCGTCGAACCGGCTGGAGGGTGATTTCTGCCGCCAGCTCCGGCATCAGGCATGAATCCAGCATGGCAATGCCCTCACGCGCTGCTCGGTACTCCGGAAGTGACCGTCCGGCCTGGCGCATCATCCACACCGGTCGATGAGCGGTGCGATGGCCGGTGTAGGCCTGGATCAGCGCAGATGGTGCTGTCCGGCCGTCTGTCAGGGGGTGGCCCGCAGGCAATTGCGTGGCCTTGGTCATACGGCCAAGATACCGAACTCCGCAAAGCGGTCAACAGGCGTACGATTCTGCCCATGGTGCTAGTCATGGTGGGCGCGAGTCACCATGACGTACCCCTGGAGGGCATCGAGTCCCTGGCTCATGCAGGCAAGCAGGCAGCCAAGGCATTGGTGGCCTCGTGCCCCGAGATCAATGGTGCCGTGGTGCTATCCACGTGCAATCGCTACGAGTTGTACCTGGATGCCTCGAGGTTTCATGAGGCGATCGACGCGGCGACCACCTTCTTGACTGTGCGAGCCACCGCCGGAATCGCCCACGGTGAGGACTTCCTTCGCGTGCGGGTCGGTATCGCCGTTGCCCAGCACTTGTACTCTGTCACCAGCGGCCTTGAGTCCATGGTGATCGGGGAGGATGAGGTCGCCGGACAGGTCCGCGGCGCGCTGGCCACCGCGCAGCGCCAGGGCACCACGACCGCTCCATTGGAACGCCTGATGCAGCGAGCCCTGGCGACCTCGAAATCAGTCACGAATTCCACGGGACTGGGAGCCGCCGGTAGATCGATCGTCACCGTTGGCCTGGATTTGGTCGAGCAGCGCCATGGCGAGCTCGGTGACAAGCATGCCGTGGTGATCGGTACCGGCGCCTACGCTCGCGTGGTTGTGGCTGCCTTGCAGCGTCGTGGGTGTTCGTCGATCGCGGTGCATTCCACTTCTGGCAGGGCGCAGGCGTTCGCCCATTCGCACCACATTCAGTGGGTGCCAACAGATGCATTGCCTCAGGCAGTTGCCGAAGCGGACATCGTGGTCGCATGCAGCGGTGCGCTGGTTCCGGTGATCGACGTGCAGGCGGTATCAGCTCGCACCAGTGCGCAACCATTGCCAATCATCGATCTGGCGCTGTCGCCGGATGTCGATGACCGAGTTCGGTCCATGGAGTCGGTCGATGTCATTGCCTTGCACGACATCGGACGACATGCACCGGCTGAGCACGCATCGGCCATTTTGGAAGCGCAGCAGATCGTTGAGCATGCAGTGGCAGATTTCGAGCAGGCTGAAACTGGCCGTGAAGCAGATACGGCTGTTGTGGCGATGCGCGCCTACGTCACCACGATCGTCAATAGCGAGATTGCCCGTGCTGAGCGACGACTTGAACCCGAAGCGGCCCAGGAGGTTGCCCGCGCCC
>CAIKZY010000102.1 GCA_903832025.1 uncultured Actinomycetes bacterium
CAGCTTCGGGGACCACCACGTAGGTGGCATCCAGGAGTGCCTCGAGGCCGAACACCGGCGCACCGGAGAACTCATCGGCCTTGGCGTTGGTCAGTAGCGGCCGTCCGGGCGGAGCTAACGGCAGCCCGGCCTGCGCAAGATACTGGGCGAACTGCGTGGCTTCGGGGTGCGCAAGTCCATCACGGCTTGGAACCTGAGTCAGCACCAGCATCGTCGGAAGCCCGGTACCGGCCAAGGTCTTGATGAATTGCTCTTGCGCCTGCTCCAGCCGACGATCACTCCATCGCACGCAGTACCACGCAGCGTGAATGCGTTGATCCACCGGTCCTCGCGCTCGGTCGGCGACGATCTTGCGCAGCCCAGCCAAAATGACGTCACCGGAGGTGCCCGTCTCAAAGCCCTCAGAGTCGTACAGGCCCAGCAGACCGTCCTTGCGTCGGTAGTACTCAAGGCCGCGGGTCACCGGCTTGCCGATTCCGGTCGCCGCGAGGTCGTGACCGAACAATGCGTTGACCAGGGTTGACTTGCCTGACCCGGTCTTGCCGAAGATCGCCAGGTTGAAGCAACCGAGCGCGGCGAAGGCCTCGGACAACCGTTGCTCGAACATGTCCTGAAGGGCAGGGGGGCTCAGTTCCCTGCCGGCTCCGATCTCCTCGCGGCTCACTTTAGAAACCTACCCTGAGCCCAATCCGCGAGTCAGGGGGTTACCGTGGAGGGGTGTCAACCTCTTCCCGCTCCTCCCCCGTGAGATCACTTGCGGTGTTCGTGGTGGTTCTGGCCATCCTGGCGGCCGGTATCTGGTGGGGCGTGGGACTCGCTCAGCGCAAGGGGATGCTCGGACCTGTGGTGGTGCCTGAGCAGTACCGCTCGCTTCTGCTCGATGCAGCGGCGACCTGTCCTGCAGTGCCGGTGCAGGTCCTGGCGGCGCAGATTGCCGCTGAATCCGGCTGGGACAGCACCGCGCAAAGTGCTGCAGGTGCCCAGGGCATTGCGCAGTTCATGCCCGGGGTCTGGCATCAATACGGCATTGACGCTAACGGTGACGGCAAGGCAAATGTCTGGGACCCTGCTGATGCCATTGCCACCGCAGCCAAGTTGAACTGCCTCAATCACCATCTGGTTCGCAAGGCCGCAGGAAATCGACTGGAGAACACCCTGGCTGCCTACAACGCAGGGTACGGCGCAGTTCTTCGTTACAACGGCATCCCGCCGTACCCCGAGACGCGTGCCTATGTGACCAAGATTCTCCACGTGGCCAAGACCATCAAGATGTCCTAGGAGTCACAGGTCCCTGACCATCAATCGGTCGAGGGCCCGCGGTTGGCGGGTACCTGAGCAGCCAGTACCTCTCGCAAGATCGCGCTGGCCTGCTGGTCACTGGCTGACGTGCTCAGTCCCCAGTTCTTGACCTCACGAAGCACTGATTCCCGTGCGCGGGCCACCTGCTCGCTGACAACCCTGCGCTGAGCCCACGCCAATTCCCTGGCCCGCAACGCACGCTCGATGCTCGACAGCTGCTCAGCGGTTACCGGAAGGTCGTACGCCATCGAGACGAACCTGGCGATGTCCTGACGGTAATCGTGTCCGCGACGACCAAAACGCCCCGGAACCACGCTTTCGGCATTGATCAAATCCACGCCGGTCAGCACGAAGGAGGTGCCTGGACGCCACTTGCTGGACTTGGGCACTCGGGGCGGCCGTTGGTCAGCCGGTCCCAGCCACCACGGCTGGCGCATGAGCAAATTGGTCCCGAATTTCGGAATCGGATCATCGAAGTGCGAGATCAGGAAATGGCGAACAGCCGCCTTGCGCTCCTCGTCAAGGTCCGCGTACTGACCGAAATCATCAATTTCGATGATCGTGCCCTTGGGATCGACTCGCTGCGGATCCAGTCGCCAGGACTTGGCAAATTCCGTGGCCGATGGCGTGCCGAGGAAGATCGACGAGTGCACAAAATCTCGATCGATTGCCTCCACAGTACGGTGGCGCCACACGTCTTGCAGGGTCTGGGCGCCCAAGGATTCACCGAACAGGACGAAACGAGGCCGCTTGCTGGGATCCATGCCGCGCATGTAGCCGGTCACCGCATGCATGAACGCCCGGTTCTGCTCGACTGCAAGTCCGGTCCGCGTCAAGGACATCGATGACGGCAGCATGGAGTACTGCATCGTGGCAATCGCGCAGTCGCCGAGCGTCATGTACTCCAGCGCCTCGGCCATGACGTAGTTGATATAGCCCGACCCGGTTGGTGACGCAAAGGCCAAGACCTTTCGGTCAAAGGCACCGGTTCGCAGGAGCTCGTCCATCAGCATGTCAACCCGGTCTTCCACCTCCGGTGCGGTGTCCAGGCCGACAAATGCGCGAATGGGATCGGCAACGGCCTGCTCACCCATCACCGACGCGATCTCCTGGCGCGTGAGCACCATGTTGGTGAAACGGCGGCCCTCTCGGGACAAGGTCTCAAAGCCAATCTGGCTACCAGGCCCACCGGACACCAAGGCGCTGGTGGGCGGATTGTCGTATGCGGGCTCGATGGCCGCACCACCTTGCTCCACGCGGCGCACGGCGTATTCGTAGCCCACCGACACCAAGCCAGCCAGGGCCGCTAACGAGACCAGGTGCCCAATCGGATTGGAGACCGAGTCGTAGCCGGGAGCAACTTTCGAAATGCCACGGGAGACCAGGCGAGCCAGCGCCCGTTCTCCTGCCTGCAGGCTCAGTACGCCCGCTCCCACGCCAACGGCGATCACCGTGGAGTTGCGGGTGGACACCTGGGAGATGGTGGTATCCCCGCTGGCTTGCGCCCGTGCATGGACGCGATGAATTTCCACCGCGCTGGCGGCAACGCCGACGGGCAGGGCCAAGGGAACGCGCTTCAGCCACGAAGCCGACGGGCGACGTTCGGACAGCAGATCCGCGGTGCCCAAGGTGGCGCTGAGTCCGGCTCCGACCAACGCCACACGCCCGGTGCGATTGGCGGCCACCCGCAGCAGTCCACGACGAGCGCGTTCGTCCTCACTGGGGGGAAGGGCACGTGCCACTCCCTCAGCCGCGGCAGCCACAGCCATATTCGTACCCACGGCAAACAGCAGCCGGGCTGTCGCCGATGAGGTGCTGCGATCTCCCCGGGCGATTAACCGGCCCAACGATTCGATGATCGACTGGGTTGCGGTCACCACAGACAAGGTGGTGGCCGAAATCAGGCCGGTGGCGATGGCTTGATCGATCGTCCGTCGGGGCTGGAGCCCGGGCTCAAAGCTCGGACCGACCGATGCCGCGGCGGCCAGCAAGGCCGCCCGCTCAGGCACGGACAGGTCTGGACCGAGCATTCCGACGAGCTTGTTCACTGACGAGGTCACGGACATGTGCTAATCCTGCCAGGTCAGCCCCCGGCCGAGCATCGGCCTAGGCCATCCAGGTGACCTCCACTACCGAACCCGACGCCGCGGGCTGGACATCGATCCGCTCTTGGACCATTCGCTTGAGTTCGGCCACGTGGGAGATGATCCCCACGGTGCGTCCATCGGCGCGCAGCCTGGATAACTCATTCATCACATCACCGAGCAGATCCGCATCCAGTGCCCCGAATCCTTCATCGATGAACAATGTGTCGATTTCCACGCCACCGGCATAGGCGCGGACGCAATCTGCCAGGCCCAGGGCCAGCGCCAGCGATGCGCAAAATGTCTCGCCACCGGACATCGTGGTGGTTCGGCGTTCGGTGTCCGAACGCAGGTCCCGCACTTTCAGCCCAAGACCCAACCCGGTCCGCTTGGTGCCGGTTCGCTCCTGTGTGGTTACCAGTTGAAACTGCGACCCCAGCATTGCCATTAATCGTGCGTTAGCGGCATCCACGACCTCATCGAAGGCCTGTTGCACCACATACGCACCTAGCGCCTGGCCTCCTGGGCCCGCGGACAGCGCCCGGCAGATCCGCACTAGGGGCGCTGCAGTTTCCATGGCGCCGTTCCACGCACCGTAGGCGACTTCGACCTGATCGCTGAGCTGCTCAATGGCACGTTCCAGCGCCCGTGCCGCATCGGCATCAGAGGTGGCTTGTGTCGATGTTGACTGCGCTTGGGCAAGGTGCGCCTGAATGGCCTCAAGATCGGGTAGCGCCTCGCTCGGGATGGTCGCAGCCAGCTGCTCCACGAACTCGCGCTGCGCGGTGACTTTGTCTCGGGCCTGACGTACGCGATCGAGCCATTGCTGACTGTCCTGCCATCGTCGCTGTTCGTGCCCCAGGTCCAAACCGACCACCCCTGCGGCTTCGGCAAGGGCGTGAGCATGTGCCTGTGCGACACGGTAATCAGCATCCACCTGATCGATCGTCATCACCACCTGATGCATGCGTTCGGTCAATTGCACATGGAATTCCCGGGCAGCATTGATGCGGCCATTGACCTGAGCCAATCGGTCGAGTACGTGCTGCACATCGCCGCCACCCGCAGTGCTTGCCGTGATGCTTGTCAGATCAAGATCTGTCGGGATCAATCGCGCCGCTTGAGCGGTGACGCCCGCGTACGCCTCTTCGGCGCTGCTGGCTTGATCAGTGCTGGCCGCGATATCGGCAGCAGTAACCACGGTGGCCGGCACTCGTGCCGGCGCCGGATGATCGGTGCTTCCGCACACCGGACACTGATCGCCTGCGTGCAGTCCCTGTGACAGCTCATAGGCCATGCCGCTGAAGCGTTCGTGCTGCAGCCGACGTACCTGCTCCTGTGCCGCTCGTGCCTGATCGTTGAGCAATGCGATGTGTCCGTGCAAGGCGGCGGCCGCCTGGGCCAATTCCTGGGGCAA
>CAIKZY010000103.1 GCA_903832025.1 uncultured Actinomycetes bacterium
ACACGATCTTGGGGTACATGGCACTGCGCCTCGGCAAAGTGCCTATCGCTGGGACAAGCATCGACGTCGCCGACTGGCGGCTAACCGCTGAGCAACCCGCCGGGCGGCGAAAGCGAGTCATGAGCGTGCTGGTCGAGCGCATTGCCCCATCGGCAATCGATGGGAGCGACGTTGAGTGAGCCACGAGCCCGATCCTGGAACTGCCCGCAGCCGCGGGCAGCAGGAATGAAGGACCTGCGATGAGCGTGCACCGAAGTGGATTCGCATCGCTGGTGGGCAGGCCCAATGCCGGCAAGTCGACCTTGACCAATGCGATCGTGGGACAAAAGGTCGCGATCATGTCTGATCGCCCGCAGACGACCCGGCGCATCATTCGGGGCATCTTGACCACCAAGGACGCGCAGTTGGTCATGGTGGACACCCCAGGACTGCATCGACCTCGCACATTGCTGGGTCAGCGTCTGAATGACCAGGTGCACGAGACACTGAATTCGGTCGACCTGGTGGGCCTGTGCATACCCGCCGACGAGCCCATCGGCCCTGGCGATCGGTTCATCGGCCAGCAACTATCCCAATTGCGTCGAGCCACGATCATGGCGGTGGTCACCAAGATTGACAAGGTGACCAAGGAGCAGCTGGCCAAGCAGTTGCTGGCCGTTACCGAACTCGGGACGCACCTGGACATCGACTGGGCGCAGATCGTGCCGGTCTGCGCGAC
Organism: uncultured Actinomycetes bacterium; assembly: GCA_903832025.1. Classification (GTDB taxonomy): domain Bacteria; phylum Actinomycetota; class Actinomycetes; order S36-B12; family S36-B12; genus CAIKZY01. The sequence continues at coordinate 719 of CAIKZY010000103.1, forward strand.
CAATGGCGACAACGTGGCCACCTTGACCCAGTGCCTAATTGAGGCGTTGCCGGTGGGGCCTGATTTGTATCCGGCTGGCGAAGTCACCGATGAGCCGATCGATATTGCCATTGCAGAGCTGATTCGCGAGGCGGCGTTGGAAGGCGTGCAAGATGAATTGCCGCATTCCATCGCCGTGGTGATCGAGGAGATCGTTCCCAGGAGCGATCGTCCAGATGATCGGCCGTTGACCGACGTCCATGCCAATCTGTACGTCGAGCGCGACAGCCAGAAGGCGATCGTGATCGGCAAGAAGGGCGCTCGCCTTCGCGACGTGGGAACCAAGGCCCGGGCTGGCATCGAGGAACTACTGGGAACGCCGGTGTATCTGAGCATCCACGTCAAGATTGCCAAGGACTGGCAAAAGGACCCCAAGCAACTGCGTCGACTGGGCTTTTAGTCACGCGCGCCAACGCGAGCATGGCCGCAGATTGGGTGACAATGGAGCGTGCCCCTTTACCGCGACGAGGCCGTTGTGCTGCGCACCCAAAAGTTGGGTGAGGCCGATCGCATCGTGACCTTGCTGACTCGTGAGCATGGACGAGTGCGGTGCGTGGCCCGTGGGGTGCGCAAGACATCAAGCCGGATCGGAGCTCGGCTGGAGCCATTCAGCCACGTCGACATCCAGTTGTACAGCGGCAAATCACTGGACAACGTGAGCCAGGTCGAGACCCTCGCCAGTCATGGCGCGCGCCTGTCCGGTGACTACGGAGCATGGACGGCCGGCACAGCAATGCTCGAGACTGCTGAGCGCATGACACCCGAGGAGCGTGAGCCGTCAGTCCAGCAGTACGCACTGCTCGTCTCGGGCCTGCGGTCCCTTGCGGGCAATGAGCACTCGGCGACGTTGATTTTGGACGCGTATCTGCTGCGGTCCTTGGCAGTTGCGGGTTGGTCGCCGTCATTCGACCAGTGCGCAAAGTGTGGTGCCCCGGGACCGCATCGCGCCTTTGCCGTCGCTGCCGGCGGAATGGTCTGCCCGACCTGTCGGCCTCCGGGGTCGGCCGCCCCCAGCCAAGGTGCTGTGCAACTGCTGGGCGCACTGCTGTCCGGTGACTGGACACGTGCGGACAGTGCTCAGATGCGGGTCCAGCGTGAGGCAAGCGGACTTGTGGCAGCATTTTTGCAATGGCACCTAGAGCATCAGTTGCGATCCTTGCGCTTGGTTGACCGCCAGTGAATGGCAGGATGCCAGCCATGCCTGCCGTTCCGCCACCGCATGCCACCGGTGCAAGGCCGCCGGAAATCCCGGTAGACCTCCTGCCGCGCCACGTTGCCCTGGTCATGGATGGCAATGGACGCTGGGCCAAGGAGCGAGGGCTCCCGCGCACCGCTGGTCATACGGCGGGCGAGGCGAGCCTGCTGGACTGCGTGCATGGCGCGCTGGAGCTGGGCATTGGGTGGGTCAGTGCGTATGCCTTCTCCACCGAGAACTGGAGGCGGTCCCCCGATGAGGTGCGCTTCCTCATGGGCTTCAATCGCGATGTCATCCGGCGCCGCCGGGATGAAATGCATGATCTTGGCGTGCGCATTCGATGGGCCGGCAGGAGGCCCAAGCTGTGGACGTCGGTGATCAATGAGCTCGAGGAGGCTGAGAGGCTCACCGCCGGAAACTCCCGATTAACCTTGACGATGTGCGTCAACTACGGAGGCCGAGCTGAAATCGCTGATGCTGCGGCCAAGATTGCACGATTGGTGGCCCAGGGTGCCCTTGACCCAAAGAAGGTGACCGAAAAGACGTTCGCCAGGTATCTCGATGAACCGGACATGCCCGATGTTGACTTGTTCGTCCGCTCATCCGGGGAGCAGCGGACCAGCAACTTCCTCATTTGGCAGGCTGCCTACGCCGAGATGGTCTTCCTGGACACGTTGTGGCCCGACTTTGACCGGCGCCACCTGTGGCATGCCTGTGAAATCTATGCCTCCAGGGATCGGCGTTACGGCGGTGCGCCACCCAGCCCGGTGCCGTGAGCTGCGCCGGGGGAATCAGGAGCGCCGCTGTCCGGCCAGCAAGAACGCAGAGCACATCAGCAATCCTCTCCAGTCATCATCGCGAGACTCCAGTACGGCAGATGCGTCGTCGAGGCGTTGCGGGGATACGTCGGCGGCCGGCGGTGCTGCGTGATAGTGGAAGGGCAGCAGGCGAATATTGGTCAAGGCGGTGTCGCTGAGTTCGGAGGCAACTGTCAACGGGTTGTGGAATTGCTCCAGTGGCGCCGGATTGGACGGAACGTCCATCAGCACCCGCGAGGCGATGAAGTCCAGCCCTGCGGCACGAACTTCGGGCTGCACGCCTTCCAACATGACCTGATCGAACAGGTCATAGGTGTATCGGTTGAAAGTGAACAGGGAAAACAGGACGTTACGCAGTTCTAGGAATACCCAACCGCCCGGGCGCACCATGCGGGTCAGGTTGTCCACCGCCCCCTGAAGGTCTGGACAGTGGGGCAGGACTCCCATGCCCACCAAAATGTCGGCTGTTCCATTGTTCGGAACGGCAGTCAAGGTCTCAGCGATGGCTGCGTCTGCGCACACGACCATCGCTTGGTCCAATCCCGCATGGGCCATCACTGCACGTGAGTCGGTGACGCGCTCGGGGTTATTGTCGAATCCGGTGATCTCCAGGTTCGCCGATTGCCACACGGGAATGGCCTGGCCGCTCCCGATGCCCGCCTCGATGATCGAGTTGGCCTTGGTGACGGCAACCTGATCAAGGACATGCCGGAAGGCGAAGGAATTTGCTGGGTACATATCAGGCCGCCTGCTCGCTGTAGTGGGTTTGTGGGTGGTGCTGAAAGATTGACTCGATTCTGATCCAGGAATTGGCATATGCCTCTGCCAACGGTGATCGTGACACGATCTCGTGAATCACATCCTCGGGCGCATCGATAAAGAACTGCAGTCGAATCGGCGCCGGCATGCGCTCTGGAGCCTGGCTCAGTGCCTGCCAGGGTAAGCCAAGGCGTAGTCGCCCGCCGCTGCCGATGAGCACGCCCGCTTCCCCGAGAACGTTCTGACGAGTCTTGTCGCCGCTGCCAAAGAGTTCCGGATCGTTCAGAGACATGTAGTACTGCATGCTGATCATCTGCATGACCACGCCAGGTCCGGACAAGATGTCCAGTAATCGCTGTCCATCGGGGTCTGTCCGGAAGTCGTAGTCGTGAAGGAACACCCGGCTGTCCAGGTCGTGGCCAACCGTCAGCCGACGAGATCCGATGACGCATGCGGCGTTGCCGGCAAGCCCCCATTCGGGGAACGTCTGCCACCAGGCAGTCGCCGAATCCTGATCAGCCGTTGTGCTGTCTTGCAACCCAGCTGCCGGAGTCGGGCGATGTGGGAGGCACTGAAGTGAGTTCAGGAATGAGCGCATGTTCGGCGAGAGGGGATGAGGCGCGTTGGGGTCCAGTTCCACCGTACCGATCGCCGTCTCGTGCAACCCGGCCCAAAATCGAGTGTCGCCCAGGTCATGACCGCGCTCCGACAGTGCCCGGCGCACATCCGGGTCGGTCAGAATGGAAGCAACAATCCGAGCATTGAGGTGTCCGGGTTTCCCACCGCAGGCACCGCACTGGTACGTGCTGGCGAAGGCCGTGTTCGGTGCATGTGAGCCGTGACCGACGATCACGACATCGTCGAAGTTCGCCACGGGGACGACATCTAGCAGGCGCTGGGCAATCTCCAAGCGAGTCGTCAGTGGCAGATTCTTGAGGTCTTCGCCTGTCGATGAGAACCAAGACGGACCACTGGTGAGAGCAGTGAGCGCACGCATCCACCGTGGTCGCCAGGTATTCAAGGCGCCAAGCAATCCACACATCACGCCAAACGCCTCGGCAAGTGCCAGGGCGCCAACACCCCTGCCAGCCGCTGCCCAGCAGCCGGGTAGTGCCCAGCGCACGGAAGCTGTTCGCTCGTCGGGGATCGCGTTCGTCGGCGTGACAATCACAGGACACAGGTCAACTGAACTATTCCTGCTATCAAGTCGCACTGCCGCTCCGAAAAAGCCGGCCATGCCGAAGGTGGTAACTCCTGGGTGCTTCTCTGCTTCTGAGCGCAGGACATCCGATCGAACGTCGATGCAGGTAACCAGTGCAAGCCTTTGGGCTGGCTCTCCATCGTTCGCTGCAGGCCATTGCCCTACCTTCAGCAAGTGAGGAGAGGCTCCAGTTTGCTCGGCCGTCAGCGACGGATCTGTCGCGCTGTGTCGGTTGCGCGAATCAGCCCGGAGCAGGTCATGAATGTGGTTTCGATAGGTGAGCTCCATCGCCTCCTGCCAACGATGGCCGTCCTGGAATATTGCAGGTGCGGGGAGATTGCAGATGAGTTCTTCGGTGAACGCCAGTTGCGCGCGAAGTGCCAAGACCTCCAGCACCGCCTGAGACCCCACGGTCATCGCAACCTGCAGCCACCCCAGATCCATCATTGCCCAGGCCTGGACCAGTCTGAGTTGATCATCGACGTGCGGACCCGCCTGATGTTGCAACACGTGCTGGATCGCTGTCGTCGGATCTGCTGGCACCTGGCAACGTATACGCGGTGGCAATGCGCCATGCCACAACTGGTAGCAGCCTGATTTCGTGCTTGGCTGAGTCGCGGCGTGCCAGGCCTGCGAGCACCACCATGAGGCCGCGGTGATGACTCGATCGCTCGCTGTACGCTCCACGCGCGCGGGCGAGCGTTCTTGCCGAGCGGTGGCATCAGCCTGTCTGGCCCGTTGCATCATGAACTCCACCTCGGAAGCACTGCCGCAGATCCGTAACATCGCCTCGTCGCTGATGTGGCCATCGGCGTACCACTGCAAATACGCTCCGGGACTGGCGTACATGGCGATTCCCAGTGCTGCCGCTAATGCACCCGCATCATCAAAGCGCAGGTGCGTCCAGGCGATCATCGGGTTGTCTGCGACTGACGATGACAGTGGTCGACTTGGCTGAATCCACGAAGTGGCAACCTCCACAAGTGCCGACGTTTCGACGTGTTCGCTCAGTACCCCCGTGGACAACCGAGGCTTGTGCCACACACCGGTCGTCCGCGCCGCCCAACGCAGAGTCCAGGTCATCGGCATGCTCGCCACCAGTGCTGGCAGCACCACGAGTGCGCTCGCGCAGAGCCAGATCAGCAGGACGGGCGGTTCGCTGCTGCCGTAGGCGGCCACGACAGAATGAACGATCAGCGTATAGCTCGCCATGCCAATCACGACGATTAGGCTCAGCCATCTGCGAACTCGTGCAGGAGTGGACTGCGCGTATCGCAGCGCGCTGTAGCAGCAGACCGTGGCCACGGATAGATTCATAACGGTGTGCGGGCCGGATACCTTCAGGGCCAGCACGCCAATGCCAACGGCGATGACCGCGGGAAGCCAGCGGCTTGCCGCGGTCAATGTGTCGACCGGCATGCGTTGGCGAAGCCGAATGGGCACACCCGAGGCCCGCAGGAATGACCATGCCTTGTAGCAGCCGTGCCCAGCTACGTGAAGCAAGACCAGGCCCGGAATGCCCGTGATGCCTTCCAGGGACATGAATGCCATCTGCATACTCGTTCCGGTGGCGAGCTTGCCCTTCTCATCATGACGGTGGCGCATGGTGATCAGGGCGGCTCCAATAGTGCCGAGCGCGATGGCCGCAATGAGCCAGCGCGCATGCTGCAGGACGGGCATGCGCAGGAGCAGCACGCCGAATCCTGCAACCACGCCGGCGTGAAGCAGCGCCGACACCGGAGTCGGAGCCTCCAAAGTGCCGAGCAACCAGCCGCGGGCTGGAATGAGTGAACTGCGAATGACCCCGGAGATCACCAGCAATATTGCCAAGGTCTCAGCCGCCGCTGAATTGGCCAGCGGGCCGAACAGTGCCAGGTGCGTTGTCGCGGCGAGAATGACGGCGGCCCACAGTGAAAGGTCAGAGACGAGCATCCAACGGGCCATGCGGGCCTGCGCCAGGTGTGCACGTCGGTCCTGAGCATGCCCTACTAGCCCGACCGCGGCCCAGCCGCTGACCGTCCAGCCAAGTGCGAGCATGATCGGGTTTGCTGCTCCCATCACCATCACCAGTCCCAGGCCGCACACCGCCAAGAGCCAACCAAACCGTCGGAAGCCAGCTTGGCCCGCCAGGTTCCGACGGGAGAACGACGTCGTGATGAGCAGGAGTGTGCAACTG
>CAIKZY010000104.1 GCA_903832025.1 uncultured Actinomycetes bacterium
GGTCAAAGCCGGCAAACAACGGCACCACGGCCCACCCCTGAATGGCCATCGGCAGGTTCGCCCGGATCAAAGCTGCCAGTCGATTGGCCTTTCCATCCAGGCTCAGCGCCACCCCCTCAATCTTCTCGTAGTGCTCTAGCTCCACTTGGAACAGCCGCACCAGCTCAACGGCGATGCCAGCTGTGCCGGCGATACCAATCACTGAATGCTCGTCGGCAGCAAAGACCTTCTCGATGTCCCTTTGAGCGATTACGTTTCCCATCGTCGCGCGTCGATCACCGGCCATCACGATCCCAAATTCCCCGCGCAGGGCAACAATGGTCGTGCCGTGCGGCGCGAGCTGGGCTTCTGGCAGGCTCGGCAGAACCTCCGGCGACAGTGTCCGCGCGAATTCGGCGAATGACGATGTGCCTGCCATCAGATAGGGATCAGGCAGGCGCCCGGCGGTCATTGCCCGCCCTTTTGCACGAATGACTTCACAAAGTCCTCCGCATTCTCCTCCAGCACGGCATCGATCTCGTCAAGGATCGAATCGACATCTGCATCCAAGGCCGCCGTATTCGACGTTACCGAAGTGGTCTGCTGCTCGACTGGCTCTGATGTGGAGGGCTTGTGTGACTGGCGTGCGTTCTCTTGGGCCGACATGACCCCAGGCTATCTGCCCTGGCTGCCGAGCGCGCGCAACAAGGCCTCAGCGTCCGGTGCTGCATCGAGGATGTGCCCGACGTGCGCCTGCGTGCCACGAAGTGGATCGGGCGTGGGCACTCGCGACAGGGCCTCCTGGCCGTGGATGTCGAACACGACCGAGTCCCATGATGCGGCCGCGACCTCCGTGGGGTACCGGGCAACGCATTCGCCGCGAAAAAACGCCCGCGTGCTTGTCGGTGGATGCACGCGCGCATCCTCCACCTGCGCATCGCTGAACAGCCGCTTCAGACGGCCTGTTCTCTCCAAGTGGAAGGCGAGTCCCTTGTTCGCTCGGATATCGGCGTACTGCAGATCAATGGCCTGCAGTTGCGGCGCATCCCAGTTCAATTGATCTCGATGCCGATACGACTGCATCAAGCCGTATTTGGCAGCCCAGTCCATCGTGGCTGCACACGCTGCCGGGCCGTCCTGGATACATATCAGCGCCGCTTCCCACAGAGTGAGGATTTCGGCGGTCTCCGGATCTGGAGCATTGCCGCAAAACGCTCGCGCCGCTTCGAGCATGTCGGACTGCATCTGCAGCGCCGACATGGACCTTCCGAACGCCAGTGGAATCTGCCACGTGAAATCCAGGTCGTAACTCACTTGATGCATGGCAGTAACCGGCCTCTGCGGGTACCAATGACGATCGTTCAGCACACCAGCCTCGATCATGGCCAGCATCAGCGACGTCGTACCCAATTTGAGCAGAGTTGCGCTATCGGACATATTGGAATCCCCGGTAATCACGTGGAGCCGCCGAAACTTCTCCGGGTCCGCGTGCGGCTCATCGCGAGTGTTGATGATGGGACGCTTCATCGTGGTTTCCAGCCCCACTTCCACTTCGAAGAAGTCGGCGCGTTGGGTGAGCTGGAACTCCAGCACTTGCCCGTGCTGCCCTTTGCCCAGCCGCCCCGCCCCAGTGAAGATCTGCCGTGAGATCAGGAACGGCGTCAGCAAACGAACAATCTCGGCGAACGGGGTCTGTCGGGCCATCAGGTAGTTCTCATGGCAGCCGTAAGAGGCTCCCTTGTTATCGGTGTTGTTCTTGTACAGCACCATCGGCACACCGTCGGGGGCCGACTGGACCTGTTCCACAGCTTCTGCCATCACGGCAACACCTGCGCGATCCCACAATGTCGCATCACGCGGTGTGGTGGTCTCCGGCGCCGAGTACTCCGGATGGGCGTGGTCGACGTACAGGCGGGCCCCATTGGTCAAAACGACGTTGGCGAGGCCGATGTCCTGATCGGTGAGCTGCGACGGGTCGGCCTCCGAGCGAGACAAATCAAAGCCTCGGGCATCGCGAAGCGGGGATTCTCGGAGAAAGTCCCAACTATTCATGCGACGCCCAAGCGGCATGTGTGCCGCCGCGTATGCATTGACGATGACATTGGATGCCGCCATGGCATTCATCGTCGAGTGACCCGGCGTGCTGATTCCGAACTCAGTCTCAATACCCATAACGCGATGAACGCTCATGCACGCTCCTGGATCACGGGGTCAACATGGGCTTACAGATACTGGCCGGTGTTGTTGATATTGGCGATCGATCTTCCCGGTTCGCTCCTGGCTTTGCCCTTCACCAGTGTGCGAATAAACGTGATTCGCTCACCCTTCTTGCCCGAAATACGTGCCCAGTCATCGGGATTGGTGGTGTTCGGCAAATCCTCATTCTCGCGGAACTCATCCAGGCAGGCATCCAGCACGTGCGCCACTCGAATGCCTTTTTCTCCCGTGGCCAGGTACTGCTTGATCGCGGACTTCTTAGCTCGGGACACGATGTTCTCGATCATTGCCCCCGAGTTGAAATCCTTGAAGTACAAGATCTCCTTGTCGCCATTGGCGTAGGTGACCTCCAGGAATCGATTTTCCTCACTTTCGGCGTACATGCATTCAACACCGCGCTGGATCATCGCCGAACACGTTGCTGCTGGGTCACCACCGTGCTCAGACAGATCCTCAGCATGCAGAGGCAAATCCGCAGTCAGGTATTTGCTGAAAATCTCCCGAGCAGCCTCTGCGTCAGGGCGTTCGATTTTGATCTTGACGTCCAACCGCCCCGGGCGCAAGATCGCCGGGTCAATCATGTCCTCGCGATTAGAAGCCCCGATCACGATCACGTTCTGCAGGCTCTCCACGCCATCGATCTCGCTCAGCAGCTGCGGAACAATCGTGTTCTCCACATCAGATGACACGCCCGTGCCCCGCGTGCGAAACAACGAGTCCATCTCGTCGAAGAACACGATGACCGGAGTGCCTTCGCTCGCCTTCTCGCGCGCGCGCTGGAACACCAAGCGGATGTGCCGCTCGGTCTCTCCGACGTACTTGTTCAACAGTTCCGGTCCTTTGATGTTCAGGAAATAACTCTTGCCCTGTTCGGTACCAGTGCGCTCTGCAACCTTCTTCGCCAGGGAATTTGCCACCGCCTTGGCGATCAAAGTCTTGCCGCAGCCTGGTGGGCCATACAGCAAGATCCCCTTGGGTGCGGCGAGGTGATGCTCGGTGTAGAGATCGGGATGCAGGTACGGAAGTTCCACGGCATCCCGGATGAGTTCGATCTGATCGCCGAGTCCGCCAATATCCTCGTAGTCAATGTCTGGAACCTCTTCAAGTACCAGTTCCTCGACCTCCGCCTTGGGAATCTTCTCGTACACATAACCCGACCGAGAGTCCAGGAGCAAGGCATCACCGGACCGAAGCCGCTCCGCCTGCAACGGCCCTGACAATCGCACCACCAATTCCTCGTCTGCGTGGCCGAGGACCAGTGCCCGCTTTCCGTCTGCCAGCACTTCTTTGAGCGTGACCAGGTCACCACTTTGGGTGTACTCCACGGCGGCAACGATGTTCATTGCGTCATTGAGCAGCACTTCCCGGCCCGGTTGCAGCGCCTCCACCGGTACACCAGGGCCAACAACAACTCGGTACTTCCGACCAGCTGAGATCACATCTGCATTGCCATCGGCGAACAATGCATCGACAACTGCGTACCCTTTGGGCGGCTCGGATAACCGATCAACTTCGGCCTTGAGCACCACGATCTGCTCGCGTGCCTCACGCAAGGTGGAGATCAGCCGGGCGTTATGGTCTGCCAAGGACGCAATCTCCCCGTGCAGGGACGCAGCGCTTTCGTCGCCGAGCTCACCGGCCATGGGACC
>CAIKZY010000105.1 GCA_903832025.1 uncultured Actinomycetes bacterium
AACACCCAGCGTCCTCCCTCAAGCCCAGAAGACCCTGTCAAACTCGTCCCGATTGATCTCCACCTCATTCCCATCCGCCAGCGCCAGCGCGATCACCTGCATGTCGGGGTTGTACTTGCCACCAGAACACTCCTTCACGACCCGACAGACCCATCCCATGACGGGATCATCATCCGAGTGTAGGTCGTCCCATTCTGGGCGCAGTCTGCGAGGAACGATGCACCACCTGCACACCACAGGAGCACAGGGTCGGTCAGGTGCACACGGGTCAAGACTGGTGCTAGAATACGCAGTGTTACCTTCCTACCGAGTCCTTGCACGTCGCGGGACACTGAGTGGTGTGTGCGAGCGCCATCAGGACTTGGTTGTCGGACTCGGTGACGACTTTTCCATTCGCCGGCCATCTGGCGGGGAGCGGGGTGCTGGCCGCCGGATAGATCATTGCCGCCTTGGGGGTGCCCTTGGCACGCTTGGGCTGGGGTTCCACCGCCACAACAGCAGGCGGTCGCATCCGCAACACGTGAACGCCCTCGGCCAGTTGCACCGCAGGTTCGCGAACCTGCAGCGTGGGGCTTATCGAAAGCTCCTCGGTCGGAGCCCGAAGCTGCTGCGCATTCGACGGGAGCGACTTCTCCCGCTCGGGCTTGGGCTGCTTGGGCTTGGGCATGGGCTTGGGCTTGGGCTTGGGGTTGACCAAGGCATCCGCTTTGGCCTGAGCCTTGGCCAGATGTGCCTGAGCTTTCTCCATTTTCTTCGTCGCTGCCGCCTGCTTCTTCTCTGCCGTCAATTTCTTCTTGTTCGCGGTATCGGTTGCTGCCTGAGCAACGACGATGTTGGCCTGATCAGCCAGAGGCACAGCATCTGCGCCATCATCGGCGGCAAAACCGTTTGCATTTGACGGCATCGCCGGGGAGCGGAGAGCCGGAAAGGGAGGAACGGCCGGAGCGGCAAAGGGCCGTACTGATGCCTGCGGAGGGATCGTCGTTGGCGCAGCAGGTGCAGCAGTTGGCGCCGTTGGTGCACCATCTGAGGCGGGCAGCGCGTGGGCTCCGCTTCCGAAGCTGCCACCGCTGCAGCTTGCGCCATGGAAAGGACCGGGATCGCTATACGTGCCATATGAGTTCCTGCTCTCGCATCGACTCCCACCATAGGAATTCCTGCATGCCGGCGTGTAGCCGATCCTTAGAGGCGCAGTGATGTCGAACGGTATTGAGGTGTCGAGATCGAATGCCGGTAAGCTGTCACGTATCGGGTAGGCTTGTATGAAGCCAGCGTCCAAGAGGGGCGCCACAAGTGAGGCTTGTTCCGCCGGGATGTGTCGAACCACGAGAACTGCTCTGCCATTCGATTTGCCATTCAAAAAGTTGTTGATGCCCTGACGAGTGTTGCGCTGCTTGAGATTCAGCTTCTGTAGTATATAGTTGATGGCCGCGGTTCCCGTGAGAGTGATTGGCTGAGCAACAGTTCCGGCAGAAACGGTGTACCTGCAGGGGAGACAACGAGGTCAA
>CAIKZY010000106.1 GCA_903832025.1 uncultured Actinomycetes bacterium
GCTTAGTAGACGCCGCACATACCGTCGATCGACACATCCTCGACCAGGGTCTCAACCTCAACTTCCGTGACCACGTTCTTGTCATCCATGCGCATCTCCTTGATTGTGTCCGGTACCCAGACAATAATGGCACCCTGCGCCATATTCAAGTGATCTGCGGCAATTGGATGCTCGATGTCAACAACGACTCTCACCCGCCAGGCGGCCGGCCGTCCACCGGTCACCAGCCATGCGGCCATCGAGGCCGCTGCATTCGCCCTGTTTGAAAGCAATGGATTCGATCAAACCACCACAGATGACATAGCCGAACGCGTCGGGGTTGGCCGGCGGACCTTATTTCGATACTTTCCGAGCAAATTCGATATCCCCTGGGGCCAGTTCGATGCGTCCTTAGTGTCATTGCGCGACTCACTGGAGTCAATGCCCGCCACCATGCCTCTCTGGCAGGCGGTGCAGCAAGCGGTCGTCACGTTCAACCGCTTCGATACCGGTGCAACTGAGCAACACCGGATCCGAATGCGACTTATCCTCCAAACCCCGTCGCTGCAGGCGCATTCGGTGCTCATGTACCGCCGATGGCGGGAGGTAATTGCCAACTATGTGGCCCAACGCACGTTGCTGCGACCGGATGCCTTGCTTCCACGAACTGTCGGACACGTCAGTCTGGCACTGGCTATCTCTGCCTATGAGCAGTGGCTCATCGAGTCAGACATGCAACTTGACGTCCTGCTGAGTCAATCCCTGGCTGTCCTTCGGTCATATCTCGATCATGAGTGATCAGGCGGGCGGCCACGCTGGGTCTGGGGCGTTGCCCGCCGGGATGACTATGCAGTTGGACGCTCGAGTACGTGTGCTCGCTGGGGCATCGGTGATTGTCGGCGGATCGCCATGGAAGGTCAGTCGACTCCATGGCATTGTTCGAGATCTGGTCTGCGAACTTCAGCGGGCAGGGCCGAGTGGGATGGTGCTTGACACTCCCGTGCGCCTGCGCGCCGGGCGCATCCTGATCGATCGCGGCATCGCTCACCCGGTACCAGGCAAGTCGCGCTCAGAGCCGGAACGGGTAGAAATCATCGTGCCCGTCCTGGACGCCACTGAGCAGCTTGACGCGCTGCTCACTTCGCTTCGCTCAGACAACGTGCTGGTTGTCGATGACGGCTCCCGAAACCCAGCGGCAATCCGCGCCATCGCCATTGCACACGGCGCTCGGATCGTCCAGCATGAAGGAAATCTCGGCCCCGCCGCTGCACGCAATACCGGAATCGCCCACACCACATCGCCGCTGATCGCCAGCATTGACGTTGACTGCACCGCTGATCCCGATTGGATCAATGCCCTCGTTCACCACTTCGACGACCCGCGCATTGGTTTGGTGGCCCCACGAGTGCGTGCACTCGTCGGGCAAAACGATCGCCTGAGCGAATATGAGCGCACCCGATCGTCGCTGGATATGGGACCAGGCTCCGAATTAGTACAAGCCGGCGCACGTTTGGGATACGTGCCTTCGGCAGCATTCGTGGCACGCAGAGCCGCCCTGCCCACACCCGCATTTCGGGAATCGATGCGGGTGGGAGAGGACGTGGACTTGATCTGGAATCTCACCGAGTCCGGTTGGCTGGTGCGGTACGACGCGTTCGTGTCCGTCGGACACAGCACCCGGGATCGACTGCGCTCTTGGGCCTTGCGTAAATACCAGTACGGCACATCGGCTGCGGATTTGGATCGACACCATCCGGGAAATCTCACCCCGGCGCGTCCCACGGTGTTGAATGTCCTGACACTTGCGCTGGCTTGCCGAGGGAACTTTGCCTCCGCCGCAACGGTCTTCGGTGCCAGCACCATCCTGCTTGCCCGCGCGTTACGGGAGGTGCCGCAAGCACCGTCGCTCGCGATTGACATCGCAGCGCGAGGACTGGTCGCCGACGGACAGGCACTTGGCCAACTGTTGCGTCGCGAATGGTGGCCGATAGGTGCCGTGGTGCTCGCTTGCAGTGGATCCTCGCGAACCGCTCGACTTGCCAGCGTGCTCATGATTGCCCCACTTGGCTATGACTGGCTCACGGAGCGATCCCGACTCGATCCGGTCACGTACGCAGCGCTGCGAATCGCGGATGATGTCGCATATGGCACCGGGGTCATCGCGTCATGCCTTCGCGGAAATACCAGCAGCCCGCTCACTCCCAAGCTCTCAGGGACCTGGCTTCGTGGGCTGGCAAAGCGCACCGGTCTCATCCGGGAAGGCACGCGAAGAAGGCGTGCGCCGATCACCGGCACATGACCGATGTCTGGCGGATGTCGGCAACTCAGCATGACCCGGGGTAGTCCACCTTCATGGCGGAAACTCGAGCTCTTCCGAAGAAGCTCGATTCGAGGTGGCCAAGGATCGATCCGGCAGCACTTTCATGATTTGAGCTTCACGCCGATGCCATACTGACATCGGCATTGCATCATGGCTGAAAGGACTTCAATGGCGACCTGGGATTCCTGGCAAGAGGGCCTATTCGCACGCGTGGAGCAAGCATTCACGGTTTGACCTCACCCTGCCGCATATTCCGGGCCTCGAAGGCGCGGGGATCATTGCCGAGGTTGGCGCAGGCGTGACTGGGTTGCAGGTCGGCGATCGCGTGGCACTGTCGTACCTGAAGACGTGCGATGCATGCGATTACTGCCTGTCCGGTCAGGAGATCTTCTGCCCGCGTCGAGGGCTCCTCGGGGAGCAAATTCCAGGCACCTACGCGGAGAAGATCGTGGTGCCTGCCAATTTGTGCATCCCAATCGCTGACAGCGTGGATTTCTTCGCTGCAGCCTCGAGCATCGTGACCTATGGGAGTGTCTGGCACGCGCTGATGACCCGGGCTCAGATCACACTTGGCGAGACCGTTCTCATTCACTCTGTGGGCTCGGGCGTGGGCAATGCAGCACTGCAGATCTGCAAGGCAGCGGGCACCACCGTCATCGGAACTGTCGGCTCATCGAGCAAGGTGGACGCAGCGCGAAGCGCTGGCTGCGATGTGGTCATCAACTATCGGGATGAGGATTTCGTGACTGCCGTACTGGCA
>CAIKZY010000107.1 GCA_903832025.1 uncultured Actinomycetes bacterium
TCAATGACAATCAATGCCAGCCCAAGGCCAATCTCGTCAGCTCCGAAGAACGCCAGCAGCGACCAGCAGCACACGCTGACCACGATCGTGGCCGCAAGCAGTCGCTGCTGCCTCCTGCTGAGCCAGATGGACCATACCCACGCTGCGGCTGGCAAGCAGAAGAATCCGATGCCCTGCACCAGGGTCAGCCAGGCCATGGAGGTCATCCCCAGGCGTACAGCCAGCAAGACCAAGAGCTGACGGGACACGTCAATGGACCATCGTCCAGCAGGGCCGATCCAATGGGACTTGACCGCCATCAGCAGGTAATACGAGCCGTCGGCATACAACCCGGCATGCGCCAGGGTGAGCAGCACTGCAGTGAGGATAATTCCGGCGACCGGGACGGCCACTGCCCCGCGCATCCCAATGCCCCGCGCGCATGCCGATGAACGGCTCGGCAGCGCCTGCTTATGCGACGAGGAGACTTGGTCAACGACCGACATCCGCACCCCGCCTTCCCCGACGAACGATGAGGCAGGGCGCTCCTGCCAAGACCATCGTGTCGCCGAGCCCTTGGCGAACGTGGCGGGTGCACAGCCAATGACCGTTCAGGATCGGTGCACGCTGGCCAGTGTGGACGGCCGCTGTGGGCGGCTATTTCCGGAGTCGCACACCGGTTGACCATCGCTTTTCGTGGTAATTCGGGGGGATTGCGAACGGATTCACGAGTAGAAAGTGATGCATTCGACGAAATTCGTATCTTTTTTGACGAACAGCATTTAGCCTGGAACCAGCACCCGGGCACGTTTCGGGCAGGCCGATCGTTTCGAACGCATGACGCGAAGGAGTGGTTATGGCAGACACTGCAGTGCAGCAGGACAAGGGCTTGAAGTCCGGTGCCTTGGGACTGGCCTCCAGCATCGTGATCGGCGTGTCTTCCACCGCCCCTGCCTATTCATCGGCGGCGAGCATCGGCTTTGTCGTCGTGGCTGCCTCCGGCGCAGGGATCATCGGAGTCAAGGCGCCATCGATCATCCTGCTGGCATTCATTCCGATGTTCCTGATCGCCATGGCCTATCAGCAGCTCAACAAGGCTGAACCAGACTGCGGCACGACCTTCACCTGGGCTTCACGCGCATTCGGTCCGCGTGTGGGCTGGATGGGTGGTTGGGGCATCATCGCCGCTGATGTCATCGTCCTAAGCAACCTTGCGCAGATCACCGGCATCTACACCTTTGACTTCTTGCACCTGTATTCCCTGGCGAATAACACATTTGCCGTCACCGCTGTTGGCGTGGTGTTCATCGCCGCCATGACCTACATCTGTTACCGCGGCATTGAGATCTCCGCCAAGATGCAGCAGTGGATGCTCACCATCGAGGTGGGCATGCTGATCGTGTTCTCCATATTTGCCCTGGTCAAGGTGTTCACCAATAACGCCACTTCCGTCTCGCTACATCCGCAGTGGAGCTGGTTCTGGCCGGGTGGGCTGACTCTCAATGGCATCGTCAGTGCGGTCCTGATTGCGGTGTTCATCTATTGGGGCTGGGATTCGGCAGTCTCGGTCAATGAGGAGACCGCCGATCCCGCCAAGACGCCAGGGCGCGCGGCGGTGATCTCCACCCTTCTCCTGCTCGTCACATTCGGCGTGGTCACCACCGCCACGGTCGCCTTCGCCGGCGTCGGCACGTCACAATTGGGGCTGGCGAATCCCGACAACGCATCGGACGTGTTCAACGCATTGGGGCCAACGGTATTCGGCGGCGGTGCCATCGGTTCGATTCTGGCGGGCCTGCTGCTGCTGTGCGTGCTGACCTCAGCCGCAGCCAGTACGCAAACCTCCATCATGCCCACCGCCCGCACCGTGCTGGCCATGGGCGCATACAAGGCGATCCCCGAACGCTTCGCCAGGATTCATCCCAAGTACCTGACCCCGTCCACGGCAACCATCTGGATGGGTGTGGTTTCCACGATCTTCTACATCGGGCTAACCCTGGTCAGTTCTAACGTCCTGGCTGATTCGATCGCTGCGCTCGGGCTGATGATCGCGTTCTACTACGGATTGACCGGCTTGGCCTGCGTGTGGTTCTACCGCCATCAGATCTTCCACAGCACGCGGAATTTCTTCATGATGGGAGTATTCCCGCTCCTGGGCGGGATCATGCTCTTCGGTGCGTTCATCATCGCGTGCAAGGAATACATCGCCCCTGACTACGGCGCTACCAGCTTCCACGGCGTGGGTGGGGTCTTCCTGATCGGGATCGGCACGCTGGTACTGGGCGTGATCTTGATGCTCGTGTACAACGTGATTGCGCCGGCCTTCTTCAAAGGCAGCACACTGGCCAAGCGTGACTCGCGGGACCTGGTGCTGGAAAGCGCCGATATTGAGGGCCAGACGCTGCGCTTGCCTGATTCCGGTCCACAGGACATGACCATCGCACCGGACCTGTCCAACCTGCCAGCAGGTGCAACCGCCATTGATCTGGAAACCGGTGAGGAATACATCAGGACCGAGCAATCACCAGATTCCTGATCGTGAGTTTGCCTGATGGGCCTTGGCATTCCTGCACAACCATCACTTCCTTTCTCGGCGGGAGTTGGCGATGGCACCGCCTCGCTGGAAACTGCAACGTCACAGGAGCGCGGGATCCGGTTGGCACGGTGCCCGTCATCGCGTGTGTGCCCGTGAGGATAGACATCCCTATTGGGCTGCCGGACAGTGCTGATTGCCCTGATGACGGTCAACAGCGATGTCGTCGGCGTTGCCGGCACCTCTGATAGTCGGATGTGTCAGGTGCGCAGGGAAGATTCCGGTGCGGAAGTGCGTCGAAGCACCAGCCAAGTAAAAGGTTGACTGGCTCCCCACGGAGTCCGATGTTCGTGTGAACTCGATCTCTCAGCGGACCAGCCATCTTGGAACAGTTCGGCTAATTGATCGGCGTCGTATCGCTGCACCGGCAGCCCTGAGCAGGTGTCCGGGCCGTCGGGAGCGAATGTGCCCACGATGAGCCAGCTGCCTGGTGCTGCGGCAGCGCCCATTACGTCAATGTACGCATGAATGGCCTCGGAGCTGGCGAGGAAATGAAAGACCGCACGGTCATGGATGACCTGGTACTGGTCAGTGGGCGTCCATCTGGTGACGTCCGCATGGATCGTGCGCACCTGCGGGCATGCGCTGCGAAGCTGTGCCAACGCCGTACTGGACACGTCCAGCGCGCTGACGCGATACCCCTGCCGGGTCAGTCGGCTTGCCAGCTGGCTTCGGCCAGCCCCCACGTCAAGGATGCGTGCTGGCGGAGCTGCAGCCGAGATGATCAGTGACAGCGACGGCTCGAACTCGGGAGTGAACCAACTGGTCTGATCATCGTGCTTGCTGGAGTACACCTGGTCCCAGTGGTCAGCAGTACTCACCCGATCAGCATGCCATGCATGGTGCATCACGCATGGCAAGGACGATCGCGGCACATCGACGCGAACGCCGAAACACTGCCCGGTGCGTGGCAATGCTCACCGACCACACCGGGGGATGCGAAGCATCGGGAACCGCTGGCACCGACATCTGGCGATGCACGACCCAGTCCTGACACCAGTTGCTCAGTTCCATCACGTGCTTCACCTGCACGCAGCAGCACTCCCCTGGCTCAAGCAGGAACAGGTGAGGTCCGCACGGAGCAAGCGCACGTGCGGACCTCACCATGATCGAGTGCTACAGCTTCTGCGGTTCCTGCTCGTGCGCATTCAAGCCGGAGAAGTCGCTCAAAGCGGTGCTGCGCGTCTTCAGGGTGAAGGAGGCGATCAATCCGAGCATGAACACGATTGCCGCTACCCAAACTGCCCAGATCGTCGGGCTGGTGACCTTGTAGATCGCGCCGTAGATCGCAGCTGCACACACGGCGATTCCGACGATTGCGGCGACCCACACCGCCCAGACTCTGTCATGGTCACGCAAGCCCTTCAGCGCACCAAGGCACACCAGCAGGTAGATCACCACCAACGCAAAGCCGCCCAGTGCCGACAGCCAGCTAAAAACAGCAACATAGTGCGGCAATTGCGGGACCGCGACGAAACCGGTGACCCACTCGGTCAGCACCACCACGACGGCGAAGATGACCACGGTGACCCAGCTGGCCACGCTCGGGGTGCCTCGGCCTGAGACCTTGGCCATCGGCTTGGGCAGTCGATTGTCGCGGGCCATGGCGAACATCCCGCGGCTAACAGCAACTGAGCAGCCGATCGTGACTGCGAGCATGTCGAGCACGACCACGATTTCCAGCAGTCGGCGAATGGCCACTGATCCGTAGCCACCATCTGAGACAGGGCTGGCCAGTCCGAACAGGGGTGCCCCGGCGTTCTTGCCGATGGCATCCAAGCTGAAGTGGAAGCCGGCAACCTGCGCATACGAACCGATGATGTAGAAGCCAGTAATGGCCAGGACCGCAATGATCACCGCGCGTGAGATGTTGCGCTTGGGGTTGGCGGTTTCCTCGCCCAGATTTGCGGCGGTCTCGAAGCCGGTGAACAGCAGCACGCCGTACAGCACGCCGTAGAAAATGCCGGTCCAGCCGTCAGGCGAGCCCGATGGGCTCAGCGCAGTGCCCAGGTTGTTGCCCGAGCCGACCTTGGCGATAACCACGATGAAGAAGATCAGCACCACGGCAATGGAGAACAGCGCCAGGATCAACTGAACACGGGTGGACAGTGCGACGCCGAAGTACAGCACGATGGCGACGATGACCAGCAGGATGATGTCCCACACCAGTTCGGAAATGCCGGTGAAGTTGAATTCAGCGGCCAGGGTGTCGTGCAGCGTTCCACCGAGCATGACCAGGATGCCACCGCCGAGGGCCAGGATTCCCAGGTAATACAGGTAGCCCGAGGCACCGCCGATCTTGGAGCCAAGCCCGTCGGTCACGTAGTCATACAAGGAGCCCGCGGCGTGAATGCGCTTGGCGTACTGTGACACGATCCATCCGATGCCCAGAACGCCAACGGCAGCGATGACGACCGACAGTGGCACCGCAACGCCGGCGCCCTTGCCGGCCGCGTTGAGTCCCACCAGCAGTGGCACCAGGAAGGCGATGGAGAACACCGGGCCCATGAAGCCGACCGATTGGGCAATGACGTCCAGCAGCGAAAGCTTCTTTCCTGTTCCAAGCCGTTGCACTTCGTGACTCATGGTCTCTCCCATTTCCAGAGCAGGCTGCAATCAACAGTGTTGACTGGAAAAGTAGCGGGTTGTTCGCCGGATGTCAGTCATTTGGACACATACAGTCAGCAGTGTCGACAGTGCCTCCCCCGGCTCGACAGGCGCGTTCCATCGACTCCAAACGTGCATGGTCCCAATGAGCACCGCATCGCGTGCAGCGCGGCATTCAGCGCCGATCGTGCGCGCAACTGGCACTTATGGGCGTTGTGCCAACTCGTTGACCTGCTTGCCGTCGATGAACGACCCCCGCAGGTACACCAGCGGCTCGTGCTCGGCAGCTTCGGCGTGAACCACCGTGCAGTAAAAGACCGTATGCGTGCCAACTGAGTGCCGGTCTTCGATCCGAGCCTGCAACCGCGCCGCGGCGCCGTCGATCATCGGAGCGCCGTGCAGCCCGGTGTGCCACGACAGTGAGGCGAATTTGTCACCGCCAGAGCTTGCGAACACCGCGGCGACATCACCTTGGTCGAATCCCAGGATGTTGATGCCGACAACGTCGGCGGCCATCAGATGCGCATGCGTCTTGGAATGTTGATTCACGCAGAACAGCACTGTCGGAGGATCCAGGGAGACGCTGCTGAACGCGTTAACGGCAAGGCCGTACGGCTGGTCGTCGATTGAGGTGGTGATCACGGTGACACCCGTGGGGTAATTCCGGTGCACCGCCTTGACCTGGTCGGCCAGGACGTCAGCATTTTGCTGACTGGGTCCAGGATCGGGATCCATGACGCCTCCATACCTGTTCACTGGCATACCTGTTCATTGGTGTCCTGCGTTGGGCTGATCATGCGGCCCGGTGTCCTGGACCGATCCTTGCCCGCGACGACGATATCCGCATGGACGCCGTCGTCCGGGGATGAGGGATCACTCAGCCGCGCGTTACTCGGGGTGTTACTCGGCGTCGTACAGTCCGGCCTTGCCGATTCGCTCCAGTGCAACCTCCGCACTCCACGGCAGCATGGTCGACCCCAATCGGGAATCGCGGTACATGCGCTCCAGTGGCATGTGCTTGAGCATCGACTGCCCACCGCACACCCGCACGGCCAACGCCGCGACCTTGTTGGCGTGTTCCATGGTGGTGTACACCGCAGCCCAGGCCGTCACCAAGTCCGCTTCAGTGGGATCCAGGCGTGCTGAGTCGACCACCGAGTACAGCATGGCCCGTGCCTGCTCATAGGCAATCTGCATCTCAGCCCAGCCGTACTGCTTGATGGGGTTGTCCCGACGGCCGGTGCCCTTCGCGGCTCCGGCGACCTCACCGCGCAGGTAGGAGCGAGTGAAGTCCAAGATGCCCTTGGTCAGGCCCAGGTAGCTTGGCGCCAGCGACATGAACAGGTAGGGGAAACGGTTCGCCGCTTGGTCGTACATGCCACCCGGCAGGATCTCGTCATCGGCAGGGACGAAGGCGTCCTTGAGCAGCAGGGTGCGGGAGACGGTGCCGCGCATGCCCAATGGGTCCCAGTCGTCAACGATCTCCACCCCAGCGCTGTTGGCGCGCACCGACAACAGGCGCAGGAAATCCTCTCCTTCAACCTGGCAGGTGACGTTGTACCGGTCGGCGGCCCCGGACAGCGAGGCGAAGATCTTGCGGCCGGTCACCAGGTAGCCCCCCTCCACGGGCACCGCTCGGGTGGCGATGCCGGCAAGGGCGTTGGGGTTCAGGCCCTCGCTGAAGGGCTGGGAGTGGATTTCTCCGTTCTCTACCACGCCGCGGAACATCTCGGCCCGCCGACGCTCGTGGACAGCGCGCTCCTCATCGGTCATATCCAGCAGATCTGCGACCTCACCGGCCCACAGCATGGTGGCGTTGTGCATGTTGAAGGTCAGCCCGGTGGAGCCGCAGTGCCGGCCGATCTCCTCCGAGACCCGCATGTAATCGGCGTAGCTGGCTCCCATGCCGCCGTACTCCTTGGGCACGCACAAGGCCAGGTACCCGCGCTCCCGCAGTGCGTTGAAGTTTGTCCACGGAAACGCCGCATGACGGTCGGTTTCCACCGCGCTGGCCTCGAACAGCGGGCCGAGCTCGGCGATGGTGGCGACCATTTGGTCGCGAGTCAGTCCCGACTGCGGGGCTCCCACGGGTCCGGACTTCGCGGAGGTCCCGGTGGCGACAGTGATGCCTTCGTGCGCGGAAACGCTGGTGGTGGATGCCATGGAAGTGACAATAGAACGAAAAATTTCCTTGTCAACACCGTTGACTAAATTTCCCCACGGGCCTACCGTGCAGCAATGGTGCATGCAGTCCAAGACCACGACGTCCTGCCAACCGCCTGGCGACAGTGCGGGGATGGACCGCGGATCGCAGTGCTCCTGCACGGCCTGGGCGGCTCGCGCATCGCCTGGCGCCCGCAGTTGCCGGCCCTGGCGGCCAGTCATCGGGTGATCGCATGGGACGGGCCCGGCTATGGGCTGTCAGCTCCGGCTGCCGGTCCGACCTTCGACGCCTATAGCGACCGAGCCGCCGAACTGATTCGCACGGTATCTCCCGATGCGCCGGTGGACCTGGTCGGCATGAGCTTCGGCGGCATGATCGCCCAGTACACGACCTTTCGTTTTCCCGAGCTCGTGCGCTCGCTGACGCTGCTGTGCACCTCACCGGCATTCGGCCTGGATGGCACGGATCCGGTCGCCTGGCGCGCGGCCCGACTGGCCGGCCTGGAGGAGTTCGGGTCCCCCGGTGCCGCCGCGCCGGCGATCCTGGCTGCTCTGGCCGGGCCGCATGCGGCGCACGTTGTCCCCGAGGCGGTGCAGGCCATGGAGCGGGTGCCGATGGATGGCTTGCTCAACGCGCTGGCCACCATCACCACGCACGACTCCCGTGCGATCCTGCCGCGCATCACCGTGCCCACCCTGGTCGTGGTCGGAGCCGACGACGACGAGACTCCCCCGTCCTATGCTCAGGCGATTGTGGACCTGATGCCCAATGCCCGTCTTGCGATCATTGCCGATGCGGGACACTTGCTGAACCTGGAAGCACCTGATCAGGTCAATGAAGTCATCCTCCAGCACTGGGAGCGCACGTGAGCACTCGACCGCCGGTCGCCGAATGGCGCTGGATTGAATCCTTTGCCAAGCAGTTCGCGGTCAATGGCGTGCACCCGGGGATGGAGTGCATCGTGCTCTCGGAGACCGCCAGCCGTGCCGATCTGGTGGAAACATCGCTGCTGGCCCTGGAATCACTTGGCGCCAAGCCGATGGAAGTCGTCATGCGGACACCGGCCAATCCCGGACCGGTGGCCATTCGCTCCACCGGCACCACGCTGGCACTCAATGGCCTGAAGACCGCGATCAACGCCTTGTCGTCCGTACCGCTGGTCATTGACTGCACCGTGGAAGGCATGCTCCATGCCAAGGAGCTGGGATCGATTCTGTCCTCGGGCACCTCAATCCTCATGGTGAGCCTGGAGCATCCGGAGGTGTACGAGCGCATGGTGCACGACCCGGTGATGGCCGAACGCGTGCGTGCAGCGCACGCACTGATGGATCAGTCAACCGTGATGCGCGCCGTCAGTGAGGCCGGGACCGATGTATCGGTACAGCTGGCCGGTGCATTCACTGCCGGCTCCACCGGAGTGGTCTCCGGGCCAGGGTCGATTGCGCATTGGCCCGGCGGACTGGTCCTGGCGTTCCCGGCGTCGGGGACGGTCAATGGAACGGTGGTCCTGGCGCCAGGGGACATCAACTTGACGTTCAAGCACTACGTCACCGAGCCGATCACGTTGCACATCGAGCAGGACTACGTCACCGCGATCGAGGGCGATGGGTACCAGGCCGAACTCATGCGGTCCTACCTGGCGGCATTCGACGCCGATGCATACGCCACCAGTCATGTCGGGTTCGGCATGAACTCCGCGGCGCGTTGGGATTTCCTGGAGCTCTATGACCGCTCGGACATCAACGGCACTGAGGCCCGCGCCTTTGCCGGGAACTTCCTGTTCTCCACCGGTGCCAACGAGAACGCACAGCGCTTCACCGCTGGCCACTTCGACTTGCCCATGCGGAACCATTCGGTGTTCTTGGACGACCACCAGGTCGTGGACAAGGGTGTGCTGGTCGGCGTGGCTGCCGGGAAGGACGTGTGACCGTGGGCGAGCAGATCGATGTGCTGTTTCCGGACCTGCTCGGCCTGACGCATGGCAAGACCGTGCCGGCCCATCGCCTGGATCACCCCACGCACTATGCGATCACCTGCATGGTGCAGGGCCTGGACCTGGGCTTCCTGAAGACCGCCAGTTACTCCACCAGCGCCGGGTTTCCGGACATGGAAGCCATCGTGGACCAGGACACGGTGCGACCGTGGACCGATGGACGCACAACGGCAATGGCCTCGCTGTTTCGCACGAATGGCCAGCCACTGCCGCTGGATTCGCGTCGGCAGCTGCGGCTGATCTGCGATCGCTGGCAGGAGTTGGGCTATACCCCGATGACCGGCTTTGAGATGGAATTCTTCCTGCTCGACGGTCGCTCCCCGCTTACTCGGCTGCCAGTGCCAGACCATCGGGTGTACGGCATCGGTGCCGGCGCCGATCCGACCGGCACGATCGAGGCGATCGTGGCATTCGCCGAGCACGCACATCTGCAGGTGGAAGGGATGAACGCGGAGTTCACCCCAAGCCAAGTGGAAGTGTCGCTGCACTACCAGCCAGCCCTCCCGGCGGCCGACTGCGCATTGCTGTTCCGCGAGGCAACCCGCATCGTGGCACGATCTCGCGGCATCGATGCCACCTACATGGCTCGTCCCTTCGGTGACACCGTCGGCAGTGGTCTGCACGCCAACATGTCCATGGCCACCCCCGATGGGGCCAACGCGTTCTACGACCCAGATGATGCGATCGGCATCAGTGCCGTGGCACGGCATTTCATCGCCGGACTCCTGGCACATCATGAGGCCATTGCGGCATTTGCAGCGCCGACGGTGAACTCCTACAAGCGCCTGACCCCAGGGATGCTCAGCGGGTACTGGGCAAACTGGGGCATCGACAATCGCATCGCCACGGTGCGTATCCCCGGCCAACGCGGTGCCACCACGCGCGTGGAGCATCGGATGGCTGATGGCACCGCGTCCCCGCACATGCTGGCTGCGGTGCTGCTGGCTGCCGGGTTGCATGGCGTTGAGGCCAAGTTGGCGCTCTCAGAACCGCAAGTCGGTGACGCCGATGCCGCGCCCAATACCGATCGGCACACCCCGCACTCGCTGGCCGATGCGCTAGATGCGCTGGAGGCCGACGAGGTGCTGCGCTCCTACTTGGAGCCTGACCTTGTCGATGTCTACATCGGCCTCAAGCGCCGTGAGCATCAGCGGTGGCTGTCGGCAGTCACCGACTGGGAGCAGCAGGAATACTCCAGGGTCTACTAGCCACAGCGCGTATCGCCGCAGTCACCGGGTATTCGTGTTGCTGCGGCGTATTGCGAGCCAGTGCATCGAGTCCAGACACCAGTGTGGGGGACCAAGCCGAAGCCCGATCCCCCACCACCTGACGTCGTCACATCAGTGCATGCTTCAGCGTGAAGTGCCCGCGTATGGATGACCAATCGGGAAATACGCATACGGCGCCGGATCCCACCAGCCGGTGTTCGGGTTATAGCTCACCCAGCGATCGCAGGTGAACCCACCGGTGCCCTTGTTCGGCCACTGCGCCCAGCTCGGGCTCCAGGTCTGCAGGCATGTGTCGGACTGGTTACGGCCGTAGGACTGGAACCATGGAGCCGGCACCTGATCGGCTGATTGCTCGACCAATGCGCAATTGGTGATAGCCGTTATGCCGCCGCCGGACTGGTTTTGACTGGCGGAGCTCCCAACAGGGACCAAGCTTGAGCCGCCGCCGCCACCACCGCTGCCATACGACGGATCAGCAGCCCCGCCGCCGCCGCCACCGGTGTACCCGCCGCCGCCGCCACCGGCGCCGCCACCGTCAACCGTGCCCGCCGCACCCGCGCCGCCACCACCGAAAGCGCCAACGGTGCCACCGACAGCCGCGCCACCACTTCCAGCAAATCCGCCGCTGACGTGTATCAAGGTTCTTGGACAGGTTCTCTCCTGACGAGAGGATGGGTCTGTGGCCCGAATGAAGCGCAAGTTCTCGCCTCAGTTCAAGGCTGA
>CAIKZY010000108.1 GCA_903832025.1 uncultured Actinomycetes bacterium
CTGCCAGATCGACACCGGTAGGCCCGCACCGTTGGACATCGATGAGCCGCGACGGGTTGCCGAATCGGTGGCGACCATGACGCTTCGATACGCCACGGTCACTGGCGTCGCGCGAGACGATCTTGCCGATGAGGGCGCGTGGCTCTACGCAGAAACGGTCAGGCAGATCTTCCAATTAAATCCCGACACCAAGGTCGAAGTTCTCGTTCCGGATTTCAGCGCTAAGCCCGAGTTACTGGATATCGTCTTCTCCGCCGCCCCATCGGTGCTCGCTCACAATCTGGAGACAGTCCCTCGCATCTTCAAGCGGATTCGCCCAGCATTTGACTACCAACGCAGTCTGCAGGTCATCAGTGCCGCCAAGGCTGCCGGGCTAATCACCAAGAGCAATCTCATCCTGGGGATGGGCGAGGAAATCAGTGAGGTACATCAGGCGTTGACTGATTTGCGCAATGCCGGTTGCGATTTGGTGACGATCACCCAATATCTGCGCCCGAGCGCCCGGCACCATCCGATCGCTCGATGGGTGCGCCCAGAGGAATTCCTTGACCTTGAGCAGGCCGCACTTCAGATCGGCTTCGTGGGGGTCATGAGCGGTCCCCTCGTTCGGTCCAGTTATCGAGCTGGCCGACTCTACGCCAGTGCAATCGCAGCGCGGGCGGTTCCTTCCCCGTGACCGCCAAAGTCGTGGCTACGCACATCTGGCCGGAGCATGAGCAGTCTCCGATGGTCGTCGACTACTTGGATTGCTCGTTTGAAGGGGCAGTTGGTGACCGGCACAGCGGGCTCACTATGGCCGCGGGCGTGCGTCAAAAGCCCGTCTTCACGCCCGGGACGATTATTCGAAACCATCGTCAGATTTCGATCGTGGACGTGGGTGAGTTGAATCGCATCGCCGAAGCATTGGGCATCGAGGGCATCGCGCCGGGAGTGATCGCCGACAACATCTGTACCCAAGGGTTAGGCCATCTCACCAAGTTGGCGCCGATGACGCGGCTTGTCTTTTCCGGGGGTGCGGTTCTCATGCTCGGCGGCGAGAACATCCCGTGCACAATCGCTGGAGCGATGGTTGAGCGCGCCTACGGCAGTGCGGCCCACAAGTTTCCGAAAGCGGCAATCGGACTGCGCGGAGTGACCGCCTGGGTAGAGCGTCCCGGACGGATCTGCCCGGCAGACTTAATTGAGGTACACCCCGGCCGGTAGGCCCTTGGCCATAGGCTTGTGTCATGTTCACCCGCATTCGCACCACGCTGTCGGCCCTGGCCAAGAACTGGGCCATGACGCAGAAGGCATTCCCGGCCCTGCCGTTGGAGATCCTTGGCTGCTTCCTTGCCGGAGCCCTGGTGCTCGGCCTGCCTATCTGGCTATGGCTGGGCCCGATCACCGGAATCATTGTGGCGATTCCTGCCGGACTGCTGGCAGCAACGTTTTGGTTCAGCCGCCGGGCCATGAAGGCGGCATACACCCAAATCGAGGGCGAGCCCGGCGCCGCGGGTGCGGTTATTCAGTCCTTGCGCGGTGGCTGGGTGGTCACTGCGGGAGTTGCCGTGAGCAAGAATCAAGACTTGATCACGCGTGTTGTGGGCAAGCCAGGTGTCATCCTGATTGGCGAGGGCTCTCCCGCAAGAGTGGAGCACCTGCTGGCCAACGAGCGCAAGAAGACTGCGCGCTGGCTGCCAGAGACGCCGATTTATGACATGCAGGTGGGCATGCACCCAGGACAGATTCCACTTCGCAAATTGCAGCGGGAGCTGAATAAGTTGCCGCGTAATCTTCGCGGTGGAGCGATCACTGAGGTGCGACGAAAGCTCGACGCGCTCGGTGGCGCCGCCGGGGCCCTGCCGATCCCGAAGGGACCGCTACCCACCAGCGCTCGGGCAAGTCGCCGTCAGCGGTAATCAGGACGAAGCAGCAGTGCTAAACAGCCGCTCTGCGGCGAATGACTATGGATCCGGCCGCTCGATCGTGGAGACCTCTGCCTTGAGCGTCGACGATCACCACGGGAATCACCAAGCACAGCAGTACCGTGCGTATCACCACCCGACCCAGTCCTAGTCGACTCCTATCGGTTCGCGTGATCATGATGCCCACAATGCGCTGACCGAACGACGCCTGAATCAGCCAGGTGAAGATGATCACTTCGAGGGCAAACACGCACAGTGTTGCCAGGGAGGACTCCGGGCTGCCATAGGGCGCTTTGGAATACAAGACTCGCGCCGCCGCGAGGCAGGCAAACCAGTCGATGCAGATGGCTGCAAAACGACGGCCGTAGCCTGCCGTCTGGACGGGCGTTTCCCGCACAAGGTCCGGCGTTGATTGGTCGGGCACCCACCAACGGTATCGGCCTGGGGTTTACACCCGTGAAACATTCAAGACACTGGAGCGATACGGTCTGTTTGTACGATCTACCCGTCCCGGTGGCACCCGCCACCACGCGAGGCGAAGTGGCCGATTTGGTCACCACAGGCGGCACCCGTCACGGGTGCAGGAGGAAACATGTTTACCAACTCAGATGATGTGCTGAAGTACATCAAGTCAGAAGGCGTGGAATTCGTCGATGTTCGATTCATCGACCTTCCCGGCGTCATGCAGCACTTCAACATGCCGGTCTCGGCATTCACTCAGGATGTCTTCGACGACGGACTGATGTTCGATGGGTCTTCTATCCGTGGATTCCAGGCCATCAATGAATCGGACATGAAACTGCTTCCGGACCCCGCAACGGCCTTCATCGATCCGTTCCGTCGCGCCAAGACTCTGGTACTCAACTTCTTCATCGTGGATCCCTACACAGGCGAGCCATACAGCCGCGATCCCCGTTCGGTAGCCATGAAGGCAGAGCAGTACCTGGCATCAACTGGCATTGCCGACACGGTGTTCTTCGGCCC
>CAIKZY010000109.1 GCA_903832025.1 uncultured Actinomycetes bacterium
GCATCCAGGTGAGCGAACGTGGTCTCCGGCGCGGGATCAGTCAGGTCGTCAGCGGGGACGTAGATAGCTTGCAAGGACGTGATCGAGTGACCACGCGTGGAAGTGATGCGCTCCTGGAGAACGCCCATCTCATCGGCCAGGGTCGGCTGATATCCCACCGCTGATGGCATACGACCCAGCAGGGTCGACACTTCGGAACCGGCCTGGGTGAATCGGAAGATGTTGTCGATGAACAACAGCACATCCTGCTTTTGCACATCGCGGAAATACTCCGCCATGGTCAATGCCGTCAGGGCCACACGAAGACGAGTGCCCGGCGGCTCGTCCATTTGACCGAAGACCAGTGCGGTCTTGGAGATAACACCTGACTCGGTCATTTCCAGGAACAGGTCGTTGCCCTCACGGGTGCGCTCTCCGACGCCGGCGAACACCGAAACGCCACCGAAGTTCTCCGCAACTCGGTAAATCATCTCCTGGATCAGGACGGTCTTGCCCACACCAGCACCGCCGAACAGACCGATCTTTCCGCCCTTGACGTAGGGCGTGAGCAGATCGATCACCTTGATGCCGGTGGCAAAGACCTCGGTCTTGGACTCCAGTTGATCAAAGGCAGGGGCCGAACGGTGAATGCTCCAGCGGTCCGTGATCTCCAGCGATGCTTCAGGAACGTCCAGCGGAACGCCCAACGTGTTCCACACGTGCCCCTTGGTCACATCGCCGACGGGCACCATGATGGGGTTACCCGAGTCGACCACGTCAGTTCCGCGAACCAGGCCGTCGGTGGGCTGCATGGAGATTGCCCGAACCATGTTGTCGCCGATGTGCTGGGCGACTTCCAGGGTGAGCGTGCGCTTGGCGTCACCGATCTGCACGTCAACGGTCAACGCGTTGAACAGCTCAGGCATCGCCTCGACGGGGAACTCCACGTCGACCACTGGGCCGGTCACGCGGGCAACACGCCCGACGCCGGTCTTGGTCTCAGTCGTTGCAGTCATGGTTGTTCCTTCTCCTACCGTTACGCGGACAAAGCGTCGGCTCCGCCGACGATTTCGCTGATTTCCTGGGTAATCTCGGCCTGTCGTGCCTGGTTGGCCTGACGTGACAACGTCTTGATGAGTTCTTCGGCGTTGTCGGTTGCGGACTTCATTGCCTTGCGTCGTGCAGCGTGCTCTGAGGCCGCCGACATGAGCAGCGCAGAGTAAATCGAGTGTTGGATGTAGCGAGGAAGTAAGGCATCGAGCACGGCTTCTGGTCCGGGCTCGAATTCGTACAGCGGTGACGGATTGCCGGTGGATTCAACAACCTCATCGACGACCTCCAACGGAAGCATGCGACGAACTCGAGGCTCCTGGGTCACCATGGAGGCAAAGTGCGTGTACACCATGTGGATTTCGTCAACGCCACCCTGGTCCGCCGGCGCCATGAACGCGTCGAGCAGATCCGCACCGATTTCCCTAGCGTTGGCGTAGGTGGGCTGGTCCGTGAATCCGGTGTAGGTGCCGCCCATCTCGCGCTCTCGGAACCGATAAAACGAAACACCCTTGCGCCCGACGACGAACGGTATGGCTGTGATGCCCTTGGCGGACAGGTTTCGAATCAGCCCTTCGGCTTCCTTCAGGGCATTGGACGAATAGGCACCGGCCAGGCCTCGATCGGCGGTGATCACCAACACCGCTGCACGGCGACGATTCTCGGAGTTCGCCATCAGCGGGTGCTTGGAGACGTCCGACGCTCCGGATGCAGCGGCAGAAATCGCTTCGGTCAGGCTCAGAAGATACGGCAATGAAGCGTCTAGGCGCTGTTGCGCCTTGATGATGCGCGAGGAAGCAATGAGCTCCATCGCCTTCGTGATCTTCTTGGTTGCCTGAACGGAGCGAATGCGCCGCCGGTAAACCCTGAGTTGAGCGCCCATGGTGCTACTCCCGAACCGCCCGCTTGATCTGCGTGGGGTCGATCGCCGAATCCGCAATCGCCTCCACAGGCTCGTCATTGACCAGTATGTGCCCAGCTGTGGTCGTGAACTGCTTCTTGAACTCCGCGATCGCGGACTCCAGTTGGCTCACCGAGTCATCAGACAGGTCAGTGGTCGTGCGGATCGCCTCCATGATGGCCGGCTTGGAGCGCTCCACGTATTCCAGGAACTCC
>CAIKZY010000110.1 GCA_903832025.1 uncultured Actinomycetes bacterium
GACCCGAACGCCCACCAGCCTGATCCTGGCTCGCTGCAACCCCAACGCGTCGTATAACGACTTGACCGTTTGATACAGGTCCATACCGACATCGGTGGGGACGGTCAGGGTGCGAGACCGGGTGATGGTGCTGAAGTCGGCGAATCGCACCTTGAGATGGACACTTCGCGCGGTAAACCCCGCTGCGCGGAGCCTGCCGCCGACTTGGTCTGCCAGCCGTAGCAAATGTGCCCCGATCACCTCGGGATCGTCGACGTCCTCTGCGAAGGTGTGCTCGTTGCCGATGGACTTTTCGGGCTCGTGCGCCCGCACCGCGCGCGGATCACGCCCCCAAGACAACTCATGTAGGTGCGCTCCGGTCGCCTGCCCGAGCGCACGGCACAAGGTGGCCTTGGGAGTGTTCGCGATATCGGCAACGGTGTGCAAGCCGAGCCGGACCAGGTGTTCCTCCGTGCGCTCTCCCACTCCCCATAAGGCGCCAACAGGAAGCGGGTGTAGGAATGCGATCACCTGATCTGCTGGAACCACCAGCAAGCCATCGGGCTTTGCACGCGTTGACGCCAGTTTGGCCACGAACTTCGTCGTTGCCACTCCAACCGAGCAGGTGATCTGCTGTTCGTCTTGGATGCGAGCGCGAATGAGCTCAGCGATCGACCGAGGCGATGTCAGACGACGGATCGCGCCGGAGACGTCTAAGAAGGCTTCATCAAGACTCAACGGCTCGACCAATGGCGTGATCGAGGCGAACACCTCCATCACGTTGCGGCTCACTTGGGCATACAGGTCATGATCGGGAGCGATGATCGTGGCCTGTGGCGCGACACGTCGGGCTCGTGACATGGGCATGGCCGAGTGGACGCCCAGCGCTCGAGCCTCGTAGGTGGCCGACAGCACCACTCCCCGTCCCCCAGAGCCACCCACGATGACCGGCGTGCCATGCAGGTCTGGACGCGTCCTGAGCGAGACCGATGCGTAGAACGCATCCATGTCAACGTGCAAGATGGTGCAGCCTGCGTCATCAGTGCCCAGCCCCAGCGCACCGGTCTGCCGGCGCACCTGTGACCGACTCATGGATCCATCATCCACTGCACCCGGGGCTTGCATGCCATAACGAGGCCGTCATCGTGCTAACCGGGCTGCCCGGCGGGGCCACATCGGCATACGGGGACATGCGGTAGCCGGTGGCATGAACCAGCGTGCGCTGCGCTCGAGCAGCGACTTCCGGCTGATCGGCATTGATCACTTCCCACACCGCAGGTGCCCCAGACCGCTGCCAGGTGCGATACATGCCAGCCAGGTCCCAGCAGCCGGTAGCAGTGATGGAGACTCCCCTGGGCCCGGTGCGACGCACCGTCCCACGAATCAGCATCAGCCACGAGGAGAACACCGTCGTGGCGTAACGCTCTTGCGCATCGGAAAAGAATGCGACATCCACCGGGCCGGTGGCATCGTCCACCGTGACAAAGATGACGCGTTTGCCGCTGCGCACCGGCGGAGTCTGCACCGCGACCTTTACTCCAGCAACAAGCACCTGCTGGCGTGAACGGGATTGCAGCAACTGTGCAGACCTGGTGATCTGCATCTGGGCAAGCATCGGTGCATAGAAATCAAGGACATGGGCACTGACGTCCATCCCGAGAACTGAAATCTCCGCGCGAACCTTCTCCGCTGCACTCATCTCCGGAAGACCGGACGGACTGATCTGCTCATCGAGCAACGCCAGGGACATCTGCCCATCAGATGCCCCACGGTCATGGCGATCCAGGTCCGCGAGCTGCAGCAGCAAGTCCCGTCTAGTTACCGATCCTCTTCGGGCGGTACCGCCAAGGCAGTACAGCGCATCAAACGCACCGGTAACGATCAGGTTCTCCATGGTCGGCCGACTCACGTGCGAACGCCGCCAGGCATCAGTCAGGGACGCATACGGCTGTCCTGCTACCAGCGCATCGATCTCGTGCCGGCTGATTCCGCGGACATCGCAGAATGCCATGCGCACACCCAGATCACCGTCCTCCCCCGCCACCACGCGATACACCGCATCGGATGCATTGATGTCCACGCCCAGGATCTGCACCCCTTGCTGGCGTGCATCGTCCAGAATCAACCGCTTGGGGTACATCCCTGGATCGTGGGTAAGTAGTCCGGCATAGAACGCCGCCGGGTAATGGGTTTTCAGCCATGCCGACTGATAAGTGGGGAGTGCAAACGCCGCAGCATGGGCCTTGCAGAATCCGAATGAGGCAAACGAGTGCAGCACTTGCCACACTTGCTCAACCACATCGAGCCCATACCCTCTGCGCAATGCGGCGGGATAAAACCAGGAACGGGCATCATCGATTCCCGCCTGCGATCCCATCGAACGCCGCATCTCATCGGCATAGGCCAGCGTGCAGCCGGTCATCACCTCCAGGATTCCCATCACCTGCTCATGGAAGACCACCACGCCAAAGGTCTGCTCCAGCACCGGACGTAGATCCGGATGCGGGTACTGGGCCGGTTCCCATCCCTGCCTGGCCCGCAAAAACGGCCGGATCATGTCTGACTTCACCGGTCCAGGCCGAAATAGCGAGATATCGATGATCAAGTCGGAAAAACTGGTTGGCTCGTACTTCCCGATGAGCTCGCGTTGGCCTGGGGACTCGATCTGAAAACACCCCAGAGTGTGTGTGCTCTGAATCAGGGCGAAGGTGTCCGGATCGTCAAGGGCGATGCGATCGATATCGGGAACATCAACCCCTGCACGCTTGGTCTCAGACAGTGCATGCGCGATCGCCGACTGCATCCGCACGCCTAAGACATCGAGCTTGAGCAGCCCAAGGGCTTCCACGTCGTCCTTGTCGAACTGACTCATCGGAAATCCGGCGGCGCTGGGCTGCATAGGCGTCCGATCGCCAAGGGAAGCATCAGACAGCAGGACTCCGCAGGGGTGCAGGGCCACGTGCCGAGGTAAGCCATCCAGCGCTTCGACTAATGCAATGAATCCATCAAGTTCACCGCGGGCGGCAAGTCGACCGAACCCCGATGTACGCAACTCCGGGAGTTCAGCCAGCGCCGAGCGCGCATGTCTGGCTCGAATGTGCGGGAATGATTTTGCTAGTTCTCCTACCTCCGCTGGAGGCATCCCCAACGCTGCTCCGACATCGCGAACGGCATGGCGAACTCGATAGGTCTCCATCATCGACACGCACGCGCACCGCTGATCCCCAAAGCGTTCCAGGATCCATCGATAGATCTCCTCTCGCCTTGCTGACTCCACGTCAATGTCAATGTCCGGCAGCCCACTGCGCAGCGGCGACAAGAAGCGCTCCATCAGCAAACCTTGTGCGATCGGATCCACCCCCGAGATGCCAAGAAGATAGTTCACGACACTTCCGGCACCTGATCCTCTGGCAGCAACCCGGACCCCGTTTCCCTTGATCATCGCGACCACTTCGCCAACGGTGATGAAATAGCTGGCAAACCCAACGTCGCGAATAACTTTCAGCTCATCGGCCAGGCGATCGACTGCGCGTGCGCGCGCAGTACCGACATACCGACTGTCCAATTCCTGACGGCATCGAGCGGACAGCAGCGCATCAGCATCAGGAGAATCGGTTCGACCCAGGGTCACTTGCAGTTCCGGAACGAATACCCTGCCAATACCCAGCTCGGAAGGGTTCATCACGCATTGCTCGGCCAGTTCCCTGGTGGCATGCAGCAGGCCACCATCGGCTCGATACCCGGCCGCACCAGCAATCTGCTGTGCGATCTGGGCCATCTGCGCCCCGGACTTCATCCACGCCTCGCCGTTATCGCGCTGGACACGACCTGAACGCAAGGACACCATCTGCCTGGCGGCATCCAGAACATCGGCGATTTGTCCTTGCTCTGGAATTCGATAGCGCACCGCATTGGTCAGCACTACGTCAATCCCGCACTGGCGCGCAACATCAGTCATCTGCGCTGCATGGAGCATCGAATACCGCCGATCGGTGGCGGCATGATGAGAGGTCACCCCAACATGCAGTCTTTCGCCGAACACCTCACGCCAACGATCCAGCAGTTGTCTTGCTAAATCCTGCGCGCCATCGCAGACCGCACGACCATAGGAAGATGTCGGTCCGAGCACTGCAACAAGTCCGTGGCTGTGCGTGCATATCTGGTCCCAACGCAGCGCCGGGTTATCACGCAACTGATGTGCAGCAGTGACCAGTCGACAAAGAGATGCCCAACTTCGTGCATCTCTGGCGAAGAACATCACCCGCGGGCGATCATCATCAACGAATGTTCCCCCACGTGCCGGGGTCTTGCGCTGCGTCGATGGACTCGGGCGATGCATTGCAAGTTCCACGCCAAGAATCGCACCGATACCCACCGCACCGCATGCCTGCATCCATCGCACTGCCCCATACACCCCGTCACGATCGGTCAGGGCAATCATTTGCTGCCCCATTCCTGCAGCGGCCGATACCAGTTCTTCTGGCATGCATGCCCCGTATCGCAGCGAGAATCCCGAGGCAACCTGTAGATGTACCCAGGGATCGATGGTGGTCATGGGTGGTCCTTGTCATCCGAATTCGTCATGTCTGCAGTCACCGCTTGTGAGGTCACCGGGCACCGCGATGCCGAAGACCTGACCTAGGAGTGGGCGCCATTGGCCGAAGTCAGGAGAAATTCCCAGGACTTCGGCCAATGGAGTAACTGGCATCCGGGAGGCAGCCCCGCCAGTTGCACTGAGCGCGCTCAGCAGGTCATGCAGCAAGTCCGAGCAGTACCGCAGCTCGACCGATGAAAATGCCTGCATCACGCATCAGATCGTCGGCCTCGCGCATGCTCACGCAAGGAATACCCGCCTCGGCAATCGCACGCTTGCGGGCACCGCTAGCGAAGAACTCCGCCCACTCGGTGAGCTCCGGTGCAGCCACGGGCAGTATCGACCACACGCTGCGCACCTGCCTGCGACGGCCATCTGGGTGGGTACGTGCGGCAAGGACTGCGGCCGCGGCGCGGAGTGCTGCCAGGTGTGCTGCGACGTAACGCTCGCTGGCATTTGCGCATCGGTGTGCCTCAGTCAGGCTGCGTCGCGCAGAAATCATCAGGTCATACGTTGCGCTTGGCGTACTAGTCGGACGTGGGGCCGTCATTGTTGTCATCGCGATCTCCTGCTCAGTCGATGACCCGCAGCAGCCTCCATCGATCAGAGGCCACGCACAGGTCGTATACGCCGGTAGTTCCGGCACGTGATGTGGCTTCGACCCGCCAGACGGTGCGCTGTAACGACGCACCATGACCCGTGCCGCGAAGGTTCACCCACCACGGCACTGCTTCGACCCAATGGCTCAGTACCTGAAGAACCCGATACCGTCGACCGCGCCAAACGAACTCACCAGGTTTGCCG
Source organism: uncultured Actinomycetes bacterium (assembly GCA_903832025.1). Lineage (GTDB taxonomy): Bacteria > Actinomycetota > Actinomycetes > S36-B12 > S36-B12 > CAIKZY01. Next base: position 5,378 of record CAIKZY010000110.1, read on the forward strand.
CAGTCCAAATGCACCTGCACTACATGCTGGTAGCGATGGACCACGGCATGACCTTCGATCAGTCCTACGTCCAGCCCCTCGCGCCGAGCCCGGGGTCGAGGCGGGCCCGGCGCTCGGGACTGCTATTCGAACAGATGTTCGAATGACTGAACCGTAGCCTGCACCCCTGACAATCGTCAATGGGCTCTTTCGCCGGGGTCGCTCAGCGCTCCAAGCAGTAGTCAGCGCGAAGGCAGGTGGGAATCCATCGGGTGGCTCGACGGATGCTCAAGAGCCCGGCAGGGCACGATCAGCCGAAAAAGCGGCCGGCGAGTTCAACCAGGTCTTGTACCCACCGTCCAGATTCACCGCAGGCACCCCCAACTCACGGAGCAGTGTGGTGGCGGTGTGCCCGCGTTGACCAACCTGGCAAAAGACTAGGACGGGGTTATCGGCGAACTCCGTCATTCGCTCTCGAATCTCATCGACAGGAATATTCACTGCGCCACTGATACTGCCGGCGGCAAACTCCCCGGGAGTGCGTACATCGACAAGGCCGTACCCCTGGTCCAGCAGATCCTGCAACTCATACCACTGAGCAGAGATGGTCAGGCCGGACAGCATGTTGTCGGCCATGTACCCCAGCATGTTCACCGGATCCTTTGCCGAACCAAACGGTGGTGCATAGGCGAGCTCGAGGTCAGCCAATCCCGGTGCCGTCAACCCACACCGCATGGCAGTGGCAATGACATCGATGCGCTTGTCAACACCCTCAGTGCCCACCCCTTGGGCACCAAGGATGAGCTGGGTCTGCGGGTCAATGCAGAGTTTGAGCATCATCGACTCTGCACCCGGGTAATAGCCAGCATGCGAACCGGGGTGCGAATGAATGATCACTGGTTCCATGTGGGCAGCATGCAGCCGCCGTTCGTTCCAGCCGGTCACCGCCACTACCAGGTCGAATACCTTCACGATCGCGGTGCCAATGGTCGGGATATGCCGAACGGGGCGTCCCATGATGTGGTCGGCCACCATGCGACCTTGCCGGTTGGCGATGTTGGCCAGCGGGACCAGCACCGCATCGCCGTCAAGGGCGTCGGCCTTCTCCGCCGCATCCCCAATGGCGTAGATGCGCGCATCGCTGGTTCGTCCGATGGCATCCACGGCGATTCCGCCCCGAGCTCCAACGGTGACTCCAGCAGCCTTGGCCAAGGTGACATCTGGGCGGACGCCGATGGCGACGATCACCAAATCAGCATCAATGCTCGTGCCGTCGGTAAGCACAACGCCAGTGTCATTGACTTCCGCAAGCGCCACACCAAGGCGAAGGTCGATTCCATGCCGGCGCAACTCGGCTGCGACCGGTACGGCCATTTCTGGATCCAAAGGGGTGAGCACTTGGTCAGCCGCCTCGACCACGGTGGTGGGGATACCTCGGTGTATCAGGTTCTCCGCGGTCTCGATGCCGATGAATCCTCCGCCGATGACCACTGCATGCCGCGGAGCGCCGGCGACGGCATCAGCGATTCGCGTGACGTCCTCGATGGTGCGCAGGGTCAACGCGCGATCAATACCTGGGAGGGTCGGGAGGATCGGCTGTGCTCCCGGGCTGAGAATCAAGTAGTCGTACGGCAACGAATATTCCGTGCCGTCCAGACGATCCCTAACCATGACCAGTTGTGCTTGACCATCGATTCCGATGACCTCGGTGCTCACTCGCACATCCAGGCGAAAGCGACGATGAAGAGAGTCTGGGGTCTGCAGCAGCAGATCTGATTGCTCAGATATCACTCCGCCCACGTAGTACGGCAACCCGCAATTGGCGTAGGACACGTACCCACTGCGCTCCAGTACGACGATCGAGGCCTCCGGGTCCAACCGCCTTGCTCTCGTGGCTGCGGACATCCCGCCAGCAACACCGCCGATGATCACGATGCGCTTCATACCCATCCCTCACGCGTTTGTGCTGTACGACCATCGCCGCTCGGCTCCCTGAGTATACCTATGGGGGTATCAACTGCCGGGACGCAACTGCGGCAGGTTGGCCTGCCTGCGCGCACGTCGATTGCGGGCGCGTCAAGGCACGATGGGCGACAGACCGCACTACCGTGCCTGCATGCAGGTGCCCCTAGTAATCGTCGCGTCGACTGGCTTGCTCGTGTTGGCTGCGTGCGCAAGTCCAAGTCCCGCGCCAAGTACTGCTTTCGCCAGTCGCTCAGCGGTGTCGGCGCCTGCGCCCACGGTCCAACTGCGTACTTCGCCGTTGACTGGACTTCCTGAGTCGGACCCCAAGCCCGTCTTGGTCGTGAAGTACGACAACACGCACAATGCACAACCGCAAGCAGGGCTTGACCAAGCGGACATCGTGTACGTCGAGCCGGTGGAGTACGGATTAACACGAATTGCCGCTGTGTTCTCGGCCAGCATCCCCAGGCGCATTGGCCCAATCCGGTCCGCTCGGATCAGTGACATTGACTTGCTGGCAGGGTTCGGAACGCCTGCGTTTGCGTACTCAGGTGCCCAGCACAAAATGTTTCCGGTCCTCGATGCCGCAGCGATATACGACGTGTCTCCAAGACACGGTGGAATCGGGTATGCCAGAGACCAGACCCGACCGGCCCCGTACAACCTCTTCTTGGATGGAACGGTCGCCCTCGCACGCGCGCCTCAGGCCAGCGTCGATCACGACATGGGATTCGCATTCAGCGCGAATCCTCCGGCAGGAGGCTTGCCCAACACACGAGTCAAGATGCACTGGTCCTACGCCAAGGCAGCCTTCATCTGGAATCCGGCGACCGGCAGGTACACGGTGCAAATGAATGGCTATCCGGACATTGCCCAGGACACTGGAAAATCGCAACAGGCCTCTACGGTCATCATCCAGTACGTCCAGCAGGAGAACTCGCCATTTCACGACAAGTTCGGCGGCATCACTCCGCTTGCTCATACGGTCGGCATCGGACGCGGCGTGGTGCTGCGCGACGGCATGGCATATGACGTCAGGTGGTCGCGGCCAAGTCCTACATCGGGAACCATCTTCACCATGACAAACGGCCAGCAGATGCCGTTCAAGCCAGGACAGCAGTGGATCGTGCTTTTGGACAAATCGCGACCGGCGCATTTCACCCCTGCATTGCCTACCGGCGCTGGTACCTCCGCATCAGCCAGCTCCGCACTGACCACCAACATCAGCGGCGAATGATCCATAGACTTGTTTCATGAGCCAAAGGATCTATAGCGGTCCTCGAGCTGATCGAGGCTCCGCGCCGACCGGATGGCTTCCATTCCTTCCCTGGGGACTGGCAGCGGTAACCATCCTCGGACAGATCCTGTGGGTACTCACGCATGGAAACCTCCGTGCCGCGCTGACACTCCTGACGGTGCTGACGTTCTTCGGCGCCACCGTCACCCATGCCTACCTCAGGCGAGGACTGGCCTGGACTGCTGGATATACCGGGATCACGCTCGCTTTCGGCCTGTTCATTGAGGCACTGGGCGTCAGGACGCAATTCCCATTCGGCCACTACTGGTACAGCCAAACGCTGGGAATGTCTGTGCTGCATGTACCCCTGATCATCCCGCTGGCCTGGTCGATGATGGCCTACCCATGCCTGCTGGCCGCGCAGCGACTGACCGAATCGCGCATGGGAACAACGGTGGTCGGCGGGGTGCTGCTGGCATCGTGGGACTTGTTCTTGGATCCGCAGATGACCGGTGAGGGCTACTGGCATTGGGCTCCATCGAAGTGGCAATTGCCGGGCGTAGCCGGGGTTCCCTTGCAGAACTTTCTGGGCTGGCTCCTTGCGGCCGTGGCGCTCATGGCACTGCTTTCCAGGCTGCCGCGCAAGATCGCGCGCGACGGCGTCCCCACGCTGTTGCTTGCGTGGGTCTACACCTCCAGCACCCTGGCTGCATTGGTCTTCTTCCACCGTCCAGGGGTGGCACTTTGGGGCGGGATCTGCATGGGCACAGTCATCATTCCGTGGGCCTGGCGAGTGTGGAGCCAGCCGCAATGGTGACCAGAAAACTGGGCCTGGCAGCACTGGTGGTCGGAACATCCACGGCTCTGGCCATTGCCGGGCTGACGATCGCCAATCGTCGAGCTGTTCGCCGCCCGCAATCCACGAATCCGCTCGATGAGCCAGTCGATGTCCTGATTCCGGCACGCAACGAGCAACGCACAATCGCCACAACGGTATCCAGTGTCCTGGGACAGACCGGGGTCCAGAATCTGAGGGTCTTTGTCCTCGATGATGGCTCAACCGACCAGACCGCCGACGTACTTGATCAATTTCGCGACCCGCGGCTGACGGTCGTGCATGCACCTGATGTGCCACCGCCGACTGGCTGGCTGGGCAAGCCCTGGGCTTGCCAACGCCTAGCCGACCTAGCTACTGCACCGATCCTGGTGTTCATCGATGCCGACGTGCACCTTGAGCCCGGGGCAGTGGCTGCCGTGGCCGCGCACCTGCTCACTGAGGACCTGGCCCTGGTCTCTCCCTATCCCCGCCAACTGAGCCAATCGCTGATCGAGCGAATCGTCCAGCCGCTGGTGACCTGGGCATGGCTGGCAACGGTGCCGCTGGCGTGGGCCAGAACCAACACCCGACCGTCCCTGGCAGCGGCAAACGGACAGTTGATCGCGGTTCGTGCAGATGTGTACCGCTCGATTGGGGGCCATGCAGCCGTGCGCAACCAAGTCCTGGAGGACGTGTCCCTGATGCGAGCGGTGCGACGGGCCGGCTGGCATACCGAGACGATGGATGGCAGTCAGATTGCCAGCTGCCGAATGTATGCCAGCACCTCCGCGCTGGTGGACGGGTATGCCAAGAGCCTGTGGAGCGCATTCAACGGACCGGTCGCGAGCGTGGCGGTCAATGCCTTCCTGTTGACCGCGTTCGTCGTTCCCGCGATCGCCATGGTGGCGCCGGTCAAGCCGGGAACTCGGGCCATTGGTGCAGTTGGTTACGCCGCCGGCGTGTTCTCGCGCATCCAGGCGGCAGATGCCGTCGATGGACGCACATGGCCTGATGCGCTTGCACAGCCGGTCTCGATCAGTCTGTTCAGTGCGCTGAGCGTTGTGTCTTGGTGGCGCCATCTTCGAGGCACCAACCAGTGGAAGGGCCGCGCACTGTGACCGCGCCAAGGACCATTGTGGTGATCGGTGCCGGCATGGGAGGACTGGCAGCGGCCGCACGCCTGGCCGCCCAGGGCCATCACGTCACCGTCATCGAACGAAGCGCGCACACGGGCGGAAAGCTGCATGCAGCCCGCCATGAGGGGTTCGTCTTCGATACCGGGCCTTCGCTGTTGACATTGCCGGCGGTGTACCGCGACCTGTTCATCAAGACCGGCACGCCCTTGGAGCAGTGCCTGGACCTGGTGCCCGTGGATCCGGCCTTCGGCTACCACTTCCCCGATGGATCATCGGTAGTGCTGCCTGGCGCGGGCACTGCTGCAGCAGCAGATGCCATGCAGCAGTCATTCGGGGGGCAGACCGGTGCCCAATGGCAACGACTGATGGAACGTGCAGGACATATGTGGTCGATTACTCGCGGACCCTTTCTGCAATCAGCACGACCCAATTGGCGAACCATGGCGTCCTTGGCCACATCAGTCTCCGATGTGCGGACGATCGCGCCAACGTCCACGTTGCGAGATATCGGCAAGCAGTACCTGACCGACAATCGAGCCCGGCAGATCCTGGATCGCTACGCCACGTACACCGGCTCCGACCCACGGCAGGCACCAGCGGTTTTGGCAACAATTGCCTACGTCGAGCAGACGTTCGGAGCCTGGCACATCTCCGGCGGACTGAGCACCCTGGGACAGGTGCTGACCCAACGCTGTCAGGAATTAGGAGTGGCCTTCGAATTGAATTGTGCCGCGACAGCGATCGATGTTGCCGGCGATCAGGTTCGGGCAGTCACCACCGCCGACGGTCGCAGGTTCGTGGCCGACATCGTCGTGTCCAATACCGATGCAACCGTGCTGTATGACCAACTGCTCCCGCCAGGGATAGCAGGCAAGGAGCGACGAGCCCTGACCAAGGCACAACCCTCCTTGGCCGGATTCGTCGTGCTGCTCGGACTTGCCGGGCGCACCCCTGGGCTTCAGCATCACAACGTGTGGTTTCCCGAGCACTACGACGCAGAGTTTGACTCGATCTTTGCGCGCGTGCCTGAACCGGTAATCGATCCGGCGATCTATGTGTGCGCACCCGACGATGCAACGATGCGACCCGATGACCACCACGAATCCTGGTTCGTCCTAGTCAACGCGCCCCGCCATGGAGACGGTCGATCAGGAACGATGGACTGGCAGGCGCCCGGGATCGCCGCGCATTACGCGCAGCATGTGGTGGATCTGCTGGCTGCTCGTGGCACGGATATTCGCGACAGGATCGTCTGGCAGCACCATTTGTCTCCCGCCGACCTTCAGGAGCGGACCCTTGCACCAGGTGGGTCGATATACGGATGGTCCTCTAATGGCGCTCGTGCCGCCTTTCGCAGGCCGGCCAATCAATCCGCAATTCGAGGCTTGTTCTTGGTCGGCGGGTCAGCGCACCCCGGCGGTGGGCTGCCGCTGGTGGCCATGGGGGCCGAGACCGTCGCCGGTCTGATCCACTAGTTCGAACTGGTCAGCGAGCCCAGGCATCTAGGCCCAGGGCCTCGTACACCTGACGCGTGGACGTGGACCGATTGAGCGTGTAGAAATGCAGGCCGGGAGCGCCGGCATCCAATAACCGCTGTCCCATCTGCGTGGCGACCTCCACTCCCAGCGCTCGCACAGCATCGCCATCACCTGCCACGGATCGAAAGCGCTCAGTCAGGTCGGCAGGAAATGCTTGGCCGGAAAGTTCAACAAACCGCTCAATCTGGCTGACATTGGTCACCGGCATCAGCCCCGGCACGATGGGCATGGTGCAGCCCTGCTGTGCAGCCAGATCTCGAAGTCGCAAGTAGTCCTCGACGTTGAAGAAGAACTGGGTGATAGCGAACTCGGCTCCGGCAGCTTGTTTGGCAGCCAGCACCCGCGCATCTTGGACCAAGTCTGCCGATTCCGGGTGCCCCTCGGGGAACGCGGCAACACCGATGGAAAACGATCCTGACTCGGTGATCAGGCGAACCAACTCATCAGCATGCTGAAGTCCACCGGGATGTGGTTCCCACCGGGCATCTGGTCCGCCTGGCGGGTCGCCCCGCAGGGCCAGAATTGTGTCAATTCCCGCGGCCGCGTACTCAGCGATTACGGCGGACACCTCCTGCCGTGACGCCCCAACACACGTCAGGTGAGCAACCGGGAGCATGCGAGTCTGTTGGGCAATCTGCTGGGTGATCCGCACCGTGCGATCTCGAGTAGAGCCACCGGCTCCGTAGGTCACCGAGACGAATGTTGGGTTCAACATTTCCAGGTCCCGAACGGTCTGCCACAACTGCTGTTCCCCATCATCTGTTTTCGGCGGGAACAATTCGAAGGAAAAAGACTTTTCGCCTGAGGCCAGCAGTGCTCCCAGCGAGGCCGCATTGGCAAGTCGTTCTGGCATGGGGTACAGCCTATGGGCAGGCCGTGGACGGCAAATTCACGTAGGCTTAGGCCGTGATCTCACCGCTTGACGTTGACGGGCTGCGCCAGCGGGTCCAACAGATCATCAATGAGGTCATCGCCGAGCAAACTTCAGTCCTGGCTGAGGTCGGGGAAGAGCTTGAGCCCATGCTGGCAGCGGTCACCGAGCTCCTCGCCGGAGGGAAGCGACTTCGCCCGGCATTTTGCTACTGGGGCTACCGTGCAGTCAGTGCCGATTCAACGCAGCTCGACGCGGTCATGAGTGCGGCAGCCTCCTTGGAATTCTTGCAGGCATGTGCCCTGATACATGACGATGTCATGGACGGCTCGGACACCCGACGCGGAATGCCCGCAGCGCATCGGCGATTCGCAGCTGAGCATGCACAAGCGCAGTGGCACGGATCGGCTGAGTCCTTCGGGCTGGGAGCCGCGATCCTGCTGGGAGATTTGTGCCTGTCATGGGCCGATGAGGTGCTGTGGAACTGCGGACTACCGTTGAGTGCACTGGCGGCCGCGAAGAGCGTGTACGACGTCATGCGAACAGAGCTCATGGCTGGCCAATACCTCGATTTGCTGGAGCAAGCTCGCGGTGGCGGATCGGTTGAGCGCAGCATGCGGGTCGTGCGATACAAGTCAGCCAAATACACCATCGAGCGGCCATTGCACCTTGGGGCCACCTTGGCAGGAGCAGACCCGGCAACGCTGAAGGTGCTGAGTCAATACGGGCTGCCACTGGGTGAGGCCTTCCAGCTGCGTGATGACGTGCTGGGGGTCTTCGGCGACCCGGAGCAGACGGGGAAGCCGGCCGGAGATGACCTGCGCGAGGGAAAGCGAACGGTCCTGCTGGCCATGGCTATGCGTGACGCAACGCCAGATCAGAAACTGGTGCTGGACGCGCATCTGGGGCGACCTGACCTGGATGCTGACGGTGTGAGCGCCCTGCGTTCGGTGATCGTCGACACTGGAGCACTGGCCAATACCGAGCTCCTCATCGAGGAAATGTTGACCGGAGCCGTGCAGGCGCTCGCCGACCCCCGCATCGACTCCAGTGCCGCCGCGGTGCTGACTGACCTCGCCTTTGCCGCTACGCGGCGAACGACATGAAAGAAGTTCACGCATGCGTACTGTGAAGGGCCCAACGGACAACGTCATCGTTGTCGGCGCGGGACTTGCCGGGCTGTCCGCGGCTATGCACCTTGCCGCGGCGGGACGAAGCGTCACCGTCATCGAGCAGGATTCCGTGCCCGGCGGGCGTGCGGGGCAACTGCGGCTTGACGGCGAGGGTGGAACGTTCCGAATCGATACAGGACCCACAGTTCTCACCATGCCCCAACTGATCGAGCAATGCTTCGATGCTCTTGGGGAGTCGATGGCCGAGTGGCTGACATTGCGTCCGGTCGCCCCGCTGTACCGCTCGTACTATCCCGACGGCTCCCGTCTGGATGTGCATGCCGACACCGACGCGATGGCCCAGGAGATCAGCCAGGTGATCGGCCCCGACGAAGCTGCCGGATACCGCCGATACGTGGACTTCGTCTCTCAGCTGTACCGCTATGAAATGAAGGACTTCATTGATCGCAATATTGACTCACCGTTTGACTTGGTGACCCCCGATCTGGCAAAACTCGTGGCCATCGGTGGCTTTCGCCGACTGGCTCCCAAGGTCGAGCAGTACCTGAAGGACCCACGAACGCAGCGAGTGTTCTCGTTCCAGGCCATGTATGCCGGATTGTCACCACAACAGGCATTGGCCATTTATGCCGTCATCGCCTATATGGACTCCGTTGCCGGGGTGTACTTTCCGGACGGTGGAATGCACGCTGTCCCCCAGGCGATGGCTGCCGCGGCAGCAAAGCACGGAGTCCAGTTCATGTATGACACGCGAGTGGCATCAGTGGAGACCGTCGGTCGCCGCGCGGTGGCAGTGCACACAGATCATGGTCAGCGGATCAGCGCCGACGCCGTTGTGCTGAATCCGGATCTTCCCGTCGCCTACCGAGACTTGCTCGGCCGCGAACCGTGGGGAGTTCGCCGCCTGCGCTACTCCCCGAGTTGCTTCTTGCTCCTTGCCGGCTCGAGCGCCAAGTACTCCCAGATTGCTCATCACAACATCCACTTTGGACATTCGTGGGTCAAGGTCTTCCAGGAATTGATCGACAAGCGAACCGTGATGAGTGATCCGAGCCTGCTCGTGACCAACCCCACCTTTACCGATCCAACATTGGCTCCTGAGGGCAAGCAGGTCTATTACGTGCTGTTCCCCACTCCGAACCTGGATGCCAAGATCGACTGGCGCATCGAGGCCCCTCGATATCGAGATCACATGGTGCAGGTCATGGAGGAGCGCGGGTATGTGGGCTTCGGCGATGCCATCGAGGTCGAATCCACGACGTCTCCGCTGGACTGGCAGGCTCGGGGCATGGAGCGCGGGGCACCATTTGCCTCAGCGCACACCTTCTTCCAGACAGGTCCCTTTCGGCCAAAGAACACCTGGGGCGACAACGTGGTTTTCGCCGGGTCCGGCACTCAGCCCGGAGTTGGCGTACCAATGGTGATGATCTCAGGACGATTGGCGGCTGAGCGGATCACCGGCAAGCGGTCATGACCCAGGCTGCACCTCCCGAGCAGTCTCAGACCTACATCCTGCGACACGGACTTCCCGGATTCCTTGCCACGACACTGATCGCCATTGGCGCCTTGGGAATCGGATGGCTGCCCGTGGACAAGAATGTTTTGGACCTTCCACTGATTGGAACCCTTCACGGCTCCCTGACCGGCTCCTTGACCAGTCGTGTCATGGTGATCGTGGGCTTGGCCGTGCTGTTGCAGACGTGGCTCGTGCTGGGAACAGACCTCAATGGTCAACGTCGAATCAAGCGCATGTGGGCGATTCTGGCCATCTGGGCGATTCCCTTGATCCTGGCGCCACCGTTGTTTTCCCGGGATGCCTACTCCTATTACGACCAGGGCAAATTGCAACTGCTCGGCGCAGATCCCACGAGTACTGGCGTCTCGCAGGTCAACGGCTGGTTTCAAGACGGTTCAGATCCCATGTGGACGGAGTCGCCCACTCCGTACGGCCCGCTGTTCCTCCTGATCGAGCGCTGGATCGCAGA
>CAIKZY010000111.1 GCA_903832025.1 uncultured Actinomycetes bacterium
CATGACCAATACCTCGCTGACGGTGAATTTCTGGAGCACGCGCGTGTACTCCAAGGTGGAAGCGGTGTTCGGGCCGCAGACGAATATCAGGCCATTTGCCACGATCTATGACCCGTCGCCGAAGTGCCTTGGCCAAGGCGGCGTCAACGGCTTCTCCATCAAAGTCACGCGCAACATGTACAAGGGCAGTCAACTGGTCAGCAGCGAGGTCATTCCCACCACATACCGACCTGCTCCGGCGGTCATCTGCGGATTGAAGCCACCACCTGGATGTACGGCCTATCAGGCCCCGGAGTCCGGCAAGCCAGCAGTCATCCATTGCTCTGCTGCTGCGGGCGGGGCGGCCGCGGCGCATGCGGCGATGTCGGCAAATCGAGCGGCCGCCAGCGGCTCGTCAGCGGTATCAGGTTCACCCTCGCCACAACCACCCGATGGAGCACCGTCCAGTGTGGCCGTACCGACCCCAAGCCCCGCAGTGACGCCATCGGCCCACCGTCGGCACCACCGGCGCCAGACGGCTGGCTGAGCGTCCAGCAGATGGCAAGGCGCGTGAGCAGCGCACGCTAGCGGTAGAGCCGGGTGCTCAGTGATCCACCGGCTGTCCATTGACCTCTTGGCCATGCGCAGTGTCGGTGACGATGACCCCGATCGCGGCCAATTGATCGCGGAAGACATCTGATGCCGCCCACTGCTTGTCGGCTCGAGCCTGTCGACGTTGGGCCAGCAGGTCAACGGCCTCCGCAGGCAGAGCGAGGGTGCTCACCTGACCTACCTGACGGGCCAGGTCCAAGCCGAAGAACCGGTCCAGGGAGGCAAAGGTCTCGAATTTCGCACCATCCTGCACGCCGTGGTCTCGTTCGAACTCCCGGAGGACCAGGATCGACCGAGCCGTATCTAAATCATCATCCAGCAGTTCCATCACCTGAGTGAGAGTTGGGTGATGGATTGGCTGGGATGGGGAGGTCGCCCACTGCGCCATCGCGGCCCGCCACCGTTGCAGCGTCGCATCTGCGGCGGTCAGGACATCCCAGGTCAGGTTCATCTGCTGGCGATAGCGGTGCTGCATGAACGCCAGGCGTAGTGACAGCGGATCCAGGCCGGCATCCACCACGTCCTGAACCAGCACCACATTTCCGGCTGACTTGCTCATCTTTCGGCCCTCAAACAGCAAGTGCTCCGCGTGAACCCAGTGCCGCACGACGTCGTGACCTGCCATGGCATTGGACTGCGCACGCTCGTCCTCGTGATGCGGAAATCTCAAGTCAATGCCGCCGGTATGAATGTCGATGACGTCGCCCAGCAGCGCCAGCGACATGGCGCTGCACTCGGTGTGCCAGCCGGGATAGCCCTTGCCCCACGGGGTATCCCACACCAACTGCGTGCGCGAGGGACCGGAAACCTTCCACAACGCCCAGTCGGCATGAAAGCGCTTGGCCGGATCCACGTCTCCGTCGAATCGATGCCCTGGTCGCAGGTGGTCCAAGCGGTTCCCGCTGATGGCTCCGTAATCGGACACGCTTCGGGCGTCGAAGAACACCGAGCCGTCACCGCCGATGTATGCGTGTCCTGACGCAAGGAGCGAGGTGATCAGCTCAATCATCAGGTCGATGCAGTCACTGGCGCGCGGGTAGTGCGCAGCCGGGTAGATGTTCAGGCGGGCGAGATCGTCATGGAAACGCTGCTCATACCGACGGGCAACGGCAAGCGCCCCCGTGCCCTCCGCGGCTGCCTGGGCCAGGACCTTGTCCTCGGTATCCCCCTGGCCCTCATCAACTGCGCCCAGGCCGGTGTCGTCGGCCATGTGCCCGACGTCGGTGATGTTCTGCACGACCTGCACCTGCAGTCCTTGCAAGGTTCCCAGGCGGGCGATCAGGTCCGGGAGCAGGAACGTTCGCATGTTTCCCACGTGCGCATCCCGTTAGACGGTCGGCCCGCAGGCGTATATCGACAGTTGCCCGGGCTTGGCTGGAACGATCGGCTCCACGCGGCGGGTTCGGGTGTCATACAGGCGCACGTGGTCAGCCTAGAGCCGGGGACAGATCGGCGCACCGGTGGTGAAACAGGCCACACTGACCCCAAAAGCTGCCTCGAGTATGTGTAGGTTTGCCCCATCACTCGTTGGCTGGCAACTTTTCGGAGGCTCAGGTGACCTACGTCATCGCATTACCCTGCGTGGATCTCAAGGACAAGGCATGTATCGAAGAGTGCCCAGTGGACTGCATCTACGAAGGCGGGCGGATGCTCTACATCCAGCCTGACGAGTGCGTGGACTGTGGCGCGTGCGAGCCGGTGTGCCCCGTGGAGGCAATCTTCTACGAAGATGACGTTCCTGAGGAGTGGAAGGACTACACCGCTGCCAATGCGGAGTTCTTCGCTGAGCTCGGCTCGCCCGGAGGAGCGTCCAAGCTCGGTGCCCAAGAGTCGGACGCACCGCTGCTGGCTTCGGTGGCACCCCGGGAAGTCGAGCACTGAGTTTGCCCGCACCGGGGCGGCAGCTGCCGGATTTCCCCTGGGACTTACTCGCCCCGTTCGGGCAGCGAGCCGCGCAGCACCCGGCCGGCATCGTTGACTTGTCGGTGGGCACGCCCGTGGACCCCACGCCGGAGGCGATTCAGGCCGCGCTTCGCGGTGCCGCCAACGCCCCGGGATACCCCACCACGGCTGGAACCGAGCAACTGCGCTCTGCATGCGCAGGCTGGATGCACCGCCGGCTGGGTGCGCACGTGGAGACTTCCGCCGTACTGCCCACGGTCGGTTCCAAGGAGTTCATCGCGCTGCTGCCAACCTTGCTTGGCCTGGGGCAGCGTTCCCACGTGGTCATTCCGGCCATTGCCTACCCGACCTATGCGGTCAGCGCCGCCATGGTGGGTGCGCGGATCACGGCCACCGACGAGGTCGAGGACGTCCACGACGCGGACCTGATCTGGATCAATTCCCCATCCAATCCCACCGGGGCTGTCCTTGATGCGCAGCGACTGCGATCAATCGTGGCGCATGCGCGTGCGACCGGAGCGTTGCTCATTTCCGACGAGTGCTACATCGAGCTGGCGTGGCAGGGCCAACCGGTGTCCATCTTGCATCCGTCGATCTGCGGGGACACCCACGACGGCATCCTGGCAGTGCACTCGCTGTCCAAGCGATCCAACCTTGCCGGATATCGATTCGGCTTCGCGGCGGGAGATCCGGAACTCATCGGCCGGCTGCTGGCAGTGCGCAAGCACCTGGGGCTGATGGTCCCAACACCGGTCCAGCAGGCCGCGGTAGCCGCGTATGCCGATGACGATGCGGTGGCCGAGCAGGTCGAGTGCTATCGAGCTCGACGAGACGTGCTTCGGCTGGCGTTGGAACAGGCCGGTTTCACCATCGATCATGGCCAGGCCGGGCTCTATCTGTGGGCCACCGCCGGCCAGGACTGCTGGACAACCGTCCAGTGGTTCGCCGAGCGGGGCATTTTGGTCACCCCTGGGCAGTTCTACGGCCCTGCAGGAGCCAGACATGTGCGCGTTGCATTCACCGCATCTGACGCCGCGGTCGCACAATTTGCCGCACGTCTTGCCAGTGGGTGAGTCATCTCACAGCCCCTGGAGCGAACTCCATTTCACGGGGTAAGCCCTGATCGGTACGCTCCGATTTAGCGTCTGGCGGCGATCCCGCCTGCTTATTGGAGGAACTGTGACCGACTACTTCCTGCAGCACCCCGGTGGCCAACTGCCCCTCCCGGAGGTCCCTGCGACCGTTGGCGAAAACGGATTGAACATCGCCCCGCTGATGAAGGAAACAGGTCACGTCACCCTTGACCATGGTTTCCTCAACACCGCGGCGTGCTCCTCGGCAATCACCTACATCGACGGTGATGCCGGAATCCTTCGCTACCGCGGATACCCCATTGAGCAGCTTGCCCAGGAGTCCTCGTTCCTGGAGACCTCGTACCTGCTCATCTACGGCCACCTGCCCAGCGAATCGGAACTGTCAGCGTTCAAGACCGAGATTCGCATGCACACGATGCTTAACGAGGAATTGCGCACCTTCTTTGATGGCTTCCCGCGCGACGCCCATCCGATGCCGGTGCTGTCCAGCGCCGTGTCCGCGCTGTCGACCTTCTACCAGGATTCCCTGGATCCGTTCGATCCCAAGCAGGTGCAGATATCCACGATTCGCCTGCTGGCCAAGGTTCCCACCATCGCCGCGTATGCGCACAAGAAGGCCGTGGGACAGCCGATGCTGTACCCGGACAACTCCCTGGGGTACGTGGACAACTTCCTGCGCATGACCTTCGGCGTGCCGGCTGAGCCCTATCAGGTCAACCCGGTGGTATCCCGAGCGCTGAATCAGCTGCTGCTGCTGCACGCAGATCATGAGCAGAACTGCTCTACGTCGACCGTGCGACTGGTCGGTTCCTCCCATGCCAACCTGTTCGCATCCGTCTCCGCCGGCATCAATGCGCTGTTCGGTCCGCTGCATGGCGGCGCGAATCAGGCCGTGCTGGAGATGCTGGAGAACATTCACGCATCCGGTGGCGGGGTCAACACCTTCATCCGCCAGGTGAAGAACCGCGAGGACGGCGTGAAGCTGATGGGCTTTGGCCACCGCGTGTACAAGAACTACGACCCTCGCGCGGCTATCGTCAAGAGCAGCGCTCACCAGGTCTTCGAGGCGTTGAACGTTTCCGATCCACTGCTGGACATCGCCTTGCGCCTGGAAGAGGTGGCGCTGGCGGACGAGTTCTTCATCGAGCGCAAGCTGTACCCGAACGTGGACTTCTACACCGGCGTGATCTACCGGGCCATGGGCTTCCCGACCCGGATGTTCACCGTCCTGTTCGCCCTGGGCCGGCTGCCCGGCTGGATCGCGCACTGGCGCGAGATGCACGAGGA
>CAIKZY010000112.1 GCA_903832025.1 uncultured Actinomycetes bacterium
ACTATTGAGGTCTGGGAGGTAGCGACGACGGCCGAACAGGGTCTGCGTGTATCCGGTGACGCGCGCTTCTTCGACAACCTTGGCCAGGTAGTCCCGGACCCCGCCGAATCGCTCGAAATAGGTGTCCATGAGCCTTCGAGCCTCTTCAGGGCTGATGTCTAGTTGCTGACTCAGACCGAATGGGGAGAGTCCGTACGCGAGTCCATAACTCATCGCCTTGATTCGCCGGCGCATTTCCGGATCTACCGACGCAGGTGGGACGCCAAAGACCTGGGCTGCCACAGTGGTGTGGAGGTCCTCACCGGACACGAAGGCCGCGATAAGACCTGCGTCAGCGGATGCATGGGCCATGATGCGCATCTCGATCTGCGAGTAATCCGCTGTCATCAAGGACTCATAGCCTGGCCCCACCACGAAACATCCACGAATTCTCCGTCCGGCCTCGGTCCGAATCGGGATGTTTTGCAGATTCGGGTCCGTGCTGGACAGTCGACCGGTTGCGGCGACCGTCTGGTTGAACGTCGTGTGGATTCTGTGGTGAGCATCAGCGAGCGGAATCAACCCATCCACGGTCTGCCGCAGCTTGGCCTTGTCACGCCACGCCAGCAATTGCTCGAGGACCGGGTCGTTGGTCGTGGCATAGAGCCACTGCAATGACTCGGCATCAGTGGTGTAGCCGGTCTTGATCTTCTTGGTCTTCGGAAGCCCACGCTCGGCGAAGAGCACCTCTTGCAATTGCTTGGGAGATCCAAGATTAAACGGCCTGCCCACGATTTGGTGGGCGCGATCTTCTGCTGTCTTCATTTGCTGCCCGAATTCCAAGCTCAGATCCCCAAGCTGTGGAAGGTCCACACCGATGCCTGCGGACTCCATTCGCGCCAAGATCTGCGCCAACGGCTGCTCCATGTCACGCAAGACATGCTCGGTGCCTTCATTCACGAGCTTGGCTGTCAGCACTCCTGCCAGTTCAGCGATTGCCTGGGCGTGCGCCCCCAGAGCCTGGAGATCCGCGGCATCGCTATCCAGCGTGAGCTGCTCACTGGTGTCGCTGCGCACTAACGATCTGCCCAGATAACGCTCGGCAACCTCAGACAGGCTCATACCGCGCTGATCGGGAGCGCAGACATAGGCTGCGAGTGCGGTGTCGGTCTGCAGGCCTTTGAAAGCGCGACCGGTAGCCAGCAAGGCCAGCATCGGTCCCTTGGCGTCATGCATGTTCTTGCGAACAGCGCTTGCGAGAAATTCCATGGCCAGTTCACGTGCTTCACCGTGGCACTCCATGACTCCGACTGACCCTGAGGCATCGGCGAACGCCACCGCATGCACAGTCCCGGTCCCACGCCCGAAGGTGCCCTGGCAGGCAACCGAAACCGGTGGGGTCAGGGACTCCAGAAACGAAGGGGCAGTCTGTGCCGTCAGCGCTACCGCGACAGCGGTCGGTACCTGGGTGGCCGCTGGCTGCGCGTCGTTCGCTGGCTGCGCAGCCGAGAATCCTTTCAACCGCTCTCGGAGCGAGCGAAATTGCAACACGGCAAACAATTCGTCGACTGCACTGCGATCCCAGCCAGTCACGGCACATTCGGCAAGTGGGAGATCTACCGGTGCATCATGCCTGAGCGCAGTCAGGTCTCGATTGATCATCACCTGGGGCAAATGATCGCGAAATGCCTGACCGACCTTGCCAGTGACCTCGTCTGCATGATCAATCAACGCAGCCAATGTGCCGTACTGGTTGATCCACTTGGCCGCAGTCTTTTCCCCGACACCGGGTACGCCGGGCAGGTTGTCGCTTGGATCGCCGCGCAGCGCCGCGTAATCCGGGTACTGGGTGGGGGTTAATCCGTATTTCTCCTGGACGGCCTGAGGTGTCATGCGCGCCAACTCCGATACGCCCTTCACCGGATAGAGAACGGTGACGTCATCGTTCACCAACTGAAACGAGTCACGGTCCCCCGTAACGATGAGCACTTGTGCCCCCTGTGCCGTCGCCTGTGTGGTGAGGGTGGCGATGATGTCATCAGCCTCGAATCCCTCGCAGCTGACTGATCGAATCTGCAGCGCATCGAGCACTTGGCGGATCAATTCAACTTGCCCCTTGAATTCCGGCGGAGAGCTTGAGCGAGTCGCCTTGTAGTCAGGAAAGGCCTCGGTGCGAAAGGTCTGGCGAGAGACATCGAATGCCACGGCAATGTAGTCAGGCTTCTCCGCTGCCAGCAGGGTCAACACCATTGAGGTGAATCCGTACACCGCGTTCGTCGGTTGGCCGGTGCTCGTCGCGAAGTTATCCACGGGTAAGGCGAAGAATGCTCGATAGGCCAGTGAATGCCCATCGAGGAGAAGCAGTCTGGTGTCGGCCACGTGGTCATCGTATGGGCATGCGACCCAGGTCTTAGGCTGATGCCATGGATATTGCCGATCTGCCGGTCTCAGCCTTGGATGCGAAGATGGGCATTCGCGTCATTCACGCTGAACCAGGCAAGGTCGTTGCCACAATGCCCGTCCACGGCAACACACAACCCTTTGGATTGCTGCACGGTGGTGCGAATGCTGTCCTCGTGGAGTCCTTAGGGTCCATATGCGCAGCATTGAGCGCAGGACCGAATACGGCAATTGTCGGAGTGGAAATCAACTGCACCCATCACCGCGGGGTCAAGTCCGGTCTCGTAACCGGAACCGCAACGGTCTTGCATCAAGGAAGAAAGATCGCCACTCACCAGGTGTCGATCGAAGATGAGCAAGGTCGACTGGTCTGCTCAGGCCGGTTAACGTGCATGCTTTTGCCGACCGAGGGGTCAACTGCTTGAGTCATGGGTCTGCGGCTGGGCGCCAGCTAGCACTTGTGCCGCAATTTCCGCCAGCGTGACCCGTTGATCCATCGCCTGCCTGCGCAGCATCGCGAACGCCGATGCCTCATCAATCACCAAAGCCTGCTGCAAGAACGCCTTGGCCCGCTCGACCAGGGATCGGGCTGCCATTCGTTCTGAAAGGTCGGCGACCTGCTCCTCCAACGCCAGCATCTGCGACCACCGCGCTTTGGCCATTTCCACTGCAGGCATCAAGTCCGCCTTGGCAAACGGTTTCACGAGGTAGCCCATCGCTCCAGCGCTCGCCGCGCGAGCAATGACATCTGCCTGACCGAAGGCCGTGACCATGACCACTGCTGACAGTCGTTCTGCGGAAATGACCTCAGCGGCCCAAATTCCGTCTCGTACAGGCATGGCCACGTCCAAAAAGCACACATCGGGCCGCAATTGACGTGCCAGTTCCACGGCACTGGCACCGTCACCAGTCTGGGCCAGCACGTCATACTCTAACTCGCCGAGCATCTCCACCAGGTCCATCCTGATGAGGGACTCATCCTCAGCAACCAACACCGTGGTCATGGTCCACCCCCTTGCCGCTATTGTTTCCTGCGCGCCCCGGTACCCCAACCGGCAGAGGGAGCCGACTCAAACTCGGTCCAGTGTGAGTTCAAATCTCACCCGGGGCACTTCCATCCATGGATGGCTTATCGACAACCGGCGAGAGGCGGGCTTTCAGCTCACTAATCCTGCCCAGCAAACCATTCACGAACGATGCGGATTCCTCGGTGGACAGGTCCTGGGCCAGGGCAACGGCCTCGGATATGGCCACCGCATCGGGGATCTCATCCGCAAACAGCAACTCATAGGTCGACATGCGCAGAATGGCTCGATCCACGCCAGGCATGCGTTCTAGGCTCCAGCCCACTGCGTACGTCGACAGCAATTCGTCTATGCGATCGGCATTGCTCTTGACGCCTGAGACCAATGTGACTGTGTAGTCGTTCAAAGCAGGCTCCCCCTCAGCCTGTCGACGATCTTGCTGCCCGGTGAGGACTTCCATCACATCACGAGATCGAAGGTCCGCCTCGAACAGTACGTCCACCGCTCGCTTGCGCGCCTTACTCCGTGCTGACACGGCTAGTTGACGCGAGAGATGTAGGAGCCGTCGCGGGTGTCAACCTTGACCTTGGTGTCGGATTCAATGAAGAGAGGAACTTGGATGATGGCCCCCGTCTCCAGCGTCGCCGGTTTGGTACCACCAGTCGAGCGATCGCCTTGCAGCCCGGGCTCAGTGTACGTAATCATCAATTCCACCGACGCGGGTAATTCAACGATGATGGGCACACCATTGTGAACCGAGACGTTGGCCACCTGATTCTCCAGCAGGTATGCAGACGATTCACCAACAACCGCGTCTGAGACTGGAAATTGCTCAAAAGAGACAGTATCCATGAACACCCAATCGTCTCCGTCGCGGTACAGGTATTGCATGTCTCGCCGGTCGACCGTCTCTGTCTCGACTTTCACGCCTGCATTGAACGTGCGATCGACGACCTTGCCCGTCATCACGTTCTTCAGCTTGGATCGGACGAACGCCCCACCCTTGCCAGGCTTTACGTGCTGAAATTCAATGACAGTCCACAATTGGCCGTCAATGTTCAAGACTAGGCCGTTTTTCAGGTCATTTGAGGTTGCCACTGTCGTCTCCTGCAGATCGGACCGTCAGCCCACGCACACCAGTTCATACGGGCTCTGGGTGAGCACGATGTTCTGGTCCGCGTGAATCGCAACGGAATCCTCGATGCGGACTCCCCCACGACCTGGGAGGTAAATCCCAGGCTCCACGGTGATGGTCGTATTGGCCGGCAGTCTACCGATCGCGCGTGCGGAGATCATTGGCGCCTCATGGATGTCAAGACCGGTTCCATGGCCGAGGCCGTGATCGAAGTACGGGCCGAATCCGGCGTGATCGATCACGTGGCGCGCTGCCGCGTCTATGTCGCGCAAATGAACCCCAGCGGCCGCCTTGGTTCGCGCAGCGGCCTGCGCCGAGCGTACGACGTGATGAATCTCGAGCTGCCACGGATCGGGTCTGCCCGCGATGAAGGTTCGCGTGCAGTCGGCATGGTAACCGTCGACCAATGCACCACAGTCAATGATGATGAGATCACCGTCGGCAATGCGTGTCAGGCCCGGCTCATGGTGCGGCTTGGCTGAGTTGGCGCCGGCTGCCACGATGGTGGGGAATGCGCGATCGTCCGCTCCCAAGTCGCTGAAGCGCAATTCCAATCGACGGGCAATAGAGATCTCCGAATCCCCGATGCGAATCCCCGACGCGATTTCGTTCATCGCCTGGGCAGTGATGGCGTTGGCTCGCGCCAAGGCACCGAACTCGTCGGCGTCCTTGATCAGCCGATACCGTTCGACTGCCCCATCGATCACACTGATGGTGCAGGAAAGTTCACGCAACTGCTCCCAGTGCTGAACGGTCAGGGTGGACTCCACTCCAAGGGTCTGCGCCCCGGTTACCTGCGATTGGGCTGCTGCTCCGGCAAGCGAATCTCGCTGTATCAGGACGCCCAAGTCAGGGCATTGCTCCTGGGCCTGCTCGCTGTAGCGCCCATCAGTGCAGAACACGTCCAAATCACCGCTCAGCGCACTCACGTAGAGCCCCGCATTTGAACCCGTGAATCCAGTCAGGTAGGCGATATTGGTCAAGTTACTGACCAGCAGTCCGTCTACCCCCGACTCCGCTAGGGTCTCCCGCAACAATTGCCGGCGACCGGCATGGTCAGCCACGGGCGATGGCATGCATAGCGAGCACGTAGCTATCCGCGCCGAAGCCCGCAATCGTTCCAGTTGCCACTGCTGAGATGACAGAAGTGTGCCGAAATTCCTCTCGCGCTGCTGGATTGGACAGGTGTACCTCGATAAGCGGCGCACTATTCATCGCGCAAGCGTCCCGAACCGCGTACGAATAGTGCGTGAATGCGGCCGGATTCAAGATGACCGGAGTCGAGTTATCAGCTGCCTCGTGCAGCCATCCGATCAACTCTGATTCGTCATTGGTCTGTCGCACTTCAACGGCAAGTCCCAGCGCAAGACCAATCTCCTCAAGTAACTGCGCAATGTCGCCCAGGGACTGGGAACCGTAGACGTCTGGCTCCCTGGTACCAAGGCGATCGAGATTGGGACCATTGAGAACAAGTACCTTGCGCATGTGCCTAGGGTACGCGACTACGAGCTGATCGCTCCGTACGCTGCCACCAGGAGTGCCGGATCGGGTCCATCTAGTGATCGTGGGCGCCCCGGCTCGTCCAGAATGACAAAACGAAGCATGGACCCACGAGCCTTCTTGTCGACCGCCATCGCGGACATGAGCTGGTCCCAACGACCACCTGGATAGGTGGTCGGTAGTCCCAGGCTCGTGAGAACCTGCCGATGCAGATCAACCCCGGTATCACTGAGGTGACCCGCCAGGTTCGACAGTTCGGCTACGTACATCATGCCGACCGAGATAGCGGCTCCATGACGCCAGCGATAGCGTTCGGCGCGCTCCACTGCGTGCCCGAACGTGTGCCCATAATTCAGCACTTCTCGTCCGAGCCGGCCAGTCGACGAGGCTGTTTCTGTGAAGTCGTCGCTGACCACATCTGCCTTGACCCGAACCGCGCGCTCCACAAGGGACTGCAACAACGATGAGCCTGGGTCCTTGACGAGTTCGGGCGCGGCAATGATGTCCGTCAATATTGACGTATCACTGGTCAAGCCGACCTTCACGACTTCTGCTAAACCAGCAATCAGGTCGTTGGCCGGCAGGGTGTCCAGCGTGTTGAGATCGCACAGCACTGCCGATGGGCTGTAGAAGGCGCCCACCAGATTCTTCCCTGACGCTGTATTGATACCCGTCTTCCCGCCAACGGCCGCATCCACCATGGCCAGGAGTGTGGTTGGCAGATGAACCACTGCGATGCCGCGAAGCCAGGTTGCAGCCACGAACCCAGCCAGGTCCGTCGTGGCACCGCCGCCGAGAGATACAACGGCATCGTTTCGAGTGAACCCTGACTCCCCAAGGACCTGCCAGCAGTATGCGGCGACTTCGGCTGTCTTGGCGTCCTCGGCATCGGGTACCTGGATGCAGATCGCGGTCAAGCCCATATCGAGCAGGTGCTCGCGGACTGCATCGGCGGAAATCTCCAACGTCGGAGCGTGAATAATGGCGACCCGTGACGCCCCTGCCAAGGCAGGAAGCAGCTCATCCAGCAGCCCCCGACCGATATGCACGTGGTAGGTGCGTTCTGCGGTAACGGTAATGGTGTGCGGCACGGTCATGGATGAATCGCCGCCAGCACCGATGATGTCACCTGACGCACATTACGCCCTGCCGTGTCGACGGTGATCGTGGCTACTTCCTCATACAGCGGCGTTCGCTGGGCGAGCAATTGGCCTAGCTTGCCTCGAACATTGCCCAGCAGTAGCGGGCGCGCCTGGTTCAAGCCCACACGTGCGGCCGCGTCAGGTACATCCACTTTGAGCCAGACCACCACTTGACTGGCAAGCGCCGTCCGAGTTCGCTCAGACATGATGGCTCCGCCGCCTAGGGCGACGATGCCGTGCTCCTCAGTCAGGGCCTTGAGCACCACGCGCTCCTCTCGGGCACGAAACTCTGGTTCGCCGCACTCTACGAACATGTCGGCGATCGACTGTCCAAACTCCTCTTGAATCAGGTGATCGGTGTCGACGAAACTTACCCCCAGTCGCTCAGCGACACGGCGCCCGACGGTGGATTTGCCAGCCCCCGGCGCGCCCACAAGCACCGCAGTCGGGCTCATCGCACTGACAAGTTCTGCAAATACCCCTCGATATTCCTGCGGACCTCGTTCACCGAGTCTCCTCCAAACTTCTCGGTGATCGCATCAGCCAGGACGAGCGCCACCATGGCCTCGGCCACGACTGCGGCTGCAGGAACAGCGCACACGTCTGAACGCTGGTTGATGGCCGGGGCTACATCTCCGGTGACAACGTCAACCGTACGAAGCGCGCGCGGGATCGTGGATATCGGCTTCATGGCTGCCCGCACTCGAAGCACTTCACCGGTGCTCATACCACCCTCAGTGCCACCAGAATGCGCAGACGTTCGATGCACGCCATCCACACCCGGCACAATCTCGTCCTGTGCCTGAGAGCCTCGGACAGCTGCAAGAGCAAACCCGTCACCAACCTCAACACCCTTAATTGCTTGTATCCCCATCAATGCGGCTGCCAGACGAGCATCAAGGCGTCGATCCCAGTGCACGTGCGATCCGAGCCCGGGCGGCAGGTGATAGACGAGCACCTCGACGACTCCGCCGAGGGTGTCACCGTCCTTGTGGGCCGAGCTGATCTCATCTTCCATGGCCCGAGTCGCCGCTTCATCCAGGCAACGTGCCGGAGAGGCATCGATGGCTGCCATGTCTGCCGGGACAGGAACCCTGTCAGGGGCGACGGCCTGACCGATGCGAACAACGTGGGACACGATCTCCGCTTGGCACACTTGACGCAAGAAGGATCGGGCAACTGCGCCCAAGGCCACTCGGGCTGCGGTTTCTCGTGCGCTCGCTCGCTCCAGAATCGGTCGCGCATCTGTGAATCCGTACTTTTGCATTCCCACAAGATCTGCATGCCCAGGCCGAGGCCGTGTCAACGGTGCATTACGTGCCAGTTCGTCTAGGACATCGCTGGGCACAGGATCTGGACTCATGACCTGTTCCCACTTAGGCCATTCTGTGTTGGCAACCTCGATGGCTACTGGACCACCCATCGTGCGACCGTGACGGACTCCACCCAGAATGCGAACTTGATCCTTCTCGAACTTCATTCTGGCGCCTCGTCCAGCACCAAGTCGGCGACGAGCGAGGTCCGTTTCGATATCCACGGTTGTCACCGCAATATCCGCTGGCAGCCCCTCAACGATGGCAACCAACGCCGGGCCGTGTGATTCCCCTGCTGTCAGCCAACGCACCATGGCCGTAGTCTTCCAGATGATCTCGACCGCACCAACGCAAGGTCAGTTCGCGATGGCTGCCCGCATGGCCTCCAGCGGTGGGGCCAAGCCGGTCATCAGGGCCACCTGCGCGGCTGCTTGATATAGGAGCATGTCCTTGCCACTGGCGCGATGCTGCTCGTCCCAGCCCGCGACCAAGGCAGAGGGCCATGGGTGATACGAGGCATCGAGTACGAACTCCGCGTGATGTGCAAGTGATGCCCAGGGCGCAGCCAAGTTTCCGGGCAGCACTGAAATCAGAAGTTCTTCGCGAGCCAGCTCCGGGCTCAGATCACCGACACTTGCGCTCATCCCGAAGTCCCATGCCAACTCGGAGATCTCCCTTGCCTGCTCGAGTCGCCTGGCGCAAACCATGACTTCCTGCGTGCCCATACGGGCCAATGCGGCAACGGCACTGCGTGCGGTCGCCCCGGCTCCCAGGATCCGAGCCGACGTTGGATTAAGACAACCGATGGCAGAGAGCGACGCGACGATGCCATCGATGTCGGTGTTATAGGCGGTCCAGCCACCTTGTCCGGGTATCAGCGTGTTGGCGACGCCGACTCGCGCCACCTGAGCAGACAGGCGATCCGCGACGCTCAAGGCCACTTCCTTCAAGGGCATTGTGAGGGAAAGACCTGCCCATTGGCTGTCCAAACCGTCGACGAACTCTCCGAGATCTTCGGACTCCACCAATTCTGCGGTGTACGTCCAATCCAGGCCCAAGGCGGCATAGGCGGCGAGGTGGAGCGCCGGGGACAGTGAATGTGCGATCGGAGACCCCAGCACGGCAGCGTGCATATTCACCTCAGCCCGTCGCGTGAGCACTGAGGTAGGCCTGCATCTGAGCCTTGTAGACGAGAAACTCCTTGTATGTTCGCGCAAACTTCGTTTCACGCGTCTGCAGGTTCGTAGTGACGAAGTAGAGCCACTTCCCCTTGGCAGGATTAAGAGCGGCCTCGATGGCCGCTGCACCCGGGGAATTGATCGGCGTTGGGGGTAGTCCGCTGATCTTGTACGTGTTGTACGGCGTGTTTGATGCCAATTGCGCTGCGGTCAACTGCAGCTTGGTGATGCCAAGACCGTAGGCGACTGTGGTATCCAACTCCAGGTGCATCCCCTTGGCTAGTCGGTTGTAGATCACCCTCGCAATCTTTGAGTAGTCATTCGGGGAGCCTTCAGCCTGCAGGAGTGAAGCCACTGTCAGGACTGCATATGGGCGCTGCCCCAGCCGCGTAGCTCGGCGCACGAGATCCAGATCGGCGGCCGAAGTGTTGAACCTGGACACGAAACTGCGGACCAGTGACATACCGGTTTCGGAACCAGTGAGATCGTAGGAGGCAGGAAACATGAACCCTTCAGGCCGATCCTTTGCCCAGACTGGCAGACCCAGTGACGACGGTTGGGAAAGTGCAGTCACAAATTGGGCTACAGGCAATCGTGATTGATTCGCTGCCTTGGCAACAGTCTGAGTCAGCCTCAAACCCTCAGGAAGGACGATGCGGTTTCCTGTTCGAGATGAGGGATCAACCATGGCACCGATTGCCTGGGCAGCGCTCATTCTCTTTGCCAGGCTGTATGTTCCGGGTCCAATCGCCCCTGCACGAGGATCGGTTGCTGCAGCGTCAACGAACGCGCCGGAGGATGCGATGACTCCGTTATCGGTAAGAACCTGGCCTATGGCTGTTAAAGACATACCTGGTTGCACGATGACTGATACCGAGCCCGTTCCCGGACCTGGGAAGTCGTCCGGCGTTCGGTTAATCGCCCAGTGCACAACAAGTGCTAGCACCAGGACCACAGCGACACCGACTGCGGAAATCAACAGCCATCGCTTGGATGAGCCAGAGTTCGGACCAGCATCACCTGACTTCGGCTGATCCGCACCGAACAGGGCGTCAATTCCGCTCATAACTCCTCCCTGCGAAGAATACGGCCGGGAGCGCTTCCATGGGACTTCTCAGCGTCTAATGCGGCCTGCAACATCACCACTGCGGAAATCGCCAAGAGGTCATCAGAGCTTTCAGTCATGGCATGCAGGTG
>CAIKZY010000113.1 GCA_903832025.1 uncultured Actinomycetes bacterium
AGGCCCTTGTCGTCGTATCGCTGCTCAGCTACAGCCGCTACCGCTCGAGACACGCCTATGCCGTACGAGCCCATCGTGACCGTCACCAACTCACCGTTCTCGTCCAGAACTTTCAGTCCCATGGCATCGGCATACTTTCGGCCAAGCTGAAAAATGTGTCCAATCTCAATTCCTCGCGCCAGGGTCAAGGCACCTTCGCACTTCGGGCAGGGGTCACCTTCGCGCACTTCGGCGACGTCGATGACTCCGTCTGCAGCGAAGTCGCGTCCGGCAACCAAGCCATACACGTGCCTCCCTGGTGCGTTCGCACCGGTAATCCACGCGGTGCCGTTGCTGATTCGCGGATCGACGAGGTACTCAATTCCGGTGTCCCCACCGATTGCGCCCGGACCAATGTAGCCCTTGACCAAGTTCGGAAACTTGGTGAATTCACCCTCGTCCATGGCCGTGACCACGCAGGGTTGCAAGGCCGCTTCTAGCCGCTTGTCGTCGATGGCTCGATCTCCGGGGACTCCGATGGCAAGTGGATAGGTCGAACCATCGGGACGGGTAACCGTAAACAGGACATTCTTCAATGTGTCCGATGCGCGCCATGGTCTGTCCGGGCGCTGCAGCGAGGCGACGGCATTGCTCAACTCAACGAGGGCATCAATCGAGGCTGCATCCGGCGTGCTTTCGATATGTGCTGCTTCAACAGGGTGCTCAACCATCTTGCCTGGCGCCACGGATACCGCTTCAACATTTGCAGCGTAGTCACAGGAGGTACATCGAACAAAGGTGTCCTCACCGGTAGCGGTCGGTGCGAGGAATTCTTCGCTGGCCGAACCACCCATTGCCCCGGACATGGCCGAGACAATGACGTACTGCAACCCCAATCGATCAAAGGTATTGATGTAGGCCTGCCGGTGACGGGCGTAACTTGCCTGCAATCCTGCATCGTCAACATCGAACGAGTAGGAGTCCTTCATGACGAATTCACGGCCTCGAAGGATGCCTGCGCGAGGACGCGCCTCATCGCGGTACTTGGTTTGAATCTGATACAGCGTTATTGGCAGATCCTTGTAGCTTGAGACCTCGCCCTTGACCATGAGCGTGAACATTTCCTCATGCGTCGGACCGAGGAGGTAGTCACTTCCGCGACGGTCTTGGAGCCGGAACAATGTGTCCCCATATTCACTCCATCGCCCCGTTGGCTCATACGCCTCCCTGGGCAAAAGTGCCGGAAAGTGGACCTCCTGAAAACCTGCAGCATTCATCTGTTCGCGCACGACTCGCTCGACATTTCGATAGACCATGTACCCAAGCGGAAGCCACGAAAAGATGCCCGGAGCCACCCGACGGACATACCCAGCCCGAACCAGTAGGCGATGGCTGGGAACTTCCGCATCCGCTGGGTCCTCGCGCAACGTGCGCAGGAACAGTGTGGACATGCAGGTGATCAAATTGACTCCCGAAGATTGAACTGGATAGTGGTGAGCGTATCGGTCCAACTGAGAACGGCCCTTCCCAACCGCTCACGGCTGTATAGGCTTTGCAACAGCACAGGCTCTAGAACAGCACTGTGGCCAGCACCCCGACCTGTGTGAATCCACAAGCTTGGTAAGCCTTTCGCGCGACTGTGTTGTAGTCATTGACATACAGACTGACCACGGGTGCGATGTGTAAGCGGGCTAAGCGGACGATGGCAGCCAAGGCCGGGCCAGAGAGCCCACGGCCGCGAAGATCGGGATTCACCCAGACTCCTTGCACTTGGCAAGCCTGGTTGGAAGCGGCACCAATCTCTGCTTTGAACACTACGCGAGACCCTTCCATGCGCACGAATGAGCAACCTGAACGAATGAGATCGGCAATGCGGGCTCGATATGCCCCGGCACTGCCGCCTGCAATCGGAGAAACACCGACCTCTTCGGTGAACATTGCAATGCAGGCAGGCAGGAGCTCCTCGAGTTCGTCCATCGTGCTATATCGAACCAATGGGTCGGGCTCAACGTCTGCCGGCCGATCAATGGCCAACAGCGGTTGATTGCCTCGCAGTTCTCGGCACGGCCCCCAAGCCGGCTCCAGAAGGCGCCACAAATCCAGCACCTCAGCAGCTGGGCCAACTACCGACGAGCATCGACGACCGGTCTTCCGTAAACGGTCGGCAAATGCCGCCCGAGCTGCCTCAGTGGTGTTCACCGGTACCAGGTTCGCTCCGCAGTAGAGCATCGAGGTCAACTCGTGACCGTCGAAATAGCCCCACAGGTCACCTCCCAGGCGCCAGGTGTCCACCCCTGCCTTCTGGATTCTGGAAGCGACGAAGCAGTGAGTGACTGGGTCGGAATCCAAGATGCCAAGGGCCTGGTGAAGATCCGATGCGGTAAGCGACCGGAGGTGCCCCACCTCAGGAAATCTGGACGACTGGCTCGCCTGAGCCCGCTTGCATCGACTCCGCCAGCTTCAATGCCTCTTCGATGAGCGTTTCGACGATCTGGGATTCAGGGACCGTCTTGATGACCTCGCCGCGCACGAAGATCTGTCCTTTACCGTTTCCGGAGGCAACACCCAGGTCAGCCTCTCGCGCTTCGCCTGGTCCGTTGACCACGCAGCCCATAACGGCAACTCGCAATGGCACATCTAGGCCTTCCAGGCCTGCTGTCACCTGCTCCGCAAGGGTGTACACATCCACCTGGGCTCGGCCGCATGACGGGCATGAAACGATTTCCAGCCCGCGCTTGCGCAGGTTCAAGGATTCCAGAATTCCGATTCCCACCTTGACTTCCTCGACAGGAGGTGCGGACAACGAGACACGAATGGTGTCCCCGATTCCCCGAGACAGCAGGGCACCGAAGGCAACCGCGCTCTTGATGGTCCCCTGAAATGCTGGGCCAGCCTCGGTAACACCAAGATGCAGCGGATACTGGCATTGCTCCGCCAATTGCATATACGCCTGGACCATGACGACAGGATCGTGATGCTTGACGGATATCTTGATGTCCTGAAATCCGTGCTCCTCAAACAGTGACGCTTCCCACAAGGCAGACTCCACCAGTGCCTCCGGCGTTGCCTTGCCGTATTTCTGGAGCAGGCGCGGATCCAGGGAGCCGGCATTCACACCGATTCGAATCGGCGTGCCTGCATCGTTGGCCGCCTTTGCAATCTCGGCAATCTTGTCGTCGAACTGCTTGATATTGCCGGGGTTTACCCGAACACCAGCACAGCCTGCATCGATTGCGGCAAACACGTATTTCGGCTGAAAATGAATGTCGGCAATGACCGGTATCGATGACTTACGGGCAATCTCAGGCAACGCGTCTGCATCATCTTGACTGGGCACTGCCACGCGGACCACTTGGCAGCCCGCTGCGGTCAGCTGCGCAATTTGCTGCAACGTGGAGTTGACATCCGAAGTCAGCGTGGTTGCCATCGACTGCACGGAAACCGGCGCATCCCCACCGACAAGGACCGGATGAGTGGGGTGCCGTAGGAGCAGCTGACGAGACACGCGCCGAGCGCTAATGGTGGGCGCTGGGGCAGCTGGCATTCCAAGATCGGTAGTCACAGGTCAATTATGCGGGTGCGCGGCACTTGTCACCTGTTAGCCGAGGGAAACCGGCTTGACCAAGTCCGCCCAGATCACAATCACGCCCATACCAATCAGCACGGCGGCCACGACATACGAGACCGGTAGCAGGCGAGCGATGTCCACAGGACCTGGGTCTGGCCTTCCGGTGAGCTTCGCCAGGGCCCGACGTAGCGACTCGTATAGGGCTCCGGCAATCTGACCACCATCCAGCGGCGGGATCGGCAGGAGATTGAATAAGAAAAGGAACAGGTTCAATGAGGCCAGCAGGCCCAGGAATGTAGCCAATTTCGCTTTCAGTGGCTCGTCCATGGCGGCCACTTGTCCCCCAATTCGGGTCACTCCGACTACCGAGACCGGGCCGTTAGCCGAACGGGGGGCACCACCAATCAGGGTGTTGCGAACGAGGTCGTAGAGCGAGACCGGCAAGGACACCAATGCCTTCGCCGATGCGCTCGTGATCTGCCACATGTAGGCCGGAACAGCTGACCAACCCTGGGATACGTATGTCACTGAGGGGGAAATTCCCAGGTACCCCCCGGTTTTCGTTGATCCGGTTGGCTGGCCTTGATCGTCAAGTATCGGCCTGGTCACCGCTGCCACGGTTACCGGCAGTTGCTTTGTGGCTCCGTTTCGAGACACTTCGATCGTGGTACTGGCGCCAGGGTGCGCGTCGAGCCAGCTGGTCAGGCCCGTCCAATCGGCAATGGACGCATTGCCGATGGCGATGACGGTGTCACCAGCCTTCAGCCCGGCCACCCGAGCCGGAGATGCCACAGACCCGATCGGGCACGCGCCATTCACCAGTTGCACCGAATTGGGATGGCTCACTGTGGGCGTGCAGGGAACGGTGGAGGCAAGAATGGCGGTCGGCTGAGGTAGCCCGATCCCGACGAGAACGACAGCGAACAACAGGAACGACAAGATGAGGTTCATCACCGGGCCACCGAGCATGATCGTGATGCGCTTGGCTACGGGGAGCTTGTAGAACACTCTGTGGTCGTCTCCTGGACCAACTTCGGCCGCCGACGCCTCACGCGCGTCCTCGATCATGTGGCCGAACCGAGAGCGGGGCTGGGGCGTTCCAGGTTTGGCCGGAGGAATCATCCCAATCATCCGTATGTATCCACCAACGGGAATCACCTTCAGTCCATACCTGGTCTCCTTCCCCTGACGGGACCAGATCGTGGGGCCGAAGCCGACCATGTACTCGGTGACCTTGACGCCAAACCGCTTTGCTGGCAGAAGGTGGCCGAGTTCATGCCAGCCGATGGAGAATCCGATGAGCAAGACGAAGATGATGATGCCGATGACTTGCAGCATTGCCTAGCCCTCCAGCAATTCGCGCGCACGCAGTCGAGCCCACTGATCTGCCTGTTGGACGTCACTCAACTCCACTTGGTTCCCATCACGCCACCGCGATCCCGCCTGTGCCCCGCCAGTGCCATTCAGGTGTTCGGCCAGCACCCGTCCGATCGTGGCGACGATGTCTGTGAAGGGACAGCTGCCCGACAAGAATGCCTCAACGCACACTTCATCCGCCGCGTTGAACACCGCTGGTGCGGTACCGCCGGCGCTACCGGCAGTTCTGGCCAATTGCACAGCGGAAAAGACCTCCTCGTCGAGGGGAAAGAACTCCCACCGCGTGGCTGACGTCCAATCGCACGGTGTGACTGCGCCCGCAACCCGATTAGGCCAGAACAGGCCCATGGAAATGGGGAGCCGCATGTCGGGTGGACTTGCTTGCGCAATGGTGGAGCCGTCCACGAACTCGACCATGGAGTGGACGACTGATTGCGGGTGCACGACTACGGAGATGCGGCTCATGGGAATGTCAAACAGCAAGTGGGCCTCGATCACCTCAAGACCCTTGTTCACCAGCGACGCCGAATTGACAGTGACCAGTGGGCCCATCGACCACGTGGGGTGTGCAAGCGCCTGAGCTGGAGTGACCTGGTGTAACTGTTCCTCCGTGAACCCCCGAAATGGTCCCCCGCTGGCCGTCAGGATCAATGAGCGCACTTCATCGCCGGTCCCTGAGCGGAGACACTGTGCAAGTGCTGAATGCTCGGAGTCCACCGGCACGATCTGCCCCGCAGCAGCAATTCGCTTGACGAGCGGACCGCCAATAATCAGCGATTCCTTATTCGCCAGGGCGAGCGTGGAACCCGCTTGCAGCACTGCAAGGGTCGGCTGCAGCCCTGCGGCACCTGCGATGCCATTGAGCACGACGTCGGCCTTCAAGCCGGCCACCTCGGCAACGGCATCCGGCCCACAGCGCAGATCGACAGACGGAACGATGCGGTGCAGCCGCGCAGCCGCCGTTGCCAACGCTTGGGTGAAGTCGTCGGCAAATCGCGGATTTGACACAGCTACGACCGGAACATCGAAACCCAAGACCTGCTCGGCGAGTCTGTCAGGTTGCCCGCCAGTGGCAGTAATGGCGGTGACGGTGAACGTTTCCCGATTCTGCGCGATGAGATCCAGGGCCTGCGTACCAATAGACCCGGTACTGCCCAAGATCACCACGCTACGCATGTCACTCACCCTTCGAACGCTTGCGACTCTCCGCAATCACCATAGGCGACTGGCGGGACGCGCTACAGCGCCAGGTCGGTGAGCACGAGCGTGCGCTCGTGCGTGAGATCCATCATCGCCGACCTCACTCCCTCGCGGCCAACCCCGGACGCCTTGATTCCGCCATAGGGCATTGCATCGGCTCGATAGGTCGGCGCGTCACCGATGATGACCCCGCCCACCTCCAATTCTCGCTGCGCCAGAAATGCCTGCTGAATATTGTGCGTGAAGACGCCGGTCTGCAACCCGAACTTGGAGTCGTTCACAATGTCGATTGCCTGTCGGAATGAGCTAATCGTCCGAATACTCATCACCGGCCCGAAGACCTCTTCGGTTTCCACCCGCACATGAGCCGGAACATCGGTGAGCAAAGTTGGTCGCACGAAGGTCCCTTCACGAGGCCCACTCACCAGGGGCGTTGCACCAGCAGCGATCGCTTCGTCGATCCATTCCTGCACTCGAATTGCCGCCGCCTCATGAATCATCGGACCGACGACAGTGGAGTCATCCCAAGGTGAACTGTCGGTCAGGGACTCCATCTGCTCGATAAGCGCCGCGGTGAACCGCTCGGCGATGTCTTCGTGAACCAAAATCCGCTGTACCGCGACGCACGTTTGCCCCGCCTGGGAGTTTCCGAAGGTGGCAATGCGCTTTGCAGCCCAGGCGATGTCGTCTTCAGAGTTGTAGTCATCGAGCACAATCGCCGCAGCGTTACCACCAAGTTCGAGCACCACGTGCTTACTCGGAACCGCAGCCTGAATCCCAAAGCCAACGACATCGGAGCCGGTGAACGAGACCACGGGAAGCCGCGGGTCCGCGACCAACACTGGGGCTACGTCGTTGCCCACCGGCAGTACTGAAAACATTCCCGCGGGTAAATCCGTTTCCGCAAGCAATTCACCCAGCAGCAATGCTCCCAATGGCGTGGCAGGTGCCGGCTTCACCACGATTGGAGCACCAACGGCCAGTGCTGGGGCAATTTTGTGGGCGACGAGATTCACCGGGAAATTGAAGGGTGAAATTCCCAGGACTGGACCGTGCGCAAATCTGCGATTGATCGCGGCGCGCCCCGCTGCAGCTGCCTCGGTATCAAGCCGTTGAAATTCACCGTTGAATCGTCGTGCCTCTTCGGCAGCGAGCCGAAACACCGCGACAGCGCGTCCAGCCTCGACGCGCGCCAGAGAGATCGGCTTGCCATTCTCCGCGGTGATCAACCCGGCGACCTCTTCAGCCCGCTCGGCAAGTCGTCGAGATACATGCATCAACGCTTCAGCCCGTTGCGCGGCGGTAGTGGCCTGCGCTTCTTTGCGGACAGCCCATGCGCCTGCAACCGCTGCTTCGATTGCTGCACTGTCCGGAATGGTGAACGTACCAACCAGCGACTGATCACCAGGGTG
>CAIKZY010000114.1 GCA_903832025.1 uncultured Actinomycetes bacterium
GCAGATTGCAGCGGTCAGTCAGCGATATCCGCAGATCACGATGCACGCGAGCGAAACTGTCGGTCAACGTGGTGGCGGTCACAGACAGTTCACCCACTCTGTCGTCCCGTCCTCGAAGGTTTGCAATTTCCAAATCGGAACCAAGGCTTTGATCTCCTCGACCAGTGCACCGCAGGCCGAAATGGCCTCGCCGCGATGTTCGGCTGCCACCACGACGCCAAGTGCTGTTTCACCGATCAGGAGCTTGCCCGTGCGGTGGACTGCAGCTATGCGCACGCCATCGAATTGCAAGGCGATCTGCTGGGCAATCTTCGCGAGTACCTCTGTAGCGATCGGATGAGCCTCATATTCCAGGGAGGTCACGCTGCGCCCGTGGTCGCAGTTGCGCACGCGCCCGACGAAGTTCACGCAAGCGCCGATTTCGTCGCTCAACACTGTTGCCTCGAGCTCACGCGTGGAGATGACATCGGAGGTGATCGCGGTGAATGGAAGCTGCGTGGCCAGTTGGTTATGGCTCATTCACGCCCTCCCATCCTTGGCATCCTCGAAAATCGCCTGACCCATGGCATCATACGTCGATGGACTCCAGGAGCCAGCCAGAGCACTGGTCTGCTGTCATTCTCGCTGGTGGCAGGGGATCTCGAATTGGCGGGCAGGACAAGGCCAGCGTCACCCTCGGCGGAGTTCCAACCCTGGACTGGATCCTGAGGTCGTTGCCATCCACTGTTGAGGTCGTGGTGGTTGCTCCGCCGCGCGAGGTGTCCAGGCAGGTGACCTTCTGCCTTGAGGAGCCGCGCTTCGGCGGCCCTGTTGCTGCGCTCGCTGCAGCACTTCTGCACGTCACGACTCCGCTGGTCGCGGTCCTGGGCGGGGATATGCCGCGAGGCGGGGAACTGGCTGTCCGTCTTGTGGAGGAATTGCAGGCCTCTGGCGGTCCTGGATTGCTGCCGGTTGATGT
Organism: uncultured Actinomycetes bacterium; assembly: GCA_903832025.1. GTDB lineage: Bacteria > Actinomycetota > Actinomycetes > S36-B12 > S36-B12 > CAIKZY01. The sequence goes on from CAIKZY010000114.1 coordinate 959, forward strand.
GAATGGTCGGCGTCAGCCATTGGGGATGGTTGTTCCGGCACACAGGATTCGACGAGCCCTCGCGCGGCTGCAGCCGATTGACGGACGCGCCATGCATGAATTGACGGCTCAGTTGGACTGCGTGGAGCGACGGCTGGAAGCGGAAGAGAGTGCCTGGCTGCAGGATTTCGACACCGAGAGGGATCTTCGCGAACTCCGTGCCGCTGGAGGGGTAGCGTCGGGTAGTAGCACCTCGCCCACCAGTGCAGCCGCGGACGGAGTTCATATGAGCCTTGAGCGATGGGTACAAGAACTTCGCGAGGAGCTCAGCATCGAGGACGACATTGATGTCGATGCGATTCTTGATCTGGCGCGGGTTGCGGCACACGGAGTGCAACGGCCGGCTGCACCTCTGACGGCGTACATGCTTGGCCTTGCCGTTGCTCGTGGCACTGATTTCGCTTTGGCTGCAGCTGCAATCGAACTCAGTGCCTCCTCATGGGTGAAGTCTGGCGAAGAGGAGCCAAAGTGACAGGTTCGCTCTCCTAGAGCTGATCTTGATTGAATGGGCATCCGCCCGACTGCGTAGTCACGAGTCTGCGCCAGCATGTGCCTTAGCCAAGCAGTGCCAGTAGTCGATCGCATTTCAACAACCTGACAACGTCTGTTTTGCTGAGGTACGCCCGAATTCTCTCCTTCGTTACAAGCCGCAATGCCCCGGGAACACGACGCTCGTAGCGTCCGCGCCACCACCTACTGAACGCGGACGGGGAGCGCAGCATGTCAAGTGAGTCGCAGGCACTGATCGATAGTGAAGGAGCAGGAACTCTTGGTCGCTCTGAGGACGAGATCCTCGGGCGCAGCTCAGGTCGCTGGATTCATCGTTGGGAACCAGAAGATCAGACGTTCTGGGAATCGATCGGCGCCCGGGTTGCCAAGCGGAATCTGCAGTTCTCCATCTACGCGGAATTCCTTGGATTCTCGGTCTGGCTGCTGTGGAGCATCATCGCCGTCAAGCTCAATGACGTCGGTTTCAACTTCAGCTCCGACCAACTTTTCTGGCTGGTAGCTGTGCCCAGTCTGGTCGGATCGGTGCTCCGTCTTCCTTACACCTTCGCGGTGCCGAAGTTCGGTGGACGCAATTGGACAATCGTGTCCGCGCTTCTACTGGTCATCCCCACCATCGGCCTGGCCTGGGCAGTTTCCCACCCCGCCACCCCGTTCTGGGCGATGCTGCTCATCGCAGCCACAGCAGGTTTCGGAGGCGGCAACTTCGCCTCCTCGATGGCGAACATCTCCTTCTTCTATCCTGAAAAGGAGAAGGGGTGGGCCCTTGGTCTGAATGCCGCAGGTGGAAATATCGGTGTCGCATTCGTGCAGGCGCCGTTCATCATCTCTGCCCTGGTGGTCGTCGGTGGTGGCATCACCCTTGCCCGTGCGGGCTGGATTTGGCTGCCATTCATTGCTCTTGCAGCCTTCCTGGCATGGAAGTTCATGGACAACCTTTCTGACGCCAAGGCAGATTTCAGCTCAAGTGCTCAAGCGGCGAAGCGCTCGAACACTTGGATCATGGCCTTTCTCTACATCGGAACATTCGGCTCATTCATCGGTTTCGCTGCAGCCTTCCCGCTGCTCATCAAGACACAGTTCCCTGATGTCTCGGCTCTGACTTTCGCCTTCATCGGAGCACTTGTCGGCTCATTGGTTCGCCCGCTGGGTGGTCGACTCGCTGACCGATTCGGTGGCGCTAGCGTGACGATCATTGCCTTCCTGGTGATGACGCTTGGCGTGCTTGGCGCCATCTGGTCGATCAACCTGAAGAGCTTTCCAGTATTCCTGGGCTTCTTCATCCTGCTCTTTGCAAGTACCGGCATCGCAAATGGCTCTACGTATCGGATGATCCCGGCCATCTTCCAGGCCAAGGCACTCATTGTCGGCTCGAGTGTGATTCAAGCTCGGCGCGAGTCGGCAGCTGCCATTGGAATCATCTCAGCAGTCGGAGCCTTCGGCGGATTCCTCGTGCCGCGGACCTGTGCCTGGGCCACCGGCGCATACGGATCCATGGTGCCTGCATTCCTTGTGTACACCTGCCTGTATCTGGTGATGGCTGCTATCACCTGGGTCTTCTACAAGCGTCCGGGTTCCGTGCTCGCGGAAGCTCGCGTGTGACGGCTATCGGATCACTGACAGTCCCCGGCATGCCTGGGACTGTCAGCACGTCCACGCACTGTCCCTATTGCGCCCTGCAGTGCGCGATGAGCCTGAATACGAAGCCTGGCTCCAACGCCGTGACCGTGGAAGGCCGAGAGTTTCCAACTAATCGTGGAGCACTGTGCCAGAAAGGGTGGACGGCAGCTGAGCTGCTCGATCACCCTTCGCGATTGACCACGCCATTGATCCGCGAGGTTCGCGGTGATCGCCACTCGCGCTTCATGGCGACGGATTGGGAGACGGTCCTGGATCTGATGGCCGCGGACATCTCCTCAATCCAATCTGCACACGGACGGGATGCCATTGCTGTATTCGGCGGCGGCGGATTAACGAACGAGAAGGCCTACGCTCTGGGCAAGTTTGCGCGGGTTGCCCTGGGCACCTCGCAGATCGACTACAACGGGCGCTTTTGCATGTCCTCTGCTGCTGCTGCCTCGAATGCGTCTCTCGGTCTTGACCGAGGAATGCCGTTCCCGCTGACTGATGTGCAAGGCGCAGGTGCAGTGCTGCTCATTGGCAGCAATATCGCTGAGACGATGCCGCCAGCTCTGCAGCACTTGGAGATCATGCGCGCCTCAGGTGGTCGACTGATCGTCATCGATCCCCGCGTCACGCGGACAGCCCTGAACGCGGATCTTCATTTACAGCCCGCTTCCGGCACAGATCTCGCTGTTGCGATGGGACTGCTGCATATCCTGTGCGCTCAGGGTGCGATCGACGAGCAGTACATCGTTGAACGCACGACTGGCTTCGATCAGGTTCGCGCTTCAGTGCAGTCCTATCGGCCCGACCACGTCGAGCGAATCACCGGCGTGCCCAGCGCGCTCCTGCAGCGCGCGGCAACCTGGTTGGCCGAGCAGGCGCCATTTCGTCAAGGTCGAGGCAGCATGATCCTGACCGGCAGGGGAGGCGAGCAGCACTCCAACGGAACCCAGACCGTGCATGGGTTCATCAACATTGCCCTCGCACTCGGTCTTCCTGGTGGCCGTAACTCCGGCTATGGCTGCATCACCGGTCAGGGCAATGGCCAAGGCGGTCGCGAGCACGGTCAGAAGGCAGATCAATTGCCTGGCTATCGGATGATCACAGACCCAGCTGCACGCGAGCACGTTGCAGGCGTCTGGGGAGTGGAGCCGAAGTCGATCCCAGGACCTGGCCGCTCGGCCTTCGAATTGCTTGACGCTCTGGGTCAACCCGGGGGCCCGCGGGCGCTTCTTGTCATGGGCTCCAACCCGGTTGTATCAGCGCCCTCGGCCACCCGCGTCACTGAGCGAATCCAAAGCCTTGAACTGCTCGTCGTCGCAGATTTCTTCATGTCTGAGACAGCTGCGCTGGCAGACGTCGTGCTACCGGTCACCCAATGGGCTGAGGAGACCGGAACGATGACCAATCTCGAGGGCCGGGTCATTCTGCGACAGCAGGCAGTCCAACCCCCTGATGGTGTTCGCTCTGACTTGCAGGTCCTCAGCGAACTTGCTCAGCGACTCGGCGCCGGCGAAAGATTTCCGGCGGATGCCTTCCCCACTGATCCACACGTGGTGTTTGCCGAGTTGGGCCGTGCCAGCGCCGGGGGTCGTGCCGATTACTCCAAGGTGACCTACGAGCGCATCCAGCAGGAGGGGGGAGTGCTGTGGGGTGGAGATCGGATGTTCGCGCAGACCTTCCCGACGCCTGACGGTCGTGCTCGCTTCGTTGGCACCTTCTTCGCAGGAGTGGCAGAGCCGACGGATAACGCATATCCGATGACGCTAACCACTGGTCGCATTCTTGCCCAGTATCAATCTGGAACCCAGACCCGGCGGGTGCGCAGTCTTGTCGAAGCCTCAGGTGAGCCGTTCGTTGAAGTGCATCCAGATGTTGCAGATGACCTGGGCATTGGTATTGGTGATCGCGCGCGAGTGACGACCAGACGCGGCTCTGTGACGGTGTCAGTGCGCATCTCCTCGGCCCTTCGTCCCGACACGATCGGGACTGCCCCCGCTTTAGTTACCTCGCGGGGTTGAGGTTTTAGGCCGCGAGTGCGAC
>CAIKZY010000115.1 GCA_903832025.1 uncultured Actinomycetes bacterium
ATCCACGTGCCCGGGGGTGTCAATCATGTTCAGGACGTACTCGATCCCGTCGTCGGCAACGAAGGGCAGTCGCACCGCCTGGCTCTTGATGGTGATGCCCCGCTCCCGCTCAATGTCCATGCGGTCCAAGTACTGAGCCCGCATCTGTCGCGGATCCACAACTTCGGTCACCTGCAGCATGCGATCGGCCAGGGTGGACTTGCCATGGTCGATATGCGCGATGATGCAGAAATTCCGGACGACCGACGGGTCGGTCGAGCCGGGCTTCTGGACAGGCACGGTTCCTCACGAATCTGGGCGATTCCGGCGGGCTGAGCGTCCGCGCAGGGGCGATTTGGGCAATCCACAGCCTACGGGTACCCTTAGGGACCGCAGCACCAGCATCATCCCTAGACCCGAAGGTAGTTCCGTGGCAAACATCAAGTCGCAGAAGAAGCGCATCTTGACCAACGAGAAGGCCCGCCTGCGCAATAAGGCGGTCAAGAGCTCGTTGAAGACCGCAGTGCGCAAGTTCCGCGAGGCGGCAGACGCAGGCAGTGCAGATGCTCAGGCATTGGCACAGCAGGCCTCGCGCGCCTTGGACAAGGCCACCAGTAAGGGCGTCATCCACGCCAACCAGGCTGCGAACCGCAAGTCCGCGATTTCCAAGCGCGCTGCAGCTCTGTAACCCGACGTTCAAACGGCCCTCAGTATCACTGAGGGCCGTTTGCTATTTCCGGCGATCTTGGGTCGACCTAGGTTCGGCGAGCACCGGTCAGGAGGACCAGCCGCTCCAGGGCTAGGAGCTTTTGCTCTGGGTCGAGCGCTGATCCCCTGGTCAGTCCGCCCTTGGCGGCCACGTCGGCATCTGCCAGGGCGACCGCTGCCGCAGCCAGCCGACGCTGATCCCCGCTCCAGCCGGCCCATTGCCGCCGCAATTGCTTCACTTTCCAGGGCGGAACGGCAACCTCACGGGCGACGTCTGCTTCGGAGGCGGCAGGACTCATTCCGGCCACGCGAACGATCTGGCGAAGGCCAATGGCCATGGCCGAGACCGTGGGCACGGCGATGGAATCGCCGGACATCATGGATTGACGAAGCATCCGCAATGCATCGACTGCACGCCGATCCCAGACGGCATCGGAGATGGCAAAGCCACTGACTTCGGCCACTCCCTCGAAATACGCGGCAACGTCCTCACGCGTGATCGGGTCATGATCAACGTCCGCCGACAACTGGCTTGCCGCCGACGCCAGCATCCGAATGTCGTTGCCAAGCGCCTCGTGGAGTGCATTGAGTCCATCTACGGTGATCGCTCGCCGATGGACGGCGAATTCCTTGGAGGCAAAATCCACCGTCTCGCGACCCTTCTTGGGCGCAGCACAATCGACCTGCTGAGCGCCGGCGGCTCGGATGGCTTCCAGCAGATTCTTGCCTTTCACCCCGCCGGGATGGGTGATGACCAGCCAGACATGATCAGCTAGGTCGGCGACCAGCAGGCGAAGTGCTGCATCCACGCCCTCCGAGGAGTTATCGACGCCTTCGACCACCACCACCGAGGTATCTCCGAACAGGGTCGGAGCGCACGCCTCCATGAGTTGCATGCCACCGTCCTCGTCTGAGGCGTTGATGACAAATCGCTGGGCATTGGGATCCTCCTTGCGGGCCGCCTGGGCGACCGCAGTGATCGCTCGTTCGATGAACAGTGACTCGTTCCCGATCGCCAGCGTCAAGCGCGCGGCAGCAGCGGTACGCGTCATGGGGCCAGCATGTCACGGGGACGTTCGGGTTCGGCGCCCTCCCGCTCGGTCTAGGTCCGCACTTGGGGAAGTGCGGTGCTGATGGTGCGTCCGTGACGCCACAGCACGATTGCCGCCAGGATCCACGCAAACACCGCGGTCGACCAGGTCCACATTCCTGCATAGGCTCCCAGGGGAGCAAGGACCGCCATCGTTCCTGCCGCCACGCACGCGGCCAGCCCTACCCGCTTGAACAGCATCAGCCCAATGCCGAATGCGGCCAGGACCGCAACTGCCAGGAGCGGAACAACGCCGATGACCGCTCCCAGAGCCGTGGCCACCCCCTTGCCACCATGACCATGCAGCCACGGGGAGCTGATGTGGCCAATCACTGCGGCAATCCCGGCGATCTGGCCCGCTACGGACCCGGCAAGCCCGGTGAACACCAGCACCGGAACCAGGCCCTTGGCGATATCGATCGCGGCCACGAGCACGGCCAAGCGCACGCCTAGCGTGCGCCCAACATTCGTGGCGCCCGGATTGCCTGATCCGACGCGTTGAATGTTGACTCCCCTGATGCGACCAACCATCGCTGACGGGCTGAGCGAGCCAATCAAGTAGGACGCGGGTGCTGCAATCAGCCACCAGTCGACCGTGGACACCTGACTCATTGCGGACTCACCACCACCGCCACCATCCCGGGCCCCACATGCGCGCCGATGACTCCCCCGATCTGACCGATCATCAGCGTGCAATCGGGCAGCGCCAGGCCAATGCGCTGGGCCAGGTCTGCGGCACGCTCCGCAGCCGCCAGGTGCTGCACGGCAATGCGGCAGGGCCTGCCCGCCACCGCCTCCACCGTGAGCTCGAGCAGTCGGGCAATAGCCTTCCCGGACGTGCGAACCCGATCCATGGCCTGCACCTGACCGTCGACCACGTGCAGGATCGGCTTGACGTGCATGACCTGGCCTACGGCAGCACGAGATGCACTCACTCGTCCGCCTCGGCGCAGGTACTCCATGGTGTCGACATAAAACAGCACTTGCGATCGCTGACACGTGGCACGTATTGCAGCTGAAACCTCTGCCAGGCCCTTGCCCAATGCGGCTTCCTGCGCCCCATCGATCACGCCGTAGCCAAGGCCCATGGCGATCGTTCGTGAGTCGATGACCTCGACATCCAAGTCGACCTCGCCTGCGGCAAGGACTGCTGATTCATACGTGGCTGACATGGCCGACGATAGCGTGGCAATCACCGCCTGACGCGCTCCAGCACTCTGGGCCTGCTGCAAGGCAGCAATAAATCGCGTCGGAGACGGCCGTGATGTGGTCACCGGTTCCATGCGGGCCAGCGCCTGCGTGACCAAAGCGGCTTGATCACTATCAGTTTCATCCATCGGAGTGCCGGCAACAATCACCTGAACCGGCACCACGACGACGTGGTGCTCCTTCGTCCACCGTGACGGCAGGTAGGCCGTGGAATCGGTGATCACCGCCACTGAGCTCGACACGTCCAAAACCCTACGCACTTGCCGCGACGGCCGCGCGCAACGCCGGAGCAGCACGTGCGGGAACTACCTCGTTGATGACAATGTCGACACAGCCCGTCCATCGGCCAGCCTCCACCAGGGCGCGCGCTGTTCCATGGATCGCCGATCGGGCAACCGAGCCACGAGCATTGGCCTCAAACGTCACCTTCTTGGCGATCAAGGTCGATCCCTGGCGAGCAGGGTCCACCCGACCGACGAGCTGGCCTTCGTGAAGCACGGGCATCGCGAAATACCCGAACTGTCGGCGGGCAGCTGGGGTATAGGCCTCGAGCCGGTGACGCATGCCGAACAGTCGCTGTGTGCGGTCGCGATGCCAGATCAGGGAGTCAAATGGAGACAGCAGAACTGATCGGGAGGCAGTGCCATCCTCGCTGCTGAGCCATCGCAGTGCCTGCCCACTGGCGTAGGCCGGTTGATCCCAGCCCTGGACCGTCACCGTGGTGGCTGATTTCGGCAGATGCGCTCTCACCTGCCCGATGGTCAGACGGTGGACATCGGCAATGTCACTCAGCGTGCCGATTCCCAGGGACTGCAGGCTGGCATTGACCAAGAACTGCAGGCACTGGTCATCGGCTGGCCCCGTAACCTCATCCACCATTACGGCATCGGGCGGCACCCGCAAATGCTCAGCAATGCGATGCTCGGCCAGTTCATAGATTCGCTTCCAGCCCGTGCGGCGCGTGCAGACCACTTGACCGGTGTTCAGCAGCCACTCCACGGCGATCTTGGCATCTGACCAGCCCCACCACGTCGACGTACCGCGCGTCCCGCCGAATTCGGTGGTGGTTAACGCGCCTTCGGATTCAAGCCGGCCGAGCACCGCGCGGACGGTGGTCTGGTTGACATTGTGCCAATGATGGCGGCGGCGCACGAAGTGCCGGCGGCGAAAGGCAAACCACGGCCAGACCGACATCGGCAAGATCGATGCCGCATGGGACCAGTACTCAAAACTTGATGACCCGTTCCAGTACCCGCGCTCTATGGTCGAGCGCGGTAACGCCCCCAAGCGCGCATAGGCGACGAGCTCATGCGAGCGTGCCAGTACCGAGATAGTGTCCAGTTGCACCGCGCCCAAGGACTTCAGCATGGATCGCACTGACGCGTACGGCGCGGATGACGCATCCGTGCCGACCGGTTCACCAAGGAGCCCTTGACGCCACAGGGCGATACGGCGTGCCTGTGCGATCGTGAGGTGAGCCTCGGACACAGGCGCTACTCGGGCACGATATTGACGAGCTTGGGTGCCTTCACGATGACACTGCGCACCCCGCGCCCTTCGAGCGCGGCAATGACGGACTGCTGAGCCAAAGCCAGCGCCTCCAGCTGATCGGCACCGATATTTGGCGCGACCTCCAGGCGATCCTTGACCTTGCCGGCGACCTGAACAATGCAGGTGACCGACTCTTCGACCAGCAACGCCGAATCCACTACCGGCCACCCGGCCAGCGCTACGCAAGGCTGATGACCGAGCCGTTGCCACATGTCCTCTGCGGTGTACGGCGCGACAAGGGACAGCATCACCGCTACCGCCTCAGCGGCTTCCCGTACAGCCGGGTCAGCCGGGCCTGCTCCGCTGTCGATTGCCTTGCGCGTGACATTGACCAGTTCCATCGTGCGTGCCACAGCGACGTTAAACCGATAGGTCTCCACTGCCAGTTGAGCATCGTGGACCGCCCGATGCGTTGCCTTGCGCAGGGCCAGATCTCCGGTCTCGAAATCAGCGCCTACTGGGCTTGTGACGTCTCCGGACAATCGCCAGGCACGAGCCAGGAAGCGCTTTGAACCTGACGGTGAGACATCGGCCCAGTCGACGTCATCTTCTGGCGGGCCGGCAAACACCATCGTGAGTCGAACAGCATCCACGCCATGCTCTAACAGCTCGTCAGACAGGCGCACCAAGTTGCCGCGCGACTTGCTCATGGCTGAGCCATCCATGACGACCATGCCCTGATTCAGCAGGCGAGTGAACGGCTCGGTGAAATCCACCAATCCCATGTCAAAGAGCACCTTGGTGAAGAAGCGGCTATACAGCAGATGCAAGATTGCATGCGTGACGCCACCGACGTACTGATCGACAGGTAGCCACTGGTTGGCGAGCTCGGGGGCGAACGCCTGAGCATCGTCCCTGGGATTGACGTAACGCAAGTAATACCAGGATGAATCGACGAACGTATCCATGGTGTCTGCGTCACGACGAGCGGGCTGACCGCACTTCGGACACGGCACCACCGCCCAGCCGTCCGCCGCCCCCAGCGGGCTTGTGCCCTTTGGCGTCAGATCCAAGCTATCGGCCGGCGGTAGAACCACCGGAAGCTGATCCTCCGGGACCGGCACTTCGCCGCACGTGGCGCAGTGAATAATCGGGATGGGAGTTCCCCAGTAGCGCTGGCGCGAGATAAGCCAGTCGCGAAGGCGATAGTTCGTCGCGGCCTTGCCAGTCCCGCGTTCGGCCAGGATCTCTAAGATCGCCGCGATGGCATCGGCCTTGTCCAACCCATTCAACTCACCTGAGTTGATATGCGGCCCGTCATCTGCGGTTGCCACACCGGTCAGCAGCGGATCCTCCCCGCCCTCGACAACCATCCGAACCGGCAGATCGAATGCGCGGGCAAAATCCAGGTCACGCTGATCGTGAGCCGGCACAGCCATGATTGCGCCGGTGCCGTAATCGGCCAGGACGTAGTCGGAGGCCCAGATTGGCAATTGCTCGCCATTGACGGGATTGGTGGCATACCGATGCAAGAACACACCGGACTTGTCTCGGCTTGAGTCCAAGCGGTCCATCTCGCTGAATTGCTTCACCGTATCCAGGTAGGCCGCGAAATCTGCTTCTGCAGGAGTCCCTGCGGCCAGTTCTGCGGCGAGGTCGGAGTCCGCGGCGACGACGAAGAATGTCGCCCCGAACAGCGTGTCGGGGCGAGTGGTGTAGACCGTTACCGGCTCCGCACGGCCGCTGACCGCAAACTGGACTTCGGCACCGGTGGATTTGCCGATCCAGTTGCGCTGCATCAGCAGCACCTTGTCCGGCCAGTTGCCTTCCAACTGCTGCATGTCGTCCAGCAGGCGGTCGGCGTAGTCTGTGATGCGCAGGTACCACTGCGTCAACTTCTTCTTGGTGACGACCGAGTCGCACCGCTCGCACAGTCCCCCGACGACTTGCTCGTTTGCCAGGACAGTTTGGCAAGTCGGGCACCAGTTCACCGCCGAGTCCTTGCGATAGGCAAGGCCGCGCTTGTACATCTGCAGGAAGAACCATTGGTTCCAGCGGTAATACTCCGGATCACAGGTGTTCATCACCCGATCCCAGTCGAACGAGCAGGCGTACCGGCGCATCGATGACTTCTGCTGCTCGATGTTCTCGTAGGTCCAAGCTGCCGGAGCGGCTCCGCGCTTGATCGCCGCATTCTCTGCCGGCAAGCCGAAGGCATCCCATCCGATGGGATGCATCACGTTGTAGCCCTGCTGCACCCAGTACCGGGCGATCACATCCCCCAGCGCATATGCCTCCGCATGTCCCATGTGTAGGTCTCCGGAAGGGTACGGAAACATGTCAAGGACGTACTTCTTTGGCCGAGGATCGTCCGGTCGCCCGGACGCGAATGGTGCTAACCGATCCCAGACGGGAAGCCAGCGCTCCTGAATCGCTTGCACGTCATAGCCCTTGGCATCAACGGCGATGGCATCGGCTTGGCTCTTGTGTGGTTCACTCATGGCCCACACAGCCTACCCAGCCAGGCAGCAACGCCCCGAGCAGGCAGGAATTGCCGAATGCGATCGTCCTGACCTCAGCGCCGTGAACGGCTCCAAGAAGACTCCTGGCACGCACACCGGTCTGTGCGCGAACATACACCCTGTTCGAGCAATTGTCGCCCGCCCGTCATCAATAGCAGGGACTGATTGGCTTCGCTCAGACTACGGTTCAGGCACGAGGGCCAACATGGCACAGACCGTGTTCGGCTCG
>CAIKZY010000116.1 GCA_903832025.1 uncultured Actinomycetes bacterium
CCAGGCGTGCGCTTGCATGTGGTGTCGGGCAAGGGCGGCGTGGGCAAGACCACCGTTGCGGCTGCATTGGCCCTGTCGCTGGCGTCAGGGGGCAACAAGGTGCTGCTCATGGAGGTCGAGAACCGGCAGGGCATCGCGCAGATCTTCGACACTGCGCCCCTGCCCTATCGAGAGCTCAAGGTCGCCGCGGCACCCGATGGCGGTGAGGTCTGGGCATTGGCCGTTGACCCGCAGGAGGCGCTCCTGGACTATCTGGAGCAGTTCTACAACCTGCGTCGGGCCGGAGCGGCCCTGAAGAAGATGGGCGCCGTGGATTTCGCGACGACCGTGGCCCCTGGCCTTCGGGACGTGCTGCTGACCGGCAAGGCCTGTGAGCTGGTGCGACGTATCGACCGATCAGACCCCAATGCCTACGACGCGATCGTGATGGATGCCCCGCCCACTGGACGCATTTCGAAATTCCTGAGCGTCAACTCCGAGATGTCGGGACTTGCCAAGGTCGGGCCAATCAAGAATCACGCCGATCTAGTGATGAGCGTGATCGCGTCGCCGCGCACGGCAGTGCACCTGGTGACGCTGCTGGAGGAGATGCCCGTGCAGGAGACGATCGATGGGCTGCAGGAACTCGCAGACCATGACCTGCCGATCGGTTCGGTCATCATCAACATGACGCGTCAGTCGATGCTGACTGCCGAGCAAGTTGATGCCGCCGCTTCCGGCTCGATCGATGCCCGACCATTGGCATCGGTCTTGTCGGCCGCCGGCCTGGCTGCGGATCTGGCTGCTCCCCTGCTGGCCGAGACCGGCCAGTATGCCCAGCGTGTGCAAATCGAACGTGCCGAGCGGATGCGGATTGCCCAGATTGGCAGGAACACCGCCGAACTGCCGCTGATTGCCGCGGGCATCGACCTCGGGGCGTTATACGAACTTTCCGCACTCCTGAAGGCCCAGGGCCTGTGATGCAGGGAACACCACAGGGAGCACCCCACCTGGACATCGATGCTCTGCTCGGCGATCGGCGGATTCGGGTGCTGGTGTGCACCGGTGCCGGTGGTGTGGGCAAGACGACCACTGCCGCGGCGCTGGGACTGCGCGCTGCCAGCGTTCATGGCCGCAAGGTGTGCGTGCTCACCATTGACCCGGCCAAGCGGCTGGCGCAGTCGCTTGGCCTGTCGCAATTGGACAACAATTCGCGTCCGGTCACCGAGGTGGAATTTTCCAGCAGCGGCACGCTGTCAGCGATGATGCTGGACATGAAGCGGACCTTCGATGAAGTCGTGGAATCCCATGCCGATCCCGAACGTGCCGCGCAGATCCTGGCCAATCCGTTCTACCAGGCATTGTCCAGTTCATTCGCCGGCACGCAGGAGTACATGGCGATGGAGAAACTGGGTCAACTGTCCGAGCAGGCACGTGCCGACGGCACGTGGGACCTGATCGTGGTCGACACTCCACCGTCGCGCAATGCCTTGGATTTCCTGGATGCACCGGCGCGACTCGGCTCGTTCCTGGACGGCCGATTCATCAGGATCCTGACGGCGCCTGCGCGCTCCGGTGGCAGAGCGCTGGGCAAACTGGCGGCCATGGGCTTCGGCCTGTTTACCTCGGTGCTGGACAAGATTCTGGGAGCCAGCCTGCTTACCGATGTCGGGACATTCATCACGGCAATCGATTCCACGTTCGGCGGATTTCGCCAGCGTGCCGATGCGACCTACGCCCTGCTGAAGGAGCCATCGACCGCATTCGTGGTCATCGCGGCTCCTGAGCCTGACGCACTGCGCGAAGCGGCGTACTTCGTCGAACGACTCAAGGCAGATCACATGCCCTTGGCCGGGCTGGTGCTCAATCGCGTCCAGCAGGTCGATGCCGGCGAACTGGGGGCAGAGCGGGCACGCATGGTGGCTGAGTCACTGGACCCCGGCGATGATGCGCAGTTCCTGCTCTCGGAGATGCTCACGATCCACGCCGCGATCATGGACACCGCAACACGCCAACGCCATCTGGCAGAACGATTCGTCGCTGCGCATCCGGGCGTTGCGGTCACAGCAGTGCCGGCGCGGGCGCAGGACATTCACGACATCGCCGGTCTGGCGGACGTCGGCCGCATGCTTGCCAGTGGCTCCGACTGAGCAGTCAGCCACCGGTAGCCGGCCTCATCGCCAATGAATGGTGCACGCCGCGAAGCCGGGTTGGACTTCCTGATGCCTGACTGCCGAATGAGGTGTGCGCTTAGGAAACTGCGCCGATGCGACCGGTCAGGATTGACTGGCGCTCGAATTCATCCTGCGCATCCTGCAGGAGCACGCGCCAGGAGCTGACGTTCGGGCGGCGGCGGAGCAGCGCCCGACGCTCACGCTCGGTCATGCCGCCCCACACGCCGAATTCCACGCGGTTGTCCAGTGCATCAGCCAGGCAATCGGTGCGCACGGCGCAGCCCAGGCAGATGGCTTTGGCTCGATTCTGCGCGGCTCCTTGGACGAACAGCGTGTCGGGATCTGCGGTGCGGCAAGCGGCCTCGGCGGCCCAGACGGTGTCAAGCGACATTCGGTGGTTCCACTCCTCGTCAGTGCGGGCGGTGAGGCCCGAAGTGTCCGTGTCGCGGGGACGCTACGCGGGTTCAGCGGTCAGGGACAGGGTATTTCTGACTATTTCTTCATAGTTCTTTAATACTATGTTCTCAATGAATGACGAGTCTACCCATTTCGGACACTCCAAGAAGCCTTCGCAATGACCGAAATCCGACTTACAGTGCCAGCAATGAGCACTGCGAACCGACCCCCACATCGACCGGCCATCGTGCGCCGGGCCGTGGTGGTGTTCGTGGCATTGGCTGCCCTGACCGGGGTGGTGGCGACCCTGGCCGCGCTGCCATTCGTCGGGGGTGCTGCGGTCATGGTCACCAGCGCAGTCAACAATTTCGAGGCCTTGCCCGCGTCATTGGATGCCGCACCGCTTCCGCAGCAAACCACCATCTTGTATGCCGATGGGTCGGTCCTGGCCCAGATCTCCGGCCAGGACCGGATCGAGGTTCCCCTGGCCGCGATACCGCCCATCATGCGCGAGGCCATCGTCTCCGTGGAGGACTCCCGGTTCCTGGAGCATCATGGAGTCGATGTCCGTGGCCTGCTGCGGGCATTGGCGACCAACTCATCGTCTGGAGCGGTGACCGAAGGCGCCTCGACACTGACCATGCAATACGTCAAGAACGTCCTGGTCAACGCAGCGATCAACGCCGATCAGGTGGCCGCAGCGCGCGGTCATTCGGCAACGCGAAAGCTGCGGGAGATTCGCTTGGCTCTGGCCTTGGAGAACAAGTACTCCAAGGGCCAGATCCTGGACAAGTACCTCAACATCGCGTACTTCGGCGCAGGGGCCTACGGCGTGGAGGCCGCATCCCAACGGTACTTCGGCATCCCGGCCAAGGACATGAGCCTGGCGCAGGCGGCCACGTTGGCAGGGATCGTCCAGCAGCCAACCGGGTTCGATCCACTCCTGCATCCACAGGCATCCCAGCATCGTCGTGACGTGGTCCTGCGCAAGATGGCAAGTCAGGGCTACATCACCCCGGCCCAGGCGCAGGGAGCGATCGCCATTCCCATGTGGGCAGAACTCAACGCCACCCAGTTGCATGCGTCGGGATGCACCAGCACGACCAATCCCTACTTCTGCCAGTACGTCCTGCACACCATCGCCACCGATCCGATCTTCGGTGCCACGCAGGATCAGCGCAATGCCTTCTTGCGCATGGGCGGCTACACCATCCGCACCACCATGCAGCCACAGGCACAGACTGCAGCCACCACCGCGGTCACTGCCGCGATTCCCATCGACGATCCCAGCCAACGGGCTGCGGCGATCACCATGGTGCAACCAGGAACCGGTGACATCGTCGCCATGGCCCAGAACCGCAACTGGGGATTGTCCGGAATCGGCAACACCACATATAACTACAACGTCAATCGAGCCAACGGCGGCACGATCGGCATGCAGGCCGGTTCAACCTTCAAGGTCTTCACCCTTGCTGCCGCATTGCAGCAGGGCCTGCCGCCGTCCACCACGATCTACTCACCCAACCCGAACACCTTCACCGGATTCGTGAACTGCACCACGCACACTCCCTTCCCGCCGCTCACCGTGCACAACTCCACCGGTGCCGGAACGTTCGACATGCGAACCGGAACCGCGTATTCCATCAATACGTACTTCATGGGACTGGAGCAGATGACCGGTATTTGCGCTCCGGCTGACATCGCCGAATCGATGGGCGTCTATCGCGGCAATGGCAAGCCGTTGGAGCGCGTGCCGTCCTTCACCCTGGGCACCCAGGAGGTCACGCCACTGCAAATGGCCGAGGCATATGCCACATTCGCCAATCACGGCTCGTACTGCGCGCCTCGCGCGATCTTGCAGATGATCAACCGTGAGGGAAAGCCCGTGGCCATTCCCCCGGTCAGCTGCAAGCAAGTGATCACCCGTGATGTTGCCGACTCAGTGACCGCACTGCTGACCGGGGTCATCGACGGACCGATCGGCGGACGCACCGGTGCACCCATGTCGCTCCCGGATCGTCCGGCAGCAGGCAAGACCGGCACAACCAACGACTCCGCCGCGGTGTGGTTCGACGGCTTCACCCCGGATCTGGCCGCTTCGGTGTGGGTGGGCGATCCGCGCGGCGGCTATGGATTTCCCATGAAGGACGTCACGATCAACGGCAAGTATTACGCGCAGGTGTTCGGCTCCACGCTGCCCGGGCCCATCTGGAAACAGGCGATGGTCGGCGCGCTGCAAGGCACCATGCCCGCCGCCTTTGATCTGCAATCCTCGTTCGGCCTCACCGCTCAGCGCGGGGTGTGGACCGGTCAGTCATCGGCAGCGCCCAAGCCCACGTCGTCCCCGGCGCCATTTGTCTTCAGCAATCCGCAGCAAACCGCTCCCGCGACTCCCACCACGACCCAGACCACACCTGGGGCACCGGCAGCGAATCCGGCACCGGTGGATGGTGCGCCGAATCAGGCGGGTTGAGACCTAGCTTCCCAGCGCCGCGCGGACTGCGGCCGCAACCGCACCGCCATCGGCGCGACCCCTGACCTGCGGGGTTACCAGCTTCATGACAGCACCCATGCCCTGCGGTCCGCTGACCTGCGCGTGGGCCACTGCCGCAGTCACGATCAGTTCGATCTGCTCGGGCGTCAATGGCTCAGGCAAGTAGCGATCCAGCACGCCAAGCTCAGCACGCTCGCGATCTGCCAGCTCCGGTCGCGCGGCTGCGTCGTACGCCTCAGCGGATTCGCGACGCTTCTTGGCCTCCTTGCCCAGCACCGCGACCACATCCTCATCGGACAACTCACGCGCGGCCTTTCCGGCGACCTCCTCCGTAGTGATCGCCGACAACGCCATCCGAAGCGTTGCGGCCGTGAGCTCATCGCGGCCCTTCATGGCGGCAGTGAGATCAGCTTGCAGTTGTGCTTTGAGTGAGGACATTTCTGCATTCTCGCACCTGCATGGGACGATGCCGTCATGGCAAGCGGACTTCGCACTGCAGCACGGCTCGGTGCCGCGGCGCTCGCGCTGGGGGCCTCAGCGGTGCTCTACGCCCACTGGGAGGCATCGAGCTTTCGCCTTCGCCGCCAGAACCTGCCCATCCTGAATGCCGGACAGCGCGAGCTGCGCATCCTGCATGTGTCCGACCTGCACATGGTGCCCGGGCAGGCAGCCAAGCAAGCATGGGTTGCCCAATTGGCGCAGCTGCATCCGCATGCGGTGATCTTCACCGGAGACTTCCTGTCCCACGTCGATGCGATTCCGGTCGCACTGAACACCGTGGCACCGCTGATGCATCTGCCCGGGGCGTTCGTGCTCGGCAGCAACGACTACTACGCGCCACGGCCGCTGAATCCGATGAAGTACATCGCAGGCCCGTCGCAGTTGGCGCCCAAGCGCGCCATGCTGGACTGGGGTCAACTGGTGCATGGACTCACAGCCGCCGGCTGGCAGGACCTGTCCAACCGGCGATCGGCATTAACCGTGGATGGACGACGCATCGATGTCCGAGGCGTTGACGACCCGCATATCGCCCGGGACGACTATGGCGCCGTCGCCGGTGCCTTCGATGCCAACGCTGACCTTCGCCTGGGCATCACCCACGCGCCCTATCTGCGCGTCCTGGACGCGATGGCTGCAGATGGAGCAGATCTCATCCTGGCCGGGCATACCCATGGTGGGCAGCTTGCCGTTCCCGGCTTTGGCGCCTTGGTCACCAATTGCGACATCGATCGTGCCCGAGCCAAGGGACTGTCTCGTCATGGGGACAGCGCACTGCACGTATCAGCCGGACTGGGCACCAGCGTGTACGCACCGGTGCGCTTTGCATGCCCGCCGGAAGCCACGCTGCTCACCCTTACCGCCGGTTCGTGACCACCCGCCTCTGGGCTAGACTCCTGAGGCCTTCGGGGTGTAGCGCAGCTTGGTAGCGCGCTTCGTTCGGGACGAAGAGGTCGTGGGTTCGAATCCCGCCACCCCGACGCTGGTCGGGGGCCGCGCACGCGGCCCCCGACTATTCACGAGGGAGATCCCATGAGCGTGCCTGATCGCCGACCCACCCCTGCCGTCCTGGGCAAGGCCACCGGCAAGTACGTGGCTTCCATGGGCTGGAAATCAGTCAATACCCACACCCATATCTCCCTGGTGAACAAATACCTCTACGTGGAGGTGCCCAAGGCCGGCTGCGGAACCATGAAATCCACGCTCGGCGGCATGGAGGCATCACGGATGAATCCGCCGCTGGTGGAACAGGTTCGTGCCCATCCGCATGACCGGTCGCTGGTGACCCCGTTCGTCAAGCCGTACCAGTTGTCCAACGACGATCTGGAAGAGGTGTTCACCTCGCGCAAGTTCAAGCGCTTCACGGTCGTTCGCGAGCCCGCCTCGAGGCTGCTCAGCGGCTACTTGGAGAAGATCCGGCAAGGACTGGTGCAGGCGACACCGATCTTCGACATCCTCACCGCACAGGGGCGAGCACCACGCTCACCCGCTGACATCAGCTTCCCCGATTTCGTCGACGTGGTGTGCTCGCTACCCAGTCGCCAGCAGGATCCCCACTGGCGGCGGCAGGTGGATCACATTGGGTTTGAGTTCGTGAAGTACCACGCGATCATCCCGCTGAGCGATCTGGATCGGTCATGGCCCCTGATCGCTCAGCTGACCGGCGTGGCGGACCTGCAGGAGCAGTTCTTCTGCAAATTCTCCACCGGGGCCTCGACCAAGCTCGCCGAGCACTACACACCGGCATTGCTGGAGCAGGTCGCAACGGCATACGCCGACGACTACCGAGCCTTCGGGTTTGACGTTCCACGGCTGGCCTGAGAACGCACGGCGGTAGCGACCAGCTTGTGCCACGGACCAGCCTCAGAACAGGCCGCAGGTGGCAGACCACGAGCGGGGCAGGTACCACTGGCGCAACAGTTGAGGCGTGGTTACCGTCAGCGCGCAGCGGCGACCAGTTCGGCGATCTGCACGGCATTCAACGCAGCGCCCTTGCGCAGGTTGTCATTACTGATGAATAACGCCAGTCCACGGCCGCCGGGAACGGACTGGTCAACGCGAATGCGACCCACCAGTGACGGATCGGCACCTGCTGCCTGAAGCGGCGTAGGCACCGCGACCAGTTCCACTCCCGGCGCCGCAGCCAGCAGTGCGGTCGCCTGCTCAGGGCTGATGGGATGTGCGAACTCAGCATTGATGGCCAGGGAGTGTCCGGTGAAGACCGGCACGCGCACGCACGTACCGGACACCGCCAGATCAGGAATGCCGAGGATCTTGCGGGATTCGTTGCGCAGTTTCTGCTCTTCGTCGGTCTCCAAGGAGCCATCTGCGGCAAGGGCGCCGGCGAAGGCGATCACGTCGAAGGCGATGGGCGCGACGTATTTGTTCGGTGCCGGAAAGCTCACCGCCGACCCATCATGGGTCAGTGCCGCGATGTCCTGGGTCACTGCGGCCCGGACTTGCTCCTCAAGTTCTGCCACACCGGCAAGGCCGGATCCGGACACTGCCTGGTAGCTGGACACGATCAGCCGAGTCAGTCCCGCCGCATCATGCAACGGCTTCAGGACCGGCATCGCTGCCATCGTGGTGCAGTTCGGGTTTGCGATGATGCCCTTGCTCGCCTGGGAAATCTGGTCGCCATTGACCTCACTGACAATCAGCGGAACCTGCGGATCCATGCGCCAGGCAGAGGAGTTATCGATCACGATGGCACCGGCCGCGGCAAATCGCGGTGCCTGCGCCTTGCTGGTGGCGCCGGCGGCGGAGAACAGCGCGATGTCAATGCCCGACACATCGGCGGTCTGGGCATCCTCGACCACGATCTGCTGGCCATCGAACTCGATCACCGAGCCGGCAGAGCGAGCTGAGGCGAACATGCGAATCGTGGAGTACGAAAACGCGCGCTCGACCAGCAGCGCACGCATGACCGCGCCGACTTGGCCGGTCGCTCCGACGATGGCGATCACCGGAGCGGTCATCGGCCCGTACCGCCGTAGACCACTGCCTGCCCATCGGCATCCAGGCCGAATGCGGTGTGCAATGCCACCACCGCCGTGCTGGCATCGTCCACGCGCGTCACCACGGAGATACGAATCTCTGAGGTGGAGATCATCTCCACGTTGATGCCGGCCTCGGCCAAGGCGGCAAAGAAGGTCGCCGACACCCCCGGGTGCGAGCGCATCCCCGCGCCGACCAAGGAGACCTTGGCAATTTGGTCGTCGACCAGCAGTTCCTGGAACTCGATTGACTCGTGCTTGCCCTGTAAGGACTTCAGCGCCTTGGCCGCCGATCCGGCAGGACAGGTGAAGGTCACATCCGTTCGCCCGGTCGCCGCTGCCGACACGTTCTGCACGATCATGTCGATATTCACTCCGGCGTCGGCCAATGCACCAAAGATCGCCGCAGCCTGCCCCGGGCGATCAGGGACTCCGACCACGGTGATCTTGGCATCGTTCACGTCAGCAGCGACACCGGAAATGATCGGTTGCTCCATGGCTCTTCCTTCGGCAATGGCCGCAGCGATTGCGGCCGGTGACATCACGAACGTGCCCTCGTGGCTGGAGAACGATGAGCGAACGTGGATGGGCAGGTCAAATCGTCGGGCGTACTCAACGCATCGAAGGTGCAAGACCTTCGCACCGACCGCTGCCAGTTCCAGCATCTCCTCATAGGTGATGAAGGGAACCTTGCGTGCGGCGGAGACAACGCGCGGGTCGGCACTGAACACGCCGTCGACATCGGTGTAGATCTCGCACACCGAAGCCTGCAGCGCTGCGGCCAGGGCGACCGCAGTGGTATCCGAACCGCCGCGTCCCAAGGTGGTCACGTCCTTGGTGTCGTGCGCAACGCCCTGGAAGCCGGCAACGATCGGGATCGCTCCGGCATCCAGTGCCTCCCGGATGCGTCCTGGCGTCACGTCGATGATGCGCGCCGATCCATGGGCTGCGTCGGTGATGAGCCCGGCCTGGGAACCGGTGTAGGACCGACCGTCCTCGCCGAGGTCCGCGATCGCCATGGCCACCAGGGACATGGATATGCGCTCACCGGCGGTCAGGAGCATGTCCAGCTCGCGCGTGGGCGGCTCGGGAGAGACCTGTTCGGCCAGGTCCAGCAGCTCGTCCGTGGTGTCACCCATGGCCGAGACGACCACCACGACCTGGTTGCCTGCCCGCTTGGTATCCACGATGCGCCGGGCAACGCGCTTGACACTCTCCGCGTTTGCTACCGAGGAGCCGCCGTACTTTTGGACGATTAAAGCCACGATCGACAATTCTATTGATGCGCCCGTGTCACCGAAAATTGGCTACGACAGCGCACGCCGCCCGGCAAATGCCCGACCCAGGGTTACCTCGTCGGCATATTCCAGGTCCCCGCCCACCGGCAATCCACTGGCCAGCCGCGACACGGTCAGGCCCATGGGGGCAATCAGTCGGGCAAGGTATGTCGCCGTTGCCTCGCCCTCTAGGTTCGGATCGGTGGCCAGGATGACCTCGGTGACGGTGGTATCGGCAAGTCGTGCCATGAGCTCGCGAATCCGAAGGTCATCGGGTCCGATGCCGTCGATCGGGCTAATTGCCCCGCCCAGTACGTGGTACTTGCCCCGGAACTCCCGTGTTTTCTCGATCGCGACAACATCCTTGGGTTCCTCCACCACGCACAGGATGCTCACATCCCGCCGCGGGTCACGGCAGATTCGGCACTGCTGCTCCTGGGCGACATTGCCGCAGACCTCGCAGAAGCGCACCTGATCCTTGACCTGGCGCAGCGTGTCCGCCAGGCGCAGGACATCGACAGGGTCGGCAGCAAGGATGTGAAAGGCGATGCGCTGGGCGCTCTTGGGGCCGACCCCAGGAAGTCGACCGAGTTCGTCGATCAGGTCTTGAACGATGCCTTCGTACATCAGTGCTCGATCTCACCGATCTGGGTGCCGCCGAGCTCGCGCAGGATCAGCTCGACACCGGTGGCATCATCAATATCGGCATCATCGGGGCTGGGGGCATCGGGCTCGATGGACCGTTCGGCCGCACTCGCGGCCATCGGCGCGCCGGCCTGGACATCGACCGCAGTCGGCCGTGCTGCCACCGCGTCTGGTGCAAGGACCACGTCCACGCGCACGTCGACGCCAAGGACATCCAGGACCGATTGACGAAGTCGTTCATCATGCCCACTGGACTTGATGTTGTTGATCTTGCTGGCATCGGCCACCGCAACGGCCAGGACGGCATTGTCAGTGGACAGCGGGACTGAATCGGCGAACACCATCCATGCGACCTTGGAGTAGGACTTGGTTGCCTCCAGCACCGCAGGCCACATCGACTGCACCTGTGCCAGGGGGACCGTTGCCGCGCCAGATGCCGGCTGAGCTGGCTGGCCCGCCTGGACCGAGGCTGCGGCCTTTGTCCCCGGCTTGGCCGGCGGCCGTGATGGATTGCTCGACGAGGGATCAACCGCAGCAGCCGATGGCGTGGCAGCGATCGTGGGGGAAACGCTGACACCGGAGTCCACGGGTTGCGATTCCTGTGCTTTCGCGGGCGCAGGGTGCGTTGGCTGATCCGCGGCGACTGTGTCTGATGCCGACTGCGCCGTGCTGGGTGCCACCGAACTGAGCTTGGGCGGTGCGCTGTGCGCCGCTGGAGGCACTCCTGGTGCTGCTGCACCGGAGTGCACCACCGATCCGGCGGCGAATTTGCGCTCCAGTTGATCCATGCGGGTGCGCAGTCCGCCGGCATCAAGGTCCGTTGCGGGCAGCAGCAGCTTGCCGGCCATCAACTCCATCATCAGTCGCGGCGCCGTTGCCCCCTTGAGATCGGACAGTCCGGCACTGACCACATCGGCTGCGCGTGCCAGTTCAGCGCCACCGAACGACGCTGCCTGCTCGACCTGGGTGGCGATCTGGTCTTCCGGAGCATCGATCAGGCCCATTGCGGCCGCACCGGGAACATGCTGCAGCACGATGAGGTTCCGCAACCGCTCCAGGAGATCTGTGACGAATCGGCGCGGGTCATGCCCGGCTTCCATCACCTGGTCCACCAGTGTGAACAGCTGCGCGCCATCGCCTGCAGCCAATGCGCTGACCGTGGCATCGAGCAGTGCGACATCGGTCAGCCCCAGCTGATCGACTGCCTGCTGGTACGTGACTCCATCGGGGCCGCAACCGGCGATGACCTGTCCCAGGATGGACAAGGAGTCACGAACGCTTCCCGCACCTGCACGTGCGATCAATGCAAGGGCAGCCGGCTCAGCCGGAACCTCCTCGGCATCGCACACTGCGGCCAGGTGACTTTGCAGCGTGCGGGAGGACACCAGGCGGAAGGTGTAGTTGTGCGTGCGCGAGCGGATGGTGGGAAGCACCTTGTCCGCTTCTGTGGTCGCGAAGATGAACCGAACGTGCTCCGGTGGCTCCTCGACCAACTTCAGCAGCGCATTGAAGCCCGCATTGGACACCATGTGCGCTTCATCAATGATGTAGATCTTGTATCGCGATGCGGCAGGGGCGAACATCGCACGTTCACGCAGATCACGGGTGTCCTCGACCCGACCATGGCTGGCGGCGTCCAGTTCGATCACGTCAATGGAACCAGCGCCATTTGGCGCCAAGTCCAGACAGCTCTGGCACTGCCCGCACGGATCGGGCGTGGGACCTTCCGCGCAGTTCAGGCTTCGAGCCAGGATGCGGGCAGTGGAGGTCTTGCCGCAGCCGCGCGGGCCGGAGAACAGGTATGCGTGATGAACGCGATCGGTCTCCAATGCCCGCCGGAGCGGGCCGGTGACATGCTCCTGGCCCACGACCTCATCCAGGCGAGCTGGGCGGTAGGTGCGATACAGGGCCATGGACACACTGCAACCATAAGGGGACCCCCCGCGCACCCGACAGAGCCTGCTTACCCTTGCTGCCTTCCGGCCCTGGGGGGGTTCAGCATGATGACGCCGCGCGAGGGGTCGAGATAAGGGTACGTGGCAGGCGATTAGTCGAACAGCGGGCCTCACTTGTAGCCTCCTCCACGGAGGATTCGCCTAGTGGCCTATGGCGCTCGCTTGGAAAGCGGGTTGGGGGAAACCCCTCAGGGGTTCAAATCCCCTATCCTCCGCGCTTCCCAGGTGGGGTGGACCGATTCGGTCCACCCCACCTTCTGCTTGTAGCCTTGCCCGCGGTGGCGTGTCCGAGCGGCCAAAGGAGC
>CAIKZY010000117.1 GCA_903832025.1 uncultured Actinomycetes bacterium
CAAGGCGATCGGGGACACGCTCGCCGCGGTCGGGCCGCCGGTCAGATAGCGGTGGGCGTACGGCAGGGAGAACGCGTACAGGATCGCGCCACCGAGTTGAGCTCCTATGCCGATCGCGGTTCCTGAGCCGACTCCGTTCCATACGCCGATCACGATGAGGATGCCCAGGAAGCCTAGGAAGATCCCCGCAACGCGCGAAGCCGATGGACGCTGCTCGGGGAAGAACAGCAGATTGACGAGAAGCACCCAGATCGCGACCGTGCTGCCGGCGATTGCGGCCAGTGACGTCGTCGTGTGCGAGACAGCGACGCCAAGGAGGAACGCGGGACCGACGGCGATGAGCAAGGCATAGATGGCCAATCGGGGCCATAGTGCGCGTGGCGGTAGCCGCGTGCGCGACACCAAGCACACCAGCATCAAAGTGGTCGCGCCGAGAGCGCATCGTCCGAAGGCGACGCCGATCGGAGTGAACGACGACAAACTCCGGGAGGCGAACAGGAAACTCAGGCCCCAGACCAGAACGATTGCCAAATACACAGGCACCCAAGATTTGATTGGGGCGGAAGGCATGTACCTCAACCTATCACTCGGAGTCGCGTCAGAGACACCACCAGTGGTGGAGCCGACAGTGTGCGACTGACGTAGGTCGGTGACGACCCAAACCTTCGCTGCGGCCAAGGCGAGTGTCAGTGGACAACATAGCCTCCCTGCCGGCGCACTCGTGATATCCGTGCCGGATTGCAGCTGATCTCCGTTCGGAGTTGGCAGCGCAGTGTTGCGTTGACACTCTGACCTGCTGCGGGTTTGGTTTCCACGGTGACCTGCCCATCGTTTCGGTTACCCGTTGAGGTCTGGAGTTCAGGCGGGGATGAGTTGGTTCTCGTACGAACCCGGTCACGGTGAACGACGCAAGCGTTGCGGTTCCCTGCGAGATGCCGCACAAGTCACCGGAACATGCAGCGAACTGCTCTGTGGCATTTTTCGCCGACGGGACGCGGGGGATCGTTCGTGGAGGCCGTATCGATCAAATCGCCAATCGTAGTTCGTCGAATGCGGTCGCCAACCGGAACTCCGGCGACACTTCGACTCCGAATTCGTAGGGGCCTCGCCTGATCTTCCGGACGAACGCGTGGCCCCCGATGACGACGCTCGCCGTCTAGTTCGTCTTCAAGCCCCTCAATGGCCGCAGCCGGGATTTGAGGCGGCCGTGGTCTGCCTCGCACCGGTTGTTCTCGTACTGCCCGGTGTGGTGAAACGCCCTCGGGAGGAGCCCGTCGATGACCCGGGCGAGTGACGGCGCCATGTCGGTGACGACCTCTACCGACTCCCCTGGGCAGTCAGGGAGATGCTGAAGAAGCGCTTCGCGGCTGAGATAGACATAAGCGTCGATGATCTGGCCATACTGGTCGACGGCCCGGAAGTGTTCAGTGCAGTGTCGATGCACCAGTCATGACTCAGCATCTACGACAGGACCCCACCGGCAAACCAGCAGTTCATCCGCTCCTCGTTGGCCTCGTCAACGAGTTCAAGGAGGAAGCCCGACGGTGATCGCAAGTAGGTGAAGGAACCGAAGCCCTCCTCTGGTGAGACCTGGCTGCACACCAGCGTCCAGCCCTCCGCGAGCAGTGATTCGGTGACGGCGGGCACGTTCGCCCACGCTCCGACGTGATGCAGGTTCTGGAGATCACCGGCAAACCACGGCGTGCCAGCAACGCCTTCGAGCAACTCGACGTGCTGTGGTCCCGTCGTCGAGTAGGCGACCTTCAAGGGCACGAGCCGCAGACCGCCTTCCGGTGTCCACACGCTCTGATCCTCGCGAGTGACGACGTCAGTCCAGGTCACGCCGAGGCCGGGACCAAGGTCGACCATGGACGCCTCGATGTCATGAACGAGGTGCCCGACGTGGA
>CAIKZY010000118.1 GCA_903832025.1 uncultured Actinomycetes bacterium
CCCTTCTACTGGCAAGTGCCCGCAATGTGGTTCCTGCGAGTGCTGCGCTGGCTAATGGCGAATGGAAGCGCTCGAAGTACACCGGTGTTGAAGTCGCCGACAAGGTCGTCGGCGTTGTTGGCCTTGGCCGTATCGGCATCCTCGTGGCTCAGCGACTTTCCGCGTTCGGAGTCAAACTGATCGCCTACGACCCGTACGTTCAGCCGGCCAGAGCTGCCCAGTTGGGCGTTCGCATGGTGCCACTGGACGATCTGCTGCGCGAAGCGGATTTCATCACCGTCCACCTACCCAAGACCCCTGAGACCGTGGGCCTGATCGGGGAAGATGCGCTTCGGAAAGTGAAGCCAACTGTTCATATTGTGAATGCCGCGCGCGGCGGGATTGTGGACGAAGCCGCGCTGTTCACGGCGATGGTCGAAGGACGGGTCGCTGGAGCGGGCCTGGATGTGTTCTCCAAGGAGCCGTGTACAGACTCCCCGCTGTTCGGCCTGGAGAACGTCGTGGCTACCCCGCATCTGGGGGCGTCAACTGACGAAGCGCAGGAAAAGGCTGGAATCGCCGTAGCGCGATCAGTTCGTCTTGCCCTTGCCGGAGAACTCGTTCCGGACGCCGTCAATGTTCAGGGCGGACAGTTGGCTCATGCGGTCAAGCCCTTGCTTCCATTGACTGAGCAGTTGGGCTCGATTGCCTGCGGTCTGGCCAACGATGCAGTTGTCCAGGTGTCAGTTGAGGTGCTTGGAGAGGTTGCCTCTGAAGACGTGCGCGTCCTGGAGTTGTCGGCCCTAAAGGGGGTGTTCCAGGTCCTGGTGAATGATCCGGTGTCCTTCGTGAACGCGCCGATTTTGGCTCAGCAGCGCGGGGTCGATGTGGTCCTGACCATGGACTCGGTCAGCCCCGATCATCGTTCGCTAGTTCGTGTTCGACTGACGCTCAACAACGGCGACTCGATTTCTGTTGCGGGAACCGTGGCCGGACGTCACAACATCGCCAAGCTCGTTGAAGTCGATGGAGCCGATGTCGACGTGCAGATCAGTGATCACATGATCTTCCTGCGATACAGCGACAGACCCGGTGTCGTCGGGACGATCGGCGTGGAACTCGGCGCTGCCGGCATCAACATCGGAGGCATGCAGGTGAGCCCGGATGGGCAAGGATCTGCGCTGGTGGTGCTGACCGTCGATTCAGCCGTGCCTGCCGAGGTGACCGAGGCCATCGCCGTGAAGGTCGGAGCGCAATTCGGCGCCGCTGTCGACCTGGTGCAGTAAGCCGCAGGCGAAACTTTGGTGCTCCTGAACAACGTAGGCAGGGACTCCGCGGACGGTTAGGCTGCAGTGTGACGTCACTGCTGATCCAGTACCTCAAGCCGCACAAGTGGGTGCTGGTGCTCATCTCGTTTCTCTTGCTGGTGCAAGTGGTGAGCAATCTGTACCTACCGAACCTCAACGCCGACATCATCAACCAGGGTGTTATCACTGGTGATATCGGATACATCCTGAAGTCCGGTGCGATCATGTTGGGCATCTCCCTCATCTTGGGCATCTCGGCCATCACCGCCGTGTACTTCAGCGCCCGAACGTCGATGCGCTTGGGACGTGATATCCGAGCTGATGTCTTTCGACGTGTCCAGTCCTTGTCGCTTGCCCAGATGCACGAGATTGGCGTGCCTTCGCTTATCACCCGAAACACCAATGATGTGCAGCAGATTCAGCAACTGGTCATGACCGGGTTGACCATGATGATTCTGGCGCCGATCACGGCGGTAGGCGCAATTCTGATGGCTGTGCGCGAAGATGCACAATTGTCATTGCTGCTCGTGGTCATCGTGCCAATGATGCTGTTGGTTATTGGCTGGATGGTGGTCAAGGCAATCCCGCTCTTTCAAGTTATGCAGATCAAGATCGACCGGGTCAATCAAGTACTCCGCGAAAACCTGACTGGAATTCGAGTCGTGCGTGCTTTCAATCGCACGCACAGCGAGGAGGCACGTTTCGACATCGCCAATGACGACCTAACGGACACCTCTTTGAAGGTGAATCGCATATTCGCACTTATCCTGCCGGTGCTCCTGCTGATCATGAATCTGTCATCGGTGGCCGTGCTGTGGTTCGGAGGTCACTTGGTCGCGGCTGGCTCGATGCCCATCGGCAACCTCACGGCATTCCTTGCGTACATTGCTCAGATCCTGTTTTCGGTGATGATGGCCGTTATGACGCTCATGATGGTGCCTCGGGCGGCAGCGTCCTCAGACCGCATCAATCAGGTACTCAACACAGCGCCGTCGATTACCGATGTCGATCACGCCGCCGGCCCGGTAGGGGAGTCCGCCGGGCGGGTCGAGTTACGTTCGGTGCAGTATCAGTACCCTGGAGCGCTGGACCCGGTGCTGCACACCATCTCCGTGACGTTTGAACCGGGGACAACGAATGCGATCATCGGTGGTACGGGCTCGGGCAAGACCACATTGATCAATTTGCTGCCCAGGCTGCTGGAGGCAACCGCTGGCCAGGTGCTTATTGCGGGGCAGGATGTTCGGCAGTTGCCACAGGAAGAACTTTGGTCGCACTTTGGGCTCGTCCCGCAAAAGGCCTTTCTCTTCTCCGGAACGATCGCTTCGAACCTGCGTTTCGGTCGACCCGAAGCAACCGAGTCGCAGATGTGGCGGGCCTTGGAGATTGCGCAGGCTGCAGACTTCGTGCGCGCGCTGCCTGAGGGACTGGCATCGACTGTTGACCAGGGTGGGGCCAATTTCTCCGGTGGCCAGCGTCAGCGACTGGCTATTGCCAGGGCATTGGTGCGTGAGCCTGCGATCTATATCTTCGACGACTCATTCTCAGCGTTGGACTACGCAACTGATTCTCGATTGCGCGCTGCCCTGCGTCAACATGTCGCTGATGCGACGGTGATCATCGTCGCCCAGCGCATCAGTTCAATCACGAATGCAGATCAGATCGTGGTCATGGACTTCGGCGCGGTCGTGGGAGTGGGCACCCATGAGGCCCTACTGGCCGATTGCCAGACATATCGAGAGATCGCTGACTCACAGGCGGAGGTGGCAGCGTCATGACTCCCAGCAATCAGTCGAGCGCTCACAGTTCCACGTCCAGTCCGCCCCCTGTCCGCATGAACGAACGCCCCATGGGTCCGCGTGGCCCGATGGCTGGCATGGTGCCAAGCGCGGAAAAGGCCAAGGACTTCCGGGGCTCGCTGAAGCGATTTTCGCCCCGATTGAGGCCAGAGCGCGCTGTGGCCATCGTGGTGTTGCTTGTTGGAGCCGTTAGCGTCTTCCTGACTGTTCTGGGACCGAAGCTGCTCGGCAATGCCACCAACGTCATCTTCTCAGGAATCATCTCGTCAAGGATTCCTGCCGGTGTCACCCAGGCACAAGCCATCGCTCGGCTTCGGTCCACCGGGCTGACCACTCAAGCGGACATGCTGTCCGCGATGACGTTGACGCCTGGGCAAGGAGTGGACTTCACAGCCTTAGGTCATGACCTTGCCGTGGTAGTCGTGGTCTACTTCGCGGCATCGGTACTGTCTTGGGTACAGAACTACCTGATGGCGGGTGTCACCCAGCGCACGATGTACCGGCTGCGCACGGAGGTAGATGTCAAGCTCGGCCGACTTCCGCTGAGCTATTTCGATGCCACGTCTCGGGGAGATCTGCTGAGTCGGGTGACAAACGACATCGACAACATCTCGATGACGCTGCAGCAGACACTGACGCAGTTGGTAACCGCAGTGCTGACAGTCGTTGGTGTTTTGTGCATGATGCTTTGGATTAGCTGGCAACTAGCCCTGATCTCGGTCTTGACCGTCCCTGCTTCATTTGGGGTAACGATGCTGATCGCCAAGCGTTCTAAACCACACTTTGTTGACCAGTGGAAATGGACCGGCAAACTCAATGGCCATGTTGAGGAGATGTTCTCCGGACACGAACTCGTACGCGTTTACGGCCATCGCCAGGCCGCCATACGGGAATTTGACGATGCCAATGCGCAAATGGCGGAACATAGCTTTCGCGCACAATTTATTTCCGGGATCATCCAGCCGGCGTTGATGCTCATCTCGAACCTGAATTACGTCGCAATTGCCGTCATCGGTGGGTTACGCGTGGCAAGTGGTTCCATGTCCTTGGGAGATGTCCAGGCCTTTATTCAGTACTCACGTCAGTTCACCATGCCGATCAACCAGATCGCATCGGTGGCGAACTTGCTCCAGTCGGGAGCTGCATCAGCTGAACGGGTGTTCGAGCTCTTGGATGCCGAGGATGAAATCCCGGATCCACTCCATGCCGAGAAACTCAACGACGTCAGTGGTCGAATCAGTTTTGAGAATGTGTCCTTCCGATATCTGCAGGACAAGCCGCTCATCGAGAACTTGAATCTTCAGGTTGTTCCTGGGCAGACGGTGGCGATTGTCGGGCCTACTGGCGCCGGTAAGACGACGTTAGTCAATCTACTGATGCGCTTCTATGAGGTGCAAGAGGGTCGAATCCTCATCGATGGGATCGACTCAACGGCGGCAACACGTGCAGACGTACGCCACTGCTTCGGAATGGTGCTGCAGGACACATGGCTCTTTGAGGGCTCCATCTACGACAACATTGCCTATGGTGCGGATAATGCCACCGCAGCGGATATCGAAGGAGCTGCACGTGCGTCATTTGCCGAACACTTCATTCGCACTCTTCCAGATGGCTTTAGCACCAAATTGACTGAGCTCGGGGAGAACATCTCCGCTGGAGAGCGTCAACTGCTCACGATTGCTCGGGCCTTTCTCGCCAATCCGTCAGTGTTGATCCTGGATGAGGCAACCAGCTCGGTTGATACCCGAACGGAGGTGCTGATCCAAAAGGCCATGGCCGAACTTCGGCGCGGTCGGACGAGTTTCGTGATCGCACACCGGCTCTCCACGATCCGCAATGCGGACGTCATCTTGGTGATGAAATCAGGAACCATCGTTGAGCAGGGCACACATGATGAACTGATCGCGCTGGGCGGTTACTACCGGACCTTGTACCTGAGCCAGTTCGAGGCGAGCCCAGTGGAGAACGCCGACGACTCTGTGTCGTAGTCCGTTCGCGTAGCGTTGTTCGAATGCGGCGAAATCAGAACGGGCGAGTAGCCCGATTGACCGCCGAGACAATCGCCTTGAGCGACGAGGTGGTGATCGAAGAATCGATACCGACCCCCCAAAGGACCTGCCCATTGACCGCGCATTCCAGGTACGACGCGGCCTTCGCGTCACCACCTGCGCTCATGGCGTGCTCGGCGTAATCGAGCACGCGGACATCGATGTCGATTGCTGCTAGGGCATCGCAGAAGGCTGCAATGGGCCCATTGCCCGTGCCGACCAGATCCCGATCCACTCCTGCATCAACGAGCACCACCATGACCGTCGTATCGCCTTCGGCGGGGGAATCCTGCCGAACGGACTTCAGGGCAAAGCGACCCCAGGGCGCCGTGGGATCAGGCAGGTACTCCCCAGAAAAGGCTGACCAGATCTCCTCAGGACTGACTTCTCCACCTTCGGTATCGGTCACTCGCTGAATAACCTGTGAGAACTCGATCTGTAGACGGCGAGGTAACTCCAACTTGTGCTCAGTTCGCATGATGTAGGCCACGCCGCCCTTTCCAGACTGCGAATTCACACGAATGACCGCCTCGTAGGTGCGACCGATGTCCTTGGGATCAATGGGCAGGTAGGGGACAGCCCAGGGGTGATCGTCGATGCTGATACCTCTGGCGTTCGCCTCAGCCTCCATCACGCGTAGGCCCTTGTTGATCGCGTCCTGGTGAGATCCCGAGAATGCCGTGAAGACCAAGTCACCACCGTATGGATGCCGTTCATGGACGGGGATCTGGTTGCAGTACTCCACCGTCCGTCGGATTTCATCGATGTCCCGGAAGTCGATCTGTGGATCGATGCCCTGGCTGAACAAGTTCATGCCTAGGGTCACCAAGCACACATTTCCTGTGCGCTCTCCGTTCCCGAACAAGCACCCCTCGATCCGATCGGCCCCGGCCATATAGCCAAGTTCCGCGGCAGCGACACCAGTCCCGCGGTCATTGTGAGGATGCAGTGAGATCACCAATGAGTCGCGGCGATTCAGGTGACGTCCCATCCACTCGATGGAATCGGCATATACATTTGGCGTGGCCATTTCCACCGTGGCCGGCAAGTTGATGATGACCTTTCGATCCGGTGTCGGTTGCCAAACCTCTGTTACTGCGTCACAGACTTCAGCTGCGAATTCCAACTCTGTGCCCGTGTACGACTCAGGTGAGTATTCGAAGTAAATATCAGTGTCATTCGCTATCTCATCAGCGAATTTCTGACACAGCTGGGCACCGTGCACAGCAATATCCACGATTCCGGCTCGATCGAGACCAAAAACCACACGGCGTTGGAGAGTAGATGTCGAGTTGTACAGGTGCACCACGGCTTGCTTAGATCCCCGAACGGCATCGAACGTACGCTCGATCAAATGCTCGCGAGATTGAGTGAGTACCTGGACCACGACATCGTCGGGGATCAAGTCATCCTCGATCAGCATGCGAACGAAGTCGAAGTCGGTTTGCGACGCTGATGGAAATCCAACCTCGATCTCCTTGTAACCCATGCTCACCAGCAACTGGAACATGCGCAGCTTCCGAGCGGGGGTCATTGGATCGATGAGAGCCTGGTTTCCATCGCGCAGGTCCACCGCACACCAGCGCGGAGCGCTTGTGATCTGCGCACTTGGCCACGTTCGATCGGGTAGGTCAATCGGGGTGAACGGGCTGTAGCGATGGAATGGCATGGGTGAAGGCTGCTGGGAGTTGCGAATCTCGTATCCAACGCTCCTGTTGAACGTCATGAGGGCTCCTTGCCGATGAGAATTGGTCTGGGAAGACCGGCGCACGACCAATCCCGCAACGGGGAGGCCGGTTGATTAGGCCCCGTTGCGGCAGCGAAGCAGCAGTCGCATGTGCGTCATGATGACATCAATCTACCAGAACGTGAGTCCACCACAGAGTCCGCACGGGGACTGCGCAGTGGTGTCTACCGAAGTTCGCGGGTATCCAGGAGCCACCGGCATCCCGGCGCTGGTCCGAAGCCCAGGCGGTGACGTTGCCACAGCCTGCGCGGCACCAACTGCAGCCGTAGCTGCAGATCTCAGGGCCGCTTGCCTGGGCGAGTGCGGTCTCGGCCCCTTCCGATCGGCAACTTGTCAGACGTGAACTCGAGGGCTGCTTTGGTCACCCCTGCCGTGACGAGGTCCGCTCCTATTTCTGTGGATGTGGGTCGAAGGTGCCTCACGAGGAGCGGCAAATACCGAGATCGCTAAGGTTGCGGTCATGTCTCGCACCTTGAATCTGGCCCTGATCCCCGGCGACGGAATCGGCACCGAAGTGGTGTCAGAAGCGATGAAAGTGCTCATGGCCATAGCCCCGTCGGCTGACTTGTCCGTCACCACTGGTGAGTACGACCTGGGTGCCCGCCGCTACACCAGCACTGGCGAGCTGCTACCTGAGTCGGTCATTTCCGAACTCCGCGGCTATGACGCTATCTTGCTCGGAGCGATCGGTGATCCATCGGTGAAGTCCGGGGTGCTGGAGCGCGGAGTGCTGCTACCCCTGCGTTTTGTCATGGATCACCATGTGAATCTGCGCCCGGTGCGACTGTATCCGGGCGTGACTGGACCCTTGGCGGGCAAGACCCCTGAGGACATTGACTTCGTGGTCTGCCGCGAAGGAACCGAGGGACCGTATGTGGGGGCCGGCGGAGTGCTGCGCAAGGGCACCAAGCACGAGGTGTCGACTGAAGTCAGTTTGAACACGGCCTTCGGTGCCGAGCGGATCATCCGCGATGCCTTCGAACGTGCAACGCGCCGAAGGAACAAGGTGACCTTGGTCCACAAGACGAACGTGCTTGTTCACGCCGGTGACACCTGGCAGCGGGTTTTTCACCAGGTGGCCGAGGAATATCCGGGAGTGTCAACGGATTATTGTCACGTCGATGCTGCGGCCATGTTCTTCCTGACCAACCCGGAACGTTTTGATGTGGTCGTAACTGACAACCTGTTCGGAGATATTCTCACGGACATCGGAGCGGCAATCGTCGGTGGAATTGGACTTGCGGCAAGCGGGAATATTGATCCGAGCCGTGCCAATCCGTCAATGTTCGAGCCAGTGCACGGGTCGGCACCGGATATCGCTGGTCAGGGTAAGGCCGATCCCACAGCGACTGTTTTGAGCCTGTCCATGCTGCTCGATCATGTCGGTGCCACTGATGCGGCGCGCTGGGTGGAGCAGGCGGTGGCGGCTGACCTTGCATCGCGAGGATCGGCGAACCGCAGCACGAGCGAGATTGGTGATGCGCTGGCACTGGGTGCCAGCGCGAATGCTCAGCAATAGGAAGAAGTATTTCGATCATCGGGAGTGGCCAGGATGAGTAGCCAAGTGCGTGAGTGGAACATTCGCATGCATCCCAGCGAAGCAGTGGCTTCCGCTGATGAGCGTGAGGCAATTCTGGCTAATCCGGGATTTGGACGTTTCTTTACCGATCACATGGTCAGCGCAACGTGGACGCACGAGCATGGATGGCACGATGCCGAACTCATCCCGTACGGCCCTATTCAGCTCGATCCAGCGACCAATTTCATGCACTACGGCCAGGCCATTTTCGAAGGGCTGAAGGCATATCGTCACGCCGATGGATCGGTCAAGACCTTTCGTCCTGTCGCCAATGCGGAGCGATTTGCTGCATCGGCCAGGCGCTTGGCGATGGCTGAGCTGCCCATTGAGCTGTTCCTGGCTTCAGTAGAGGCCCTTGTTCGACAAGATCAGGCGTGGGTTCCCTCGGGTCAGGAGAAGTCCTTGTACCTGCGGCCATTCATGCTCGGAACTGAGGTCGGGCTGGGCGTTCGACCTGCGGCTGAATATCGATACTTGCTCATCGCTTCGCCGGCGGGTGCATATTTTCCTCAGGGGGTCAAACCAGTCTCCGTATGGCTGTCAGACGAGTATGTCCGCGCCGCAGTTGGTGGCACAGGTGAGGCGAAATGCGCGGGAAACTACGCTGCGTCGCTGATTGCCCAGGCTGAGGCCGCCCAGCACGGATGCGATCAGGTGGTGTGGCTTGATGCCGCAGAGCGGACCTGGATCGAGGAAATGGGAGGTATGAACCTGTACTTCGTGTTCGGATCTGGGGATTCGGCACAGATTGTGACTCCAGAACTCACGGGATCGCTGCTGCCCGGTATCACCCGATCTTCCTTGCTCCAGGTGGCGGAGGATCTCGGCATTCGGGCCACTCAAGCGCGGATCAGCGTGCAGGACTGGCGTCAAGGGTGCCTGGAGGGACAGATCACTGAGGTGTTTGCCTGCGGCACGGCCGCCGTGATCACCCCGGTAGGGGAAGTCAAGTCCAGAAACTCGGGCGGCTGGAAGATTAATGGTGGAACAACTGGACCAATTACGCTGAAGCTCCGTCAGGCATTGCTGGATATCCAGACTGGTGTTGCCGAGGATCCGCACAACTGGCTCCATCACATCTGCTAGATTTCAGGGGTGTTCGGCATCGTCATTACCTAGCGCGTCGAAAATCTCGACGCGCAGCCTTCCGTTCCCACGGAAGGCTTTTTCATTGCCTCCCAGAACCGCCGATCCAGACAGAAAGGCCCCCCATGACTCGGCCAGATACGTTCCATGTGTACGACACCACTTTGCGTGATGGCGCCCAGCGCGAAGGCATCTCCTACTCGGTGATCGACAAGCTGGCAGTGGCTCGATTACTCGATGAGTACGGGGTGGGATTCATCGAGGGCGGATGGCCTGGGGCAATGCCCAAGGACACCGAGTTCTTCCAGGTGGCTCGCAAGGAATTGCAGTTGGTGAATGCGGAATTGGTCGCTTTCGGAGCCACCAGAAAAGCCGGTATTCGCGTGCAGGATGACGGTCAGGTGCGCGCGCTCCTGGAATCTGAAGCACCAGTGGTGACGCTAGTTGCCAAATCCGACGTACGGCATGTGGTGCAGGCACTGCGGACATCCTTGGACGAGAACGTCGACATGGTCACTGACACTGTGTCCTACCTTGTTGCAGAAGGACGACGGGTATTCGTCGACATGGAGCATTTCTTCGACGGATACAAGCAGGATCCTGAATACGGCGTCCGCCTCCTGCAGGCGGCAGCCCAGGCGGGCGCCTCAGTAGGAGTCCTGTGCGACACCAACGGTGGAATGTTGCCCATGGGCATCGCGGACATTGTTGCCGACGTAGCACGCCGATCGGGAGTGCGGCTGGGTATCCATTGCCAGGACGACACAGGATGTGCCATCGCGAATTCGGTGTCGGCAGTTCAGGCCGGAGTGACACATGTTCAGGTGACTGCCAATGGATACGGCGAGCGAACCGGGAATGCCGACCTGTTCGTCGTGATTCCCAACCTTCAACTCAAATTGGGGATCGACTGCTTGCCAGAAGGTTCGCTGCGAGAGACCGTGCGTGTCTCGCACGCAATCGCGGAAATTGCCAACATTGCCCCAAACACCCACCAGCCGTATGCCGGGTGGGCATCCTTTGCCCATAAGGCTGGCCTTCATGCTTCAGCCTTGAAGGTGAATGCCGATCTGTACAACCACATTGATCCTGAAGTGGTTGGCAATGACCAGGCCGTGCTTGTTACGGAGATGGCCGGTCGCGCCACGGTGGAGTTGAAGGGTCGCGAGCTTGGCTACGAGCTGAAGGATGATCCCGAACTCATCACCAGAGTTGTCGAGAGGGTCAAGGAGCTCGAGAATCGTGGCTGGACCTTTGAGGCGGCCGACGCCTCTTTTGAGCTGCTCCTGCGAGCGGAGACCGGGCTTGAACGAACATTCGAAGTCGAGTCTTGGCGGACAATTGTTGAGCAGATGCCAGACGGCGAGGTGAGGTCTGAAGCCACAGTCAAGGTGCATGCTGAAGGTCAGCGGATTATCGCCACTGCGGAGGGCAATGGCCCGGTCAACGCACTTGACCGGGCTTTGCGGGCCGCTGTGCAACAGCAGTTCCCTGACCTTGGCGATCTACATCTGATCGACTACAAAGTGCGCATTCTCGGCGCAGATGCCGGGACCGAAGCGGTCACCCGAGTACTAGTAACCACAAGCGACGGACAGACGGACTGGTCCACTGTGGGCGTTCATGAAAACGTGATTGCGGCATCTTGGATGGCCCTAGAGGATGCTGTGAATTTCGGTCTCCTTCACTCAGTGCATCCGCAGAGCAAGCGCATCTGACCGTAGGCGTTACGCAAGGTAGGCTCTCGACGTGCGAATTTGTCGAGTGGCGGTCGGTGACTCCTTGGTCTACGGCGTTGTTGAGGGACTCGGACCTGACCTGGATGTGACTGAAACTACGATGATTGCGTTGGTCGACGGCCATCCCTTCGGGGAGGTAACTCCAACTGAGCGCATTCTCCCGCTGGCCGAACTCCGAGTCGTTGCGCCAGTCCTGCCGAGCAAGATCATCGCAGTCGCCCGTAACTACGCCGACCACGCAGCAGAAATGGGGGGCACGGTTCCGACTGAACCGGTCATCTTCCTCAAGCCCAGTACGTCGGTGATCGGGCCACGTGAGGCAATCACCTTGCCCTGGCAGTCGGAGCACGTTGATCACGAAGCAGAACTCGCTGTGGTGATTGGGAGATTCTGCAAGGACGTTCCGGTGGATCGCGTTGCGGATGTCATCTTGGGATACACGTGCGCAAATGACGTGTCTGCCCGAGATCTGCAGAAGACTGACGGTCAGTGGGGACGGGCAAAGGGTTTCGATACGTTCTGCCCCCTGGGACCTTGGATCGTTACGGATCTTGACCTCGAAGACGCAATCTTGTCGTGCACAGTCGACGGGCTACAGCGTCAATCTGCACCGCTCGGGGACATGGTTCGCTCGGTTGCTGAACTGATCAGCTGGATTTCCTCGGTGATGACGCTGTTGCCTGGCGATGTCATTCTCACGGGAACACCGGCCGGTGTCGGCCCAATTACGGCCGGGCAACGCGTCACGGTCCATATTGACGGAATCGGATCTCTGGAAAATTCGGTGGTGAATCGTGTCTGATGTTCGTGTTCGCTTCTGCCCATCTCCAACGGGAAATCCGCACGTAGGCATGGTTCGGACAGCGCTGTTCAACTGGGCTTTTGCTCGACATACGGGCGGCACTTTTGTATTTCGCATTGAAGATACCGACAGTGCTCGTGATTCGCAGGAGTCGTACCAGGACTTACTCGAGGCGCTTCGTTGGCTGGACCTGAATTGGGATGAGGGTCCCGAAGTTGGGGGAAGTTTCGGGCCATATCGACAATCGGAGCGCATGGGGATCTACGCCGTGGTTGCTGAAAAGTTGCTGGCTGAGGGCCTTGCGTACCGCTGCTACTGCACGCAGGAAGAACTTGACGCACAGCGTGAGTTGGCCAAGGAGCAAGGGCTCACGCCAGGCTATGCAGGTACATGCCGGCACTTGAGTGACGAGCAGATAGCTTCGTTTGAGGCATTGAGTAGACCATCGGTTGTTCGTTTCAAGATGCCCGAGCGAGATTTCACGTGGGATGACCTGGTTCGCGGCGAGATTACCTTCGCGAAGGAGCATGTCCCGGATTACGTGCTTGTACGCGCCAATGGCGAGCCGTTGTACACCTTGGTGAACCCGGTTGACGATGCGATGATGCGAATCACGCATGTCCTGCGCGGCGAGGACCTGCTGTCGTCCACTCCACGGCAGATCGCGTTGTATGAGGCGCTGGCGAGAATTGACGTGTCCGATGGCACCACGCCGAGATTTGGCCATCTTCCTTACGTCATGGGGGAGGGGAACCGGAAGCTGTCCAAGCGTGATCCGGAGTCCTCATTGCGGATGTATCGCGAGAAGGGCTATCTGCCCGAAGCATTGCTGAATTACCTTGCCTTGCTCGGGTGGTCGATGGGCGACGATGTCGAGTTTTTCAGCAAGGAGCAACTCGCAGCCGCGTTCACCCTTGATCGAGTGAGCCCGAATCCGGCTCGATTCGATCTCAAGAAATGCACTGCGATAAATGGTGACTGGATTCGTCAGCTGTCAACGGATGCCGTGATCCACCGGATCATCCCATTCCTCAAAGCGCAGAATCTGGTCGCTGATCCGCCCACTGCGGCGCAGCAGTTGATTCTTGAGCAGGCCGTTCCGCTCATTCATGAGCGCATCGAGACATTGGATCAGGCACCAGACATGCTGAGATTCCTGCTGGTGGATTCGTCGGACTTTGCCATCAATGCAGACGATGGATTAGCGATGCTTGGTGAGCAGGCTAACGTCACCCTCCATGCGGCGATAGGCGCGTTGGAAAGCCTGCAGGAGTGGTCAACGGTGTCAATCGAATCCGCCCTTCGGGCATCGCTGATTGAGGGCCTCGGACTCAAGCCGAAGCTCGCGTTTGGGCCAGTACGCGTTGCCCTGACAGGGCGCCGAATCTCGCCCCCACTGTTTGAGTCAGCGGAGATCCTTGGACAGCGCGAGACCCTGCTTCGTCTGACCGCCGCCCTGCGGTAGCCACGGCTTACGGGGGCTTGGACGGGTGCTTCGGCGCATCGGCTACACTACGTTCGCTTCATGGGGTATGGGGTAATTGGCAGCCCAACTGATTCTGATTCAGTTAGTCTAGGTTCGAGTCCTGGTACCCCAGCGACGTTTGTTCACGGGTGAACTTGATTCACTCCACGATAAGCGAAATCATGCCTTGTGCATGACCTGGTAGCGCGGCCCCGTTGTGTAGTGGCCTAGCACGCCGCCCTCTCAAGGCGGTAGCGCGGGTTCGAATCCCGTCGGGGCTACCAGCCAAAAGCCCCCCTTCTCAAGGGGGGCTTTTGCGTATCCTTGGATGGCAGGGTCCTACTCGGAAAGTTGCAGGCGCGCGGCAGCTGCTGTGAGGGCCCGAATTCGCTCGGCGGTTGCCTCGGCGAGGCGTTCGACCGGTCCGGACAGGCTCACGGCCGCAGTAACCTCACCCAGAGCATTGCGCACCGGGGCACTGAGAGAGGCGACGCCGACCTCGCGTTGAGCAACGCTCTGCGCCCATCCGCGTTCGCGCACCTGCTGCAGATCTGCCGCTGAGTAGGCGGCACGCTGAAGGAACGTCTCTCGTTCGACTTCGGGGAGCCAGGCAACCAAAATCTGGGCAGCAGATCCTGCATGCATCGTGATCAGCGATCCGACCGGAACTGAATCACGCAACCCCGCAGCCGGCTCAGCCGCAGCAAGACACAGCCGTTGGTCACCGACGCGTCGGTAGACCTGGGCGCTGACTCCCGTGGCATCACGCAGGGAGATCACTACCTCGTGAGATCGTGTGCGCAGGCCATCGATTTCGGCTGACCAGGCCATGGGGCGAGCGCCGATGATGAATCGGCCCTCGCTGTCTCGTGTGAGCAGCTGGTGGTGTTCCAATGCCAGTGCGAGTCGATGAGCGGTAGGCCTGGGCAATCCTGTGGCGGAAACGAGCCCGGCCAGGGAACGCGGAGCGGTACTCACGGCATCCAGGAGGGCAACCGCCTTGTCGATCACGCCCACTCTGCTACTGTTGTCCACAACGTGATATTGAAGTTTCACATAGTGAGATGTCAAGTGTACTTGGAGGGCTCATGGGACGGACGTTGGCGGAAAAAGTTTGGCAGGCACATGTGGTGCGCCATGCAGAAGGTGAACCTGACCTGTTGTACATCGATCTCCACCTGGTGCATGAAGTCACAAGTCCTCAGGCTTTTGACGGGCTTCGCGCAGCCGGACGTACCGTGCGCCGTCCAGACCTCACCTTGGCAACAGAAGACCACAATGTGCCGACACTAGACATCGACAAGCCGATCACGGACCCCATTTCCCGGGCGCAGTTGGAAGCCCTTCGGGTGAACTGCGCTGAGTTCGGGGTTCCGCTGTACTCCCTCGGAGACACCGAGCAAGGCATCGTGCATGTGGTCGGCCCACAGCTTGGACTTACGCAACCGGGAATGACTGTGGTGTGCGGCGACTCGCATACGTCCACTCATGGCGCCTTCGGAGCGCTGGCATTTGGCATCGGTACCAGCGAGGTGGAGCATGTACTGGCGACTCAGACCCTGCCACTGAAGCCGTTCAAGACTATGGCGATCACCGTAGAGGGCGAACTTCCAGCCGGCGTCAGCGCCAAAGACGTGACGCTGGCCGTCATCGCGAAGATTGGCACAGGCGGCGGCCAGGGGTACGTCCTTGAGTATCGCGGCTCAGCCATTCGCTCGCTGTCGATGGAAGGGCGCATGACCTTGTGCAACATGTCCATCGAGGCGGGAGCCCGAGCGGGCATGGTGGCACCCGACAGCACCACCTATGACTATCTCAAGGGCCGTGACCGTGCACCCCAGGGGGCGCTGTGGGATGAGGCAGTGGCCTATTGGTCCTCATTGCCAAGTGACGATGACGCGATTTTTGATGCGGAAGTGTTTATCGATGCCGCGACGTTGAGTCCGTTCGTGACCTGGGGGACAAACCCCGGACAGGGGCTGCCATTGTCATCCGTGGTCCCCTCGCCGGCCGATGCCAGCAACGAGGTTGATCGCGTGGCAATCGAACGTGCGTTGGAATACATGGATCTCACCCCGGGGACTCCGCTGCGACAGATCCCCATTGACACGGTGTTCGTGGGAAGTTGCACAAATGGTCGCATCGAGGATCTGCGGGCTGTGGCAGATGTCCTGCGCGGCCGGCGGGTTGCCGATTCAGTGCGCATGCTGGTCGTGCCCGGCTCAGTGAGAGTGCGTCTCCAGGCGGAAAGTGAGGGGCTGGGTGAAGTCTTCACGGCAGCAGGTGCGGAGTGGCGCCAAGCTGGGTGCTCGATGTGTTTGGCGATGAACCCCGACAAATTGGCTCCGGGCGAACGAAGTGCATCGACCAGTAATCGAAACTTCGAAGGACGGCAAGGGCCAGGCGGGCGCACGCACCTGGTTTCACCGGCTGTTGCGGCCGCAATAGCGGTTGCCGGCCACCTTGCATCCCCGTCTGACCTGGCATAGCGCGAACAGGAGTAGAGATCATGGAACAGTTCATTACGCACGTGGGCACTGCAGCCCCCCTGCGACGCAGTAACGTCGATACCGATCAGATCATTCCGGCCGAGTTTCTCAAGCGCATTAGCCGTCACGGATTTGAGGACGGCCTCTTCGCGGCCTGGCGCAAGGACCCAGATTTCATCCTGAACCAGCCGCAATTCCAGGGCGTGTCGATATTGGTTGCAGGCCCCGATTTTGGAACGGGTTCCTCTCGCGAGCATGCGGTTTGGGCCCTGCAGGATTTCGGATTCAAGGTCGTGCTGGCCTCTCGGTTCGCCGATATCTTCCGTGGGAACTCAGGCAAAGGTGGCCTGCTGACTGCACAAGTCCCGCAAGACGTTATTGAAGCCCTCTGGCTCATCATCGAAGCTGACCCAGCGACCGAGGTAGTGGTGGACCTGCAGGCTCGGCAGGTCCGAGCCGGTGATCTGGTTGCAGATTTTGAGGTGGACGACTACGTCCGTTGGCGCCTGATGGAGGGACTTGACGACATCGGCATCACCTTGCAGTCAGCTGTGCAAATCAACGAATTCGAGGACAGCCGACCCGCATTCCTACCGGTGACTATCTAGATCACAAGTGCACGAAGTGGGAACCCACGTGCGCCGAAAGTCATTGACCCGCAACGAAAAATTCGGCGTGGCGAGTCAAGGAATGGTTGGACGATCGGTAGGTTTGCGCTGTCGGCAAACGTCGATCTAATTACCCTCCGGAGGGGTTCGTAGTGAACAAGGCAGAACTGATTGAAGGCGTGGCAGAACGACTCGGCCACAGCAAGCGTGAGACCACTGACATCGTCGAGGCATTTCTTGATGACATCAAGCGTGCGGTTGCCAAGGGCGACAAGGTGGCTGTCAGCGGTTTCGGCGTATTCGAGGCCGCGGCTCGCAAGGCGCGACTGGGACGCAATCCCCGCACCGGCGAGACAGTGAAGATCAAGGCGACCAAGTTGCCCAAGTTCCGGGCAGGCGCGGAATTCAAGGCAGTGGTGTCGGGAGCGAAGAAGGTTGCCGCTCCTGCCAAGAAGGCTGCACCGGCCAAGAAGGCTGCGGTGAAGAAGGCTGCACCGGCCAAGAAGGCTGCAGTGAAGAAGGCTGCACCGGCCAAGAAGGCTGCAGTGAAGAAGGCGCCAGCACGTCGTCGCTAAACACGAACAGACAGGGCGGTCACCTCGTGGTGGCCGCTCTGTCTTTGTTGTCAACACCCTAGGTCAGTCGGTCAAGAAGCAATCGTGTGTGTGGGCCCACGCCGATACGTTGCGCTTCCCAAAGGTCAACGGCAGTGTCGACATCCCGTCGATTACGAGCCATGAGCTCCACAGTTCTGGGTTCGTCACCAAGCAATCGGGCAAGCTCGAGGTAGCCGTCATGTGCGTGACGGGCACACGAGCGCACGCCGAACTGCGGGTTCAGCGCGTGAGGCGAAGTGGAAACAAGCATGGTCGTGCCAGTTCCTTGCGCATCACTCACCATTGACTTTTCATGATCGCCTGCTGCGGTGAGGACCGTTGTGAGCGATTCTGCAGTCACACACGGCAAATCGGCGGTCATTGCCAAAACCGGGCCGTGCGCGAGATTGGCGCCTTGACGGAATGCCGCGTTGAGTCCGGCTCCGGTCGATTCGCGAACGATCGTGACTCCGATGCCATGCAGTCCAGAAGCCGATTCCTGGTCAGCGACCACCGCGATGATCTGCCACACCTGAGGACAGTCCAGCAGCGCCGAAATGGCATCCTGTGCGAAGGCCAGTGCCAGTTCTGCACGATTTGGCCCGTCGGTGCCCTCCAGACGGCTTTTGGCATCGTGGAGGGCCTTGACTGGAACGACGGCGGTCCACTTCATGGGCCCACTATCTCAGGCGGATTCCGACTGAACTCCTGCGAGGTTGTGAAGACAGATTACGCGCCTGTGACCATGGAACATGACAGAGTAGGAGCATGGTTGCTCGTGTACGACGTCGCTGGCGTTTGGGCTTTTGGTATCGCTTCGCCCATGCGGTCCTGTGGCCGCTTTTGACCATCTTGACCAAGCGTGATTATCGAAATGGTGAACGCTTGGAGCAAGATGGCGGCGGCATTATCGTGGCGGCGAATCACCTTTCGTGGTTCGACCCGATGGCCTTGAGTCACTTTTTATGGACCAACGATCGGCCACCGCGCTTTTTAGCGAAGGAGTCCCTATTCCGTATTCCTGCAGCGGGAAAGGTGATTACCGGAGCGGGCCAAATTCCAGTACATCGAGAGTCCAAAGATGCAGTCGCCGCAGTGCGCAGCGCCATCGCCGCTGTCCAGGCGGGGGAGTGTGTCGTGGTCTATCCGGAAGGCACGATGACCAAGGATCCCAATCAGTGGGTTATGCACTTGAAGACTGGCGCAGCGCGAATTGCCCTGGTTTCTCGAAGGCCCCTGATACCGGTGGCTCAATGGGGACCGCAAGAAGTGATGCCGACATACGGGAAATCTGTCCATCTGTTCCCTCGAAAGACTATGCACATGTCGGTCGGAGAGCCAGTCGACCTGACAGATCTATATGACAGACCCTTGGATTCAGAGACGCTGCGAGAGGCTACTGATCGGCTCTGGCGG
Source organism: uncultured Actinomycetes bacterium (assembly GCA_903832025.1). Lineage (GTDB taxonomy): Bacteria > Actinomycetota > Actinomycetes > S36-B12 > S36-B12 > CAIKZY01. The sequence continues at coordinate 18,661 of CAIKZY010000118.1, forward strand.
GCAATCACTGAGTTACTCGCTGAGTTGCGGCAACAGCAGGCACCGAGGTCGCCATTTGTTCCTGGCAGGAGCGCTGCATCATGAGCACCATCGCCATGATGGGTTCCGGAGCGTGGGGTACGGCCTTTGCTCTGGTTCTGGCCGAAGCCGGTAACGAGGTCGTCATCTGGACAAGAAATCACGATGTCGCTCGCGAGATCACCGAACACCACAGCAACAGCGCGTACCAGCCCGGAGTGGAACTCCCCGAGGCAATTTCCGCAACTACCGAACCGGCCACCGCTCTATTGGGAGCCCAAATCGTAGTCCTGGCCGTACCTGCCCAGACTTTGCGCGTCAATTTGTCGTCGTGGCACGAACTCATCAGCCAAGATGCAATTCTCGTGAGCTTGATGAAGGGGATTGAACTTGGCACCAGCAAGCGTATGAGTGAAGTGATTGCCGAGGTGACTGGTTTTCCCGCTGGCCGAATCGCAGTGGTGTCTGGACCAAATCTGGCAACGGAGATTGCCGACCATCAGCCAACGGCAAGCACCGTGGCATGTACTGATGAAGAGACCGCACTGATCATTCAAAATGCCTGCACCACCGATTACTTCCGTCCGTATCGCACGACTGATGTTGTTGGGACCGAAGTTGGCGGATCGGTCAAGAATGTCATCGCATTGGCGAACGGAATTGCGGTCGGAATGGGACTCGGCGAGAACTCCCAAGCGTCGGTTATCACTCGCGGTCTCGCAGAGATGGCGCGGCTTGGTGTTGCCCTAGGCGCCGACCCACTCACGTTTCAGGGACTTGCCGGGGTCGGGGATCTCGTTGCCACATGCCAGTCTCCGCTGTCGCGCAATCGAACTTTCGGCGAAAACCTGGGTAGAGGATCATCTGTCGAGCAGGCAATTTCAGCATCCCGTCAAACATGCGAGGCGTATAAGAGTTGCATGCCGATACTGGAACTTGCTCACCAGCACGGCATTGACATGCCGATCACTGAGAAAGTGGTTCAAGTCCTGTACGACGGATTGAGTCCGCGCAGACTCGTTGCCTCCTTCATGAATCGAGACACCAAGAGCGAAGTGCCTGATCACGAGTAGGTCAGGTGAGGTCGTCCAGAACGGTCTGGATGTCCGCCCATAGGTCTGCCACGGACTCGATGCCAACTGAGAGTCGCACCAGATCCTCGGGAACTGTCGGGGATTCGATGGGCGACTGGCGCCTGCGCTCTGCCAAAGACTCCACGCCGCCAAGGCTGGTGGCGGCGATCCATAACCGTGTGCGCTTGCAGACGGCCTCTGCAGCGGAGACTCCACCAGCCATCTCGATGGAAACCACCGATCCCATGTCCGGGTAATGGACGGCACGAATGGCAGCATGTCCAGCGAGATGGCCGGCGAGCGTGCGCGCGGATTCCTGCATCCTGGTGAAGCGAAGTACGAAGGTGCGCATTCCTCGTGATGCCAGATAGCAGTCAAAAGCGCTGGCAGTCGCCCCAGCCAGCGTGCGAATGCCGAGAAGTCGCTCCCACAATGATGATTGCGTCGTGACCAGTGCGCCCATGAGCAGATCAGAATGTCCCGCAAGTGATTTGGTGATCGAGTGCATCACGATGTCTGCGCCCATTCCCAGAGGTTGCACATTCAGCGGTGTCGCCAGAGTGTTGTCAACCACCGTTAATACCTGATGTGCGTGCGCAATCTCGATGCATCGGCTCAGGTTTGGCACGTGCAACATCGGATTCGTGATTGACTCAAGCCAGAGCACGTCCGCACCGATGCATCCGTGCTCGACCTCGCTGAGCTTGGTGCTGTCGACCTCTCGAACGTGCAGGCGCCCGAGGTCGCTGAGTTGCCGAGCTCTTGCTGTAACACCGTTGTATGCCCCGGAAGCGATCACGATCGTGCCGCCTGCAGGAATCAGATCCAGTACTGCCGAGGCAGCGGCCATGCCCGAGGCGAAGACCAGTGCTGATCCGCCTTCGATCCCGCCGATGAGCTCTTCAACCTGTTCGGCACCCGGAGAGCCAAATCGGGCGTAGTTCCATTGGCCTCCAGCATGGAAGGTAGATGCTGGAGCGATGACCGGGTTGAGAGACTGGCCCGGTTCTTGGGGTCCACGCCCAGCATGAACGAGGAAGGTGTTCATGCGCTCGGCATCTCGGCTTGCATCCACACTGGCAGAGTCCATGGACTGACCTTAAACCGACTCATGCGAGTGCACCCGATACGGTCAGTGGGTGCCTGATACACGTATTCACGTTGCCGTCCTGTACGGAGGACGAAGTAGCGAGCATTCGATCTCGTGCATTAGTGCCGGATCAATCCTGCGTGCCATTGACCCAGATCGCTTCAGGGTCACCGCGATCGGAATCACTGATGACGGTCGATGGTTCGTCCAGGATGCAGACCCGGAACGGATGCAAGTCATTGAGGGTGCACTGCCGTTTGTTGAAGCTACTGGCACCCCGGTGACGCTAAGCCCGGACTCCAGGTCTCAGCCGGGGATCCTGGCGGATGTGAACGTGGTGTTCCCAGTCCTGCATGGCAGCAACGGGGAGGATGGCACGATCCAAGGGCTTCTAGAGCTGGCTCGTATCCCGTATGTCGGATCCGGGGTTCTGGCATCAGCTGCAGCGATGGACAAGGGAGTCATGAAGGCCCTCCTGGCGGCAGCAGGATTGGAAGTTGGCCCGTATCGGGTCATCACTGACCAGCAATGGCGCCATGATGCTCAAACGTGCGTGGACGCGCTGGCGGAACTTGGTCTACCGGTATTCGTAAAGCCGGCTCGGTCGGGATCCAGCAGGGGTATCTCCAAGGTGACCGCACGTGAAGAACTGCGCCCAGCCATTGAACTCGCGCGTGAGCATGATCCGCGCGTGGTGGTGGAATCAGCCATCGGATCATTTCGTGAAATTGAATGCGCGGTTTTGGCGGACCGCTTTGGGAATCCGATGGCCAGCTGCTGCGCGGAGATCATTGTCCAAGGCCCGCACGAGTTCTACGACTTCGATGCAAAGTACCTCGATGGCAGTGCGGAGTTAGTAGTACCCGCATCGTTGAGCGGGGAAGTGGAGGCACGAGTCAAGGCTTTGGCAATCCAGGCGTTCCTGGCATTGGGGTGCGAGGGACTGGCTCGG
>CAIKZY010000119.1 GCA_903832025.1 uncultured Actinomycetes bacterium
AGGTCAGCACGGCAGAAGAGCACCTGGTCTTCGCACTGCCGCCTGAACTTCGCCGCGATATGCGCGGTCCGAAGACCTAACCGCACGTCTGGCCACTCAACCACGCGAGCAGATCGCACTGCCCATGCGGCAGGCCCCTGTCGGCCGGCATCTAGCCGCGGCGGCGGCGAGCGATCATGATCACCACGGCTGCGACAACCGCGCCGAAAATCCAGATCCAGCTGTTCGCCAGGCTGAAGAACGCCTGGACAACGCGGTTGGTGAGCGTGGCACCATTTGCGCCGAGGTTGAGTTGGCCCACGGTCACGTCGGCGATGAAGAAAGCAATGGGCGCAGTAAGCACAGGGATGATGCCATCAGCAGGCTGAACGCGCAGTGCGGCGAACACGGTGACGATCAGCAAGGCAATGCCGGTGAACCAGCCAAGTCCGCTGCCGAACAGCAGGGCATCGACCAGGCCGAAGAGCATGGTGACGACCACGATCATCACCCAGGCAGCCGTTGCTGTCATTCCCTGGCTTGATGAGCGCACCACGGCCTCCTGGCTGGATCGATCGGTGTCGCGGCGCGCACTTCGGTCACGTTTGCTGGGCATCCATGATCGTCGGGTCTCCGGCTCAGCATCGACCACCGCGTCGAGCGTCATCATCGCGGGAATCGGTGCGGCTGCCACAGGCATCGGGAGGCTGTCCTGGTCGGCGAAGGGTTGTCCGCCGCTGAACTCTGCTACGTCAATGTCGTCGTGCTGGTCAGCGTCGGGGATATCCGACTGCTCTTTCGACGCCTCCAAGACATCGATGATCGGTGCTGCGGGAAGTGATGAATTGATGACCAGTGGCGCTGCCTGCGTCTGCGGCGCTGCCAGGGTGCGCAGCTTGGCCGCCTGCCCAGCCCCAATCGCTGGGATCGCGTCCACCGAGTCAGCACGCAGGCTGCGAAACAGGCGACCGGTATCACTGGGCTCACGGCTCATGGCTGCTTCAGGTGCCTGCGCAGATGCTGCGGCATCCCCAGGTGCCTGGGGATGCTGAGCTACCGCTGGTACCGGTGCTGCTGACGGTGCCGCCTCGGCGGAAGGCTCTGGGTCCACGGGCCGGAAGTACGAGGCGAAGGCGTCCTCTGGCCCCTGCTCGGGGTCTGACCAGTTGCTCACCCCCCAACGGTACTCATCCGCCGGGGAGTCCAGTGGCAGTTCACGCCTAGGATGGTGGGTCGTGGCGCTCACTATCGGCATCGTCGGCCTGCCAAACGTCGGCAAATCAACCCTGTTCAACGCCTTGACCAAGAACGATGTCCTGGCGGCGAACTATCCGTTTGCCACGATCGAGCCGAACACTGGGGTCGTCGGTGTTCCCGATCCCCGACTTGGGGTCCTGGCCCAGATTTTCGGCTCCGAGCGTCAGTTGCCGGCAACGGTGACCTTTGTGGACATCGCCGGCATCGTCAAGGGCGCGAGCGAAGGAGCCGGCCTGGGGAACAAGTTCCTTGCCAACATTCGCGAGTCTGACGCGATCTGCCAGGTGTTACGGGCCTTTGATGACGACGATGTCGTGCACGTGGAAGGCCGGGTCTCACCGGCAGAGGATATGGAGACCATCAACACCGAGCTGATCCTGGCGGACATGCAAACGCTGGAAAAGGCAATCCCTCGCTTGCAGAAGGAAGCCCGGATCGACAAGTCAAGGTCTGCGCAGTTAGCCGCTGCCGAGCAAGCGCAGGAGGTGCTCAATGCTGGTGGCACGCTGTTTGCCTCAGGCATGGATACCGAACCATTGCGCGAACTCTTCCTCCTGACAGCCAAGCCTTTTTTGTATGTGGTCAATTGCGATGAGGGACAGCTCACCGACAACGAATTCACGGACGCGATTCGTGCGCTGGTCACCCCGGCAGAAGTGGTGTTTCTCGATGCCAAGCTCGAGGCCGAATTAGCAGAGCTGGACGACGCTGATGCCCTTGAACTCCTGCAGTCGGTAGGACAGATCGAGCCGGGTCTCGACGCGCTAGCGCGCGTGGGATTTGCGACGCTGGGCCTGCAGACGTATCTGACCGCTGGCCCCAAGGAAGCGCGCGCATGGACCATTCCGATCGGTGCCACCGCGCCTGCGGCAGCCGGGGTGATTCACACCGATTTTCAAAAGGGATTCATCAAGGCCGAGGTTGTTTCCTTCGATGACCTGGTTGCCAATGGCTCCATGGTTGAGGCCAAGTCCAAGGGCAAGGTGCGCATAGAGGGCAAGGATTACGTCATGGCCGACGGGGACGTGGTTGAGTTTCGATTTAATGTCTGACTGATCAGTCCATCCGTCATCGGTTCGAGGAGTGACCCAGGGTGTCGGTTCGAAGCTCTCATCTTCGGTCGGCACTGCCTTGACGGCGAGATCGGATGCTCTGGTGAGCTTGGGAGTATCCGATCCACGGATCACGCGAAGTCACGACAACCGCTTGGCACGGACCGGGCATTTCCCTCGCCGAACTCCTGTTCTGTGGTGTCGTGGGTACTCGGGCACCGGTGACATTGCGGAGCGAGAACGAGCTTGCACCACAATGTGCACATGCCGACGTTCATCGTCTCTGCAGTGGTCATCCGCGACGATGCAGGGCGCATCCTCGTCGTCCGAAAGCGCGGTACCTCGAAGTTCATGTTGCCCGGTGGCAAGATCGAACCCGGTGAGACTCCTGTGCAAGCGGCGGTGCGAGAACTGTCCGAGGAAGTCGGCGCGGTTCTCGACGAAGACCGACTGCAGTTTCTTGGCACATGGACCGCAGCAGCAGCCAATGAGCCCGGGCACCATGTTACCGGCCATATTTTCGAGCACCGGTGGCTGGAGGGCCTTGGCCCGCATTCGGAGATCGCCGAAGCGCACTGGCTTCATCCAGGAGACATGCAGCAGCGAACTGACCTTGCCCCGTTGCTGGTCACGTGCGTCCTGCCACACCTGCTGAACAGGACTGCGTGACTATTGATTGCCAGGGGCTACCCTGGCGCTGTATTGCCTGCGGTCGGCAGGCTCGGTGAACCCTGACGTCGAAGGAGATCGGCAGTGAACGTCCTCTTTATCATCCTGGCAATACTGCTCGGTGGGATCTCGGCGTTCTCTGCCTCCAGCAAGCTTCGCAAGGATCCCAAGCTCGTGGCGCAACTCACCGGCTTGGGCGTATCGCAATCACAGATTCCCCTCTTAGCCACCCTTGAACTGCTCGGAGCACTGGGCTTGCTGGTGGGAATCTTCGTGCAGCCGATCGGTGTAGCCGCCGCGGTCGGGCTGTTCTTGTACTTCGTCGGTGCGGTGATCGCGCACCTGCTTGCGAAGGACTCCATCAAGGTTGCTCTTGCGCCCCTGGTCATCGCGATCGTCGCCCTGGTCGTGACCATCTTGGAACTCAAGCGCTAGTCCGGGTCCTGCCCAGAGCGCAACAGGTCTTCACGAGCCCCGGGATTAATTCGGTGAGCATGGCTGTGACCTGCTGAAGCCGAGCAACGTTGCGGTCAGGAACACTGATGGCAGGCACGCGTGGACTGGCAGCGGCGCGCAGACTGACAACGACGACTACGCTGAGCCTGTGTCCGAGGCCTTGCTGTATAGCGTTGAACGCGAGTACCCGCACCCGATAGCCGACGTCTGGCGTGCCTGGACAGATGTCGAGGCCCTGGAGCAGTGGTACTGCCCAACGACATTGAGCCTGGTGCCCGGGTCAGTGACATCTGACCCGGTCGTGGGCGGCTGGTGGTCGGTGGGTGTCGATGTGACGGCATACGGATTCAATGCCTACTTTTACGGCCGCTACACCGTCGTTGATCCCATGATCCGACTTGAACATCGCATGGCATACACGCAATCCGCGGAGGAATTTCGTGTGCGTGACGAAACAGCGCCAAGCCATCGCGTGGTGGTGGAATTCCAGGATCGCCACGCCGCGACCTGGGTTCGATTCAGTCAGTTCGGTGAGCTTCCTGAGGGCGAAGCCGAGCAGGCACAGGCCGGCATGGAAAGCTACTTCGACTCACTGGCTGACTATTTGGCCTGAGGAAGCCGTGCTGCAGGGTCAAATTACGTGATATCGGCTCACGCCCGTAGGGTTGATGAGTGAATTCACGCGAAGACCTCCGCAATGTTGCCATCATCGCCCACGTCGATCACGGTAAGACCACCTTGGTCGACGCCATGTTGTGGCAGTCGGGTGCATTCCGCGAGAACCAGGATGTCAATGACCGCGTGATGGATTCCATGGATCTGGAACGCGAAAAGGGCATCACGATCCTGGCGAAGAACACTTCTGTGCATTACACCGGTCCTGGCGCCCCTGATGGCGGCGTGACCTTCAACATCATCGATACCCCCGGTCACGCGGACTTCGGTGGCGAAGTCGAACGTGGGCTGGAAATGGTCGACGGCGTGGTGCTGCTGGTTGATGCGTCCGAGGGCCCATTACCCCAAACGCGCTTCGTGCTGCGCAAGGCACTGCAAAAGCGCCTGCCGGTGGTGTTGGTCATCAACAAGGTTGACCGTCCGGATTCGCGCATTGCCGAGGTCGTGGACGAGGCCTACGAACTGTTCCTGGACCTCGACGCCTCCGAAGCCCAGATCGACTTCCCGATCGTGTACACCTCCGCCAAGGCCGGGCGCGCATCACTGACCCGTCCGGCCGATGGCGGCATGCCCGAGGAGGAGAACCTCGAGCCGCTGTTCAAGACGCTGCTGGAAACCATCCCGGCACCCACCTACGACCCGGCCATGCCACTTCAGGTCCACGTGACCAACTTGGACGCATCGCCGTACCTGGGGCGCCTGGCGCTGTGTCGCGTGCATCAGGGCACCATCAAGAAGGGCCAGCAGGTTGCCTGGATGAAGGCAGACGGCACCACCGAACGGGCCAAGGTCGTGGAACTGCTCATGACGGAGAACCTGTCCCGCGTGCCAGCCGAGAGTGCCGGACCCGGTGACATCGTCGCAGTCGCCGGCATTCCCGAGATCACGATCGGGGAAACCCTTGCCGACCTGGATAATCCGATCGCCCTGCCCGTGATCACCGTGGACGAGCCCAGCATTTCCATGACGATCGGTATCAACACCTCCCCCCTTGCCGGCAAGTCCGGCAAGAAGCTCACCGCGTCAATGGTGAAGCAGCGCCTGGAGCAGGAACTGGTCGGCAACGTGTCGATTCGCATGAACCCCACCGAGCGCCCTGATACCTGGGAAATCCAGGGCCGAGGCGAGCTTCAGCTGGCGATCCTGGTGGAAATGATGCGCCGTGAGGACTTCGAACTGACCGTGGGCAAGCCACAGGTGGTGACCAAGGTGATCGATGGCAAGAAGTGCGAGCCGATGGAGCGCCTATCTGTTGACATCCCTGAGGACTACTTGGGCGTTGTCACCCAGTTGATGGCTCTGCGCAAGGGTCGCATGGAGCAGATGGTCAATCACGGCACCGGCTGGGTCCGCATGGACTACATCGTCCCGGCACGCGGCCTGATCGGCTTTCGCACAGAGTTCCTCACCGAGACCCGCGGCACCGGACTGCTGCATCACGTCTTCGATCGCTACGAGCCGTGGCACGGCGAACTGCGTACTCGTCCGACCGGCTCGCTGGTCGCCGACCGCAGCGGTCCCACGACGCAGTTCGCACTGGCGAACCTGCAGGACCGCGGCACGATGTTCGTCGGCCCGGGAACCGAGGTCTACGAAGGCATGATCGTGGGGGAGAACTCGCGCTCCGACGACATGGACATCAATCCGACCAAGGAAAAGAAGCTCACCAACATGCGCCAGTCTTCCGGGGACATCCTGGTGCCGCTTATCCCGCACAAGCAGCTGTCCCTTGAGCAGGCGCTTGAGTTCTGTCGCGAGGACGAGTGCGTGGAAATCACCCCGGGCACTGTTCGCATCCGCAAGGTGCTGCTGACGCAGACTGACCGCGTTCGCGCAGGCCGCAAGTCCAAGGACTAACACGGTCACGGCTTCACGCGATCAAGGACGAACACGACCGAGGGCGCGGCGGTCGGAATTTCGATCGTGGACCGGCTGCCTCCTCGCCCAGCGATGAGGTCATCGCCCACCGGATTTCGCGGCGGAATCCATCATATCGGTGCCTGGTTTCGGCGGAATCCGCATGAAGTCGAAGATTTTTTGCGGATCCCTTGCCGAATCCATACTTTCGGGTAACTTGACCTGATCAGTGCGCCAATTCAGGGCGATTACAGGCAGGTAGGTCCACGGCAGTCATCGACGCGCCCGTTGTGGCTCCGGTCGGTGGTCGTTGCCTGCGACAGATCGTCTGGAGCCGGATTCGCCGCGACAAAGTGGCCATGACCTGCTTGGTCATCCTGGTCGTGCTCTACCTGGTCGCCATCTTGGCGCCCGTGATCACCGGCGCCCTGCATGTGGATCCCTACACATTCGACACTGCCTCGATCTCCGATTCCGGCGGCGCTCCGGTGGGCGCGTGGGGTGGCATCAGCTCCCACCATTGGCTTGGAGTTGAGTGGGGCACCGGTCGCGACATCTTCGCTCAATTGCTGTACGGCCTGCGCATTTCCTTGCTCATCGCGACGGTATCCACGATCTTGACCACGATCATCGGCACGACCCTGGGCATCATTTCCGGCTACGTCGGCGGCAGGACGGATGCGGCGATCGGACGCGGCATGGACTTGATCCTGGCGTTCCCATTTCTTCTCATCATCTTGGCCCTATCCGGTGTGGCGACCCAGCGTCTGACGCAGCTGGGTGTGCCCTCGGGTAACCCGTCACGCATCACGTACTTGATCATCGTGCTGTCAATATTCGGTTGGCCATACCTAGCTCGCATTGTCCGAGGGCAGGTCCTGAGCATCCGCGAGCGCGAATACGTCGAGGCCGCCGTGGCCATGGGATCGGGAACCTCCCGCATCCTCTTCCGGGAAATCCTGCCGAACCTGTGGGCCCCAATCCTGGTGTACGTCACCTTGACGCTGCCGGTGTACATCGCCACCGAGGCGGTCCTGAGCTTCCTGGGCGTGGGCATCCTGCCCCCCGATGTGTCCTTCGGCACGATGCTGGCCAACTCCGTCGACTACTTCCAGGTTGTCCCCATCTACCTGTTCATCCCCGGCACCGTGCTGGTGCTGCTGGTGGTGGCATTCAACTTGCTCGGCGACGCCGTGCGCGACGCCTTGGATCCGCGGGCAGGTCGCGTATGACCGGCCGAACCAGCACACACGACTTCTCGATGATCGTTGCCCCGCAACACCGGGGGACATGACTATCGAGACGGCACGCCGGGGACCCTCGGGTGCATCACGAAGGAGGACATATGGGCATGGCCAAGAAGGGAGCAGGGCTGATCGTCATCGGCGCTGCAACCGCACTGGTGCTGTCTGCCTGCGGAGGCGGCTCATCCAGTTCATCGGCTGGATCGAGCACACCCACAAAGGGCGGCACGATCTATTACCTGACCAATGCGGATCAGTTTGATCAGATCGACCCGCAGCGCGTCTACACCGGGGAGGATCTCGCATTCTTCAACGGCACCATCTACCGCACGTTGACGGCGTACAAGTTCTCCGCCGACAACACCCAGGGAACCACCTTGGTTCCGGACATGGCCACGAACACCGGCACCGTCTCCAACGGTGGCAAGACGTGGTCCTTCACCCTCAAGGACGGCGTGAAGTTCCAGGACGGCACCCCGGTCACCTGCGCCGACGTGAAATACGGCGTCTCGCGCACCTTCGCTACCGATGTCATCACCAACGGCCCCACCTATGCCATCAGCTACCTGGACATTCCCACCAACAAGGACGGCTCTTCGGCGTATGCCGGGCCGTACAAGAAGACCGGCCAGGCGTTGTACGACAAGGCGGTGACCTGCTCAGCGGATAACAAGACCATTACCTTCAACCTGAAGGTCCCGGTCCCGGACTTCAACTACACCGTGACGCTGACCGCCTTCGCTGCAGTGCCTCAGGCCAAGGACACCGGCGCGAACTACGGCAACGCACCGCAGTCTGACGGTCCGTACATGATCCAGTCCGATCAGACGGGCAAGGGCGGCAAGCTGACGATGGTGCGCAATCCGAACTGGAGTGCATCCACCGATTCCTACCGTGGCGCCTACCCGGACTCATGGGTGGTGAACTTTGGCATTGATCCCAAGGTGATCGACCAGCGAGTCATGCAGTCGTCGGGCAATGACACCAATGCCATTGACCTGGTTGTGCAGCCGGAGAACCTGAACGTGGTGTTCCAGGACTCCACGACGGCTAATTCTCAGTACACGGGCCGCGCGATCAGTGCCTTGGACCCGTATGTCCGTTACCTGGCGATCAACACCAAGTTGATCCCGGATCAGAAGGTTCGTGAGGCCATCGTGGTCGCCATGGATCGTGACGCGCTGCGCAAGAATGCAGGCGGCACGTTTGCCGGCGACTTCGCCGATGGGGTCATCAAGCCCAACGAGGGACAGGACTACGCGCCGACCAATATCTGGACGTCGCTGTACGGCCAGCAGATCCCGTCATCGGGTGACCCGACCCTGGCAAAGCAGCTGCTGGCCAAGGCCGGCAAGTCCAACCTGACGATCACCTACGACTACCCGCAGTCGCCGGTGGCCGACAAGTCCGCTGCGATCATCGTGGCGTCTCTGGGCAAGGCAGGCATCACGGTCAAGCCCAATCCGATCGAGGCCGGGCAGTACTACGGCGTGGTGATGGATCCGACCAAGGCGCATGAGCTGATCAGCGCCGGCTGGGCAGCTGACTGGCCCAACGGCTCCACCATCATCCCGCAGCTGTTTGCGGCCGGTGGCGGATTCAACCTGTCGCTGTACAACGATCCGACCTACAACGCTGCTGCTCAGGCAGCATCGGTGAACTTGGATCGTGCAGCTCAGGCCAAGCAGTGGCAGCAACTGAACACCCAGGCGATGGCACAGTCGCTTGTGGTGCCGACGCTGTTCTCGCGTGACCAGCGCATGACCGGTACGAAGGTTGATGCGGTCGGCGGGGAGTACCTCTGGCCGGCATACGGCTCGTGGCCGTACGCCCAGATGTACGTCAAGCAGTAGTTCATCACCGTGTGAGGGCGGGTGCTGTGCACCCGCCCTCACACGGCACGATCGCTACCGGAATCCAGGAAGGAGCAGCGCATGGCCCCGTACATTGTTCGTCGCGTGGCGATGATGGTCTTGATGCTGTTTCTGCTCACGTTGGTGGTGTTCGTCCTGTTCTCGCTGCTGCCCACCGATCCGGCACGCCTGACGTGCGGCAAGGGTTGCAGTCCGGCGATCATCGCCGCTAATCGTCACATGCTCGGGCTGGATCAACCGGTCATCGAGCAGTACTGGAACTTCGTTAAGGGCCTGTTCGTCGGACGAACCTACGCAGCCGATTCCCCGCAGCCGATTCAATGCCATGCACCGTGCTTGGGCTATTCCTTCAAGCGCCATGACCAGGTGACGAACCTGATCCTGCAGGCGTTGCCAACCACGATCTTCCTAGCCATCGGGGCATTCGTCATCTGGCTGGTCTTCGGGATCACCTTGGGTGTTTATGCCGCACTGCGCAGGGGGACCTGGCGGGACCGAACGGTCATGGGCATCTCGCTGGTCGGCTACTCGCTCCCATCGTTCTTCATCGGCCTCCTGGCGATCTTCTTCGTCATCATTCGATGGCACATCCTGCCGTTCCCGAATTACGTGTCCCCGCTGACGGACCCGATCAGCTTCCTGCAGACCATGATCTTGCCCTGGATCGTCTTAGCGATCTTGTATGCGGCGTTCTACATGCGGCTCACGCGAAACCAGATGCTCGAAGTGCTCGGGGAGGACTACATCCGTACCGCACGTGCCAAGGGCCTACCTGAGCGCATCGTGATTCGCAAGCATGCCTTGCGTGCGGGACTGACGCCGATCGTGACAGCGGCCGGCCTTGACCTGGCCGGACTGCTCGGCGGGGCGATCATCATCGAGGCAATCTTCTCGCTGCCCGGGTTGGGAAATCTGGCGGTCTCCTCGGTCACTGACGCCGATCTTCCCCTGATCGTGGGAATCACGATTGTCGCAGCCGTGTTCATCATCGTGGCGAACCTGATCGTCGACCTGCTGTATGCGGTCATCGATCCTCGAGTGAGGCTGACATGAGCGCGTTCTTGGAAGTGCGTGATCTCACGGTGTCCTTCCCCACCGAGGACGGTGTCGTCCATGCGGTGGAACAGGTCTCCTTCGATCTCCAACGGGGAAAGACCTTGGCGGTGGTGGGGGAGTCCGGCTCGGGAAAGTCCGTGACCTCCTCGGCAATCATGGGACTGGTCAACCGGCGTGCAGCATCGGTGACGGGCCAGGTCCTCCTGGACGGGCAGGACCTGCTCGCCATGGACGATGATCAGGTACGCCAACTGCGCGGATCCAAGATGGCCATGATCTTCCAGGACCCCATGTCCAGCTTGCACCCCTTTTATCGAATCGGCGCGCAATTGGCCGAAGCCGTTCGCGTGCACAACAAGGTGAGCAAGGATCAGGCTCGTGCGCGCGCGGTGGAGATGCTGGCAAAGGTGGGGATCCCAGATGCCCAGTCTCGAGCCGATGATTATCCGCACCAATTGTCCGGGGGCATGCGGCAGCGCGTGATGATCGCGATGGCGCTGATCAATGACCGGATTTGCTGATTGCCGATGAGCCAACCACGGCCTTGGACGTGACGGTCCAGGCTCAGATCCTGGAATTGATCGTCTCACTGCAAAAGGAGTTCAACACCGCGG
>CAIKZY010000120.1 GCA_903832025.1 uncultured Actinomycetes bacterium
GCCGAGCGCATCCTGCGCACGATCCGGGCCGAACAGGCGCGTCTCGCACTCGACAGTTCCGAGCGCCGGTCCGCCAACGATGCCGTGACGATCATCGACGTTCCGGACCGGGTCGCGCCGGAGTGGTGGTCCCCGAAGCTGCGCATCGGGCGTTGACAGCAGTGCAAGTGGTCGATGTTGAACGTAAAAAAAAAGAGGTGAGCAAGATCATCACCCAGGCCGTAACCGTGGCCGCTGGCATCGGGGCGACGCCGATCCCGTTCGCTGACGCGGCGCTGCTGGTGCCAAACCAGATCACGATGATCGCGCGGATCACGGCTGCGTGGGGGCTGCCCGCCGGCAGGGCGAAGGCGTTCGCTGCAGCCGGATCCCTGGTGTTGACCGGTGGCGCCACCATGGCCGGGCGATATGCCGTGTCGAACCTGCTCAAGCTCATCCCAGGAACGACCCTGGCGACCTCGGCAATTTCCGCGACCGTCGCGGGCACCTTAACCAAGTCCGTCGGCTGGGCGTGGTCATCGGTCTGCGAGTACGCCTGGGGCCTTGATCCAGCAGCTCAGGATGCCTTTTGGACCTCAGGGCAGGTGGGGGAGCGATTCGTCACCATGCTCAAGGCCGGTCGTGTTCGCTGATGGCTAACGTCGGGAACAACCGCGCACTGTCCGGAGTTGGGACAATGGAGCGGGAGTTGACCGATGAATATTCCATCTGAGCTGTACACCGTGGTTCGTCGCGCGCAGTTCGCGCATGAACCGGTGCTCATTCACGCCTTTTATGGCTTTGTCGATGCCGGTGGTGGTGCGCGGCTAGCCGTCGAACACATCCTGGCCACGTGCGAGCATCACACCCTGGCCACGTTTGACGTCGATCAAGTGATGGACTACCGAGCCCGGCGACCGAAAATGCGGTTTGTCCGTGACCATTTCGAATCAGCGGACATTGACCAAATCGTCCTCTACGAGGTGATGGACGCGCATGGGACCGGGTTCTTGCTGCTGGTCGGTCCGGAGCCGGACTATCAGTGGCAGCGGTTCATCGCAGCGGTCAATGAGATCTGCACTGAGTACCGCGTGCGACTTTCCCTCAGCCTGGCAGCGATCCCGTGGCCATCCCCACACACCCGGCCGCTGGGTATTGCTGTTCACGGAAACGAGCCTGCGCTCTTGGCCGGCTTTCCACCGGTCGTCGGGGAAATTGAGGTACCCGGTCACGTGGGCGCCATGCTGGAATTGGACCTCGGCCGCGGTGGCAAGCCATCGATCGGAATCACCGCCCAAGTGCCCCATTACTTGGTGCAATTCGAGTACCCCAGGGCTGCTCAGGTCATGCTTGACGGCGTCGCGGCCACTACGGGATTGTCGCTGTCCGCGCAGTCGCTGGAAGCGGCGGCCAAGACTGCCGAGGATGAGGTGGCAGCTCAGTTGGCGGTCAATGAGGAGTTCTCCGCGGTGGTGGTTGCCCTGGAGGAGCAATACGACCAAGCGACCTTGGCTATGCAGACCCTCGGGGGCGATAGTTTGCCCAGTGGAGATGAGATCGCGGCGCAGGTCGAGGAGTTCTTGTCCGGGATTGCTTCCGATCCGGAAAAAGAGCAGTAGTCACTTGCCCTGGTGGCATCGCAGCCCAGGGGCGGGGAGTCTGCCGTCCTGGAGATAGCGATTGATCGAGCGGTCGATGCACGCGCTGCCGTTGCCAAATGCCGTGTGCCCGTCACCAACAAAGGTCAGCAGGCGTGAGGTTGGCAGCTGATGACTTAAGGCAACGGCCCATTTGTACGGGGTCGCCGGGTCGTAGATCGTGCCGACAATCAGGATCGGGCTACTGGTCGTGGAATGGGCCGGCCCCGGCAGCAGGGCGGTATGGCCGAACCACGTCGTGCATGGCGCGTTCCCCCAGCTCATGCTCTGGGCCATTTCGGGTACTGCCGCGTGAGCCGACCACTGGCTGGCTGCACGGGCCAGGCCAGCTGCCCCTGGCGGCGCCGGTGCGTCCCAGCAGCCAATCGCATAGAACGCTGAGTTGGAGTTGTCCGAATACTGGTATCGACCGGTCCGGCTGGTGGCGCTGTTGGAAATTGCCAGCAATCCGGTGCCGTCACCGTGGGAAGCCTGGTTGATCGCAGACTGCAAATCCGGCCAGGAGAACGGGGAGTACATCGGCTCGTAATAGGCGGTGATCGCCTGCGCCTGGGTGAGGGTTTCTCCCAGAGTGGTGTGCATAGGGGCAGACTGAAGCCGGGCAAGAATGGCATTCATGACGGCCAGGACGCCCGCTCGCGTTGCCCTCACGCAGCCAGAGCGCTTGGCGCACCAGCCGGCAAACCGACTGATGGCGGTTTGAAAGCCCACGCTCTGATCGGCGGACAGTTCCATGGTGTCCAGTGCCGGATTGACTGCACCATCGAGAACAAATCGACCCACGCGGTCGGGAAATTGCTGGGCGTACAACGTCCCCAGATACGTGCCATCGGAAAATCCCAGGTAATCCAGCGTGGGCTGGTGCAACACTGCACGCAGGACTTCCATGTCCTGCGCGGTGTCCGAACTCCCCACGTGCCTGACTACGCGCGCGCTATCGGATAGACACCCGGTGCCGATGGCTGCGGCGAGGCGCATGTAGCGCGCTTGCTGGGCAGCGCCGTGAGGGGTGCTGTCCGTGCGCAGCCATCGGGTGGTCTGCACGCCGCTGAGGCACGTGACCGGTGCGGATTTGCCCACACCGCGTGGATCGAAGCCGATGATGTTGTACTGGGCGGTGTTGGCTGCGTTCAGCAGGGATTGCACTTGCAGTGGCAGTTCGAGGCCGGAGGCTCCAGGACCGCCGGGGTTGACCAGCAGGTATCGAGATGCCGTCGAGGAGCCGACAAGCATGGAAAGCGCGATGCGAATGTCGCCGGCCGATAGATCCTGGTAGTCCAGCGGCACCGTCAGCCAGCTGCACTTCAAGTTGTCCCTGCACGCGGTCCATGTCAGCTGCTGCTGGGTGTATTGCGAAAGGTCTGCGCTGGCGTGGGCAGGTGCGTTCAGCCCGACCAGCATCATCAGCACTGGGAGCACCAGCGCAAGGCTCCGAGCCGACCAAATTCGCACCCAATGACCGTACGTCATGCAGCGCGCGGGCGTTGACAGGACTTGCTGCGGCTAGTGCACATTGCCGGGCGGATCAGTTCGACGCAGTTCATTGACGTATGCCTGCCACTGTTGCAGGCCCTCGTCGGCAGCCGTCGACGTCTTGAGCTCTGCGGGGTCGCCTGCTGCTGGTACAGGGTCGGGGTGCGACGCATCGTATTCGGCTTCGATCCGAGCCACTTTCGCGCGCCAGCGATCAGTCAGTGAGGTTCGCGCCTTCTTGACGCTGCCCTCGCGCCACAGGCGCCACCACATCCAGATGCAGAATGCACCGATCATCGGCCATTCGAACAGGTAGATCCAGGCCCGCCAGACGCCCTGGTCGGCTCGACGAATCTCAATGACCGTCGCGGTCGTGCACAAAGCCAAGGCAAGGAGCAAAGGTATGTGCAGTTGCCAGATGTCCTTTACCCAGGATCGCCCTCCAGCCGCAGCATGCGGGGGACTTTGGTCCGACTGGCGATCACTGGTGGACATCAATGCCAATCTGTGAGCTGGATGAAATCCGTGGCCGCTGCATGCTTCGGCGTGCCACCAGGACAATGATGCCTTCTGCCAGCGCACTGGCCAAGGCGACTTGCGGCCAGGATGACGACCCGGTGACCACGTTCCCGATTGCCAGCACGATCGGCCACCCGATGGCCACAAGCGCCAAGGATGTGAGCCGGCGCTGCCCGTCCCAGCTCAGCGTCCACAGCCAGCCGCATGCGGCAAGGGCGATGGATGTGGCAATGACTGCCGCTTGTGCACTGGAGGTCGAAGATGACTGCACCACTGCGCTCTCGAAGGCCAGGATGCACAGCAGGACAGCAGGAATCTCGGGCAGGCGGCTGGGCCAGTGAAGCCAGTTCGGCTGATGCGTCAGGGTGTACGCCGCCGCGGGCAGTCCGATGGCGAGCATGGTGGTCGCCACGGGAGTGAAGTAGGCAACAGACACTGTGGTCACCGGGGGGCCAACGCGGCTCATCCCGATGGCAGCGGCAATCGCCACGGCCATCAGCCCGGCCTCCCCGGCCGCCAATACCAGCAGTGGCTTGCCGCGGTCTCCTGCGGCGATCCCGGGAATCACGACTTGACGCTGGTGCCAGCCGTAACCGACGAGTACGGCAAGTACGGCAACCTTCAGCAGCAGCAGTGATCCGTACGCGGTAGCCACGAAGGCGGCTGGCGTGGTGAGGCGGACCGAGCCGTTGAGCAGTCCGGATTCCGCCGCGATAATCACGCAGGCGAGCGCCACGGTGCTAAACCGACGGATGAGCACGAGGTTGGCGCCGGATGCCGCAGTGAGCCAGGCAATCACAGCCAAGCCACCAACCCAGCATGCCACCGAGGCAAAGTGCACGGCTAAGGACATGGTTGCCACAACGTGGCCGCCGCTGAGTCCCCCGTGACCCAGCAAGGCGGGGATAGCTGCGGCGGCGAGCGCGAGAGCCAGGGCAATTGCCACGGCCAGAAAACGGTGCGTGATTGCCAGCAGTCCCACCAGTGCCAGCACCAGGCAGCAGGCAATCACCTGAGCCAGGAGGACACGTCCGGTGTAGGTCTGTCCGGTGAACTGCCGTGCGTTGGCGTCAGTGATGATGGCCTGAAGGGGCTTGGCCAGGACATCGGACACCGTCAATGCGGCAAAGCCTGCGCTGGCCAGCAGCCAGACGATGGCCCACGTGGCTGCCGCACGAAGGATGCGCGGGGCCAGAGCCGGCTGCAGTGCCGCGACAAGCAGGCAGCCGACGGTCAGGAAGGAAGCGCAGTCGCGAACGTACTTGGTGAGCGGAAGCCCGACGACCGTGGTTTGCGGTGCCGCCGGCAACCCTGGGATGTGGGGGACCAGCAACACCCCTGTTCCCCACAGGAGCACAATCAGCAGCGGCAGCCCCCACCATAACCGTGAGCCAATTGCCCGAACGGGCATGGGGACGTTGCTCACCGATGAGGCAATGGACTAGCTGCCCTGGCTGGTGAACGTGCCAAATGCCGGTCCGCCAGTGCCGCTGCTCGTGGTCAAGGCGGTTGTCAAGATGGCGCCGATCAGAATCGAGACCGTGACCCAGGTCATGTACATCGCCACGAAACGCGCGTGCGACGGGTTTTCCGGGGTGATCCGTCCAGCTCGCGTCCGCAAGGTGATGCCGAGGGTCAAGAAGGACAGCAGCGATAGGTGGAACGCGACCACCAAGACCATCCAGAAGGTAACCGAGGCGTATGCCCCGTCGCCTGGGCCGAATGGGAACGTGGACAGCTGCACGATGTCGGCGACGAATGTCGCCAGGATCAGCAGCGAACCCAGTGTTGCCAAGCCCAGGAATGCTCCGCGGTGACCTGCTGCCAAGCGCTTGTATGCGGCCCAGATCAGCACGGTGGATACCAGCGCTCCGCCGAAGATTGCCCAGAACGGCCAGGCGGGAGCGAATGAATTCTTCGGTGGAGCCCAGCCGTTATTGACGTTCAGGGACCACAGGTACAAGTAGGAGATCCACAGAGCCACCGAGCCGGTGATGTCGGAGGCGATGCACATCCACAGGCCGAGTCGATTGCGCCGAGCATTGACGCTGGCCGGCTCGCCGGTGGGCGGGTAGAGCGGTTCGGTTGCCACTGCACTCATCACACGACCACGCCTTCATTGTCATCTTGGGCAAGACGCTCTTCGGTTTCGATATAGGGATCGGGAATTCCATAGTTGTACAGATCCTCAGTGACCACCGGCAGAACTGGGAAGTTATCCAGCGGGACTGGCGTGCTGGTCTGCCATTCCAGCGACTTGGAGCCCCATGGATTGCCGGGCGCCACCTTGCCGTTGCGCCAC
>CAIKZY010000121.1 GCA_903832025.1 uncultured Actinomycetes bacterium
CCTTGCGACCAAGATCCTGGCTGATCAGGTGGATGCACTGATCAGCCTGGGCTCGACCCACCCGGACCTGGATCTCACCCGGGCTGGCATTCGCGGCTGGTCATTTGGCGGGTATCTGGCCGCGCTGGCTGTACTGGATGCGCCACAGGTGTTCGCTGCTGCCGTGGCAGGGGCCCCAGTCACGGACTGGGCGTTGTACGACACCGCCTACACCGAGCGGTACCTCGGTAATCCTGAGTCCAACGCGGCCGCATACGAGCGGACCTCACTGTTGCCGCGAGCATCACAGTTGTCCCGTCCATTGCTGATCATCCACGGACTGGCCGATGACAACGTCCTGGTCGCGCATACGCTGCAACTGTCCTCGGCGCTGCTGGCTGCCGGACGAAGCCACAGCGTGCTTCCACTCAGCGGTGTCACGCACATGACACCGCAGGAGATCGTTGCCGAGAATCTGCTGCTAGCTGAAGTGGAGTTCTTTACCGCTCACTTGGCCTGATGCCCATGTCGACCACGTCGTACCAATTCGCGTAGCCGGCCTGGGTCACCACGTTGGTCAACCGCGGTGATCGGTACTCCACCGAATGGGACTGGGTCAGCGGGATATACCCGCCGGAGGACAGCACGAGTCGATCGATCATGCGACCAACGTCGGCCTGGATCTGCCAGTTGTTGGAGGCAACCTCCGGCGAGGTCAGCAAGGCAGCGATTGTCGGCTGCGTCAGCCCGGCAAGGTTGGTCGGCAGCGGCTTTCCGAGAACGTTCGTACCGGAAAGCGGTTGCCAGAATCCCAGCACGCCGGAAACGGGCGCGGTGTAGGACACCAGGGCGATGTCGAATCCACGTGCGGCAGGCGGCCCGGCAAGTCGACGGGCGTATACCGCCGGTGCCAGCGGGACTGCCGCCAGCTTGATGTGTACCCGCGCCAGCGACGCGATCACCGCTTGCGCGGCCTGCGTGGCCACCGGCGTCGCTGCATATCCCAGGGCCGCTGCGAATCCCCCTGGGTGACCGCACGACGCCAGGGAACTGCGGGCCGCCACCGGATCACCCAATCCGTTTCCCCAGTCGTATGGCTGATAGCCACCGTCATATCCGACAGTTGTTGCCGCCGTCACGGTGGTGGACACGGTCGCTCCGGCCTGAGCCTGTCCGGCGGACTCACCCACCGCTGCGGCAACTGCCGTGCGATTGACCGCCGAATACATCGCGTGGGAGCAGTCAGCAGATGCCAGCGCGCCACGGTGGCTCATGATTGCCAGCAAAGTCACCTGACCGTTTGCCGGATCGTCCATATGCCGCGCACGGGCATCATCGACCAGGAGCCAACTGGTAAATGCCGGATCGGTCGGTACCCCGAGCAGGACGTCAACGTCACCGCGCTGCTGGGCCGCAAGGGCCTGGTGATCGCTTGAATACACATGTACGTCCAGTCCCGCCGCTGCCGGCCGTCGGATCGGATCTGAGGCCACGGTCCAGTAGGGATTGGCCACCAGGTGCAGGGAACCGACAGCTGCCGGCATGAACGGCCCGGAATACACCGCGTTGGTGGACCGGGCCGCCGCCTGCGGCAGGGCCAGGAGTGCATCCATATTGCGCACCATGCGCGAGGTACTGATCACAATGGTGGATCCGTGGATGGTGACCTTCGTAATCGGCAGCCCAGGATGCGCGCGCCGCAATCCTTGGATCCCGCGAACCGCATCAGCGGCAGTAATCGGGCTCCCATCACTCCAGTGCAGGCCCGAGCGCAACGTGTAGGTCCACGACGTCCCGGCATCATTGGATATCCCGTAGTCGCTCGCCAGGTCGGGGTACACCGCTGAGCCGTAGTAGCCGGCCGAGACGACATACGACGTCAATGAGCGCAGCACCGTGCGCTGCAGGTCGGCGCACGCCGGGGTGACCACGAGCGCATAGGCAAAGTTCCCGCAGTTCGTCGACATGCCGACGTGGACGGTTTGCGCGTTCGGCGGGGCGGGATTGGCGATTCCGTAAATTGCGGCGTCGTACTTGCCCGGCGGTATAGCAGCTTGGCTGGCCTGCACCGCGGATGTGGCAGCACGTGGCGTTGGCGCAGCCGCCGGGGTACCCGCACAGGCGGCAAGTGCCGCCGACATGGCCAGGGCAATGCCGACCGGGCAGAGGATGCGGCGAACGTGCATGCTGGCAAGTGTGCCGCAAGCCCGCTTTAGCCCAACTGGGTGTCGACCGTCAACGGGAAATGACAGGCCACCTGATGATCGGGTCCGGCCTGCACCAATTCAGGCACCTCGACCCGACAGCGCTCTTGTGCCATGAAGCAGCGCGTATGGAACACGCACCCTGCCGGTGGATTTGCCGGGCTGGGCAGGTCCCCCTGCAAGACGATGGACTCACGAGCCTGTTGCAACTGGGGGTCGGGAACCGGCACAGCGCTGAGCAGGGCGTAGGTATATGGGTGCAGCGGTCGTTCGTAGAGCTCATCGCGTGAGGCCGACTCCACGATGTGCCCCAGGTACATCACGGCAACTCGGTGCGATATCTGCCGCACCACCGCCAGGTCGTGGGCCACGAACAAGTACGCGATGCCGAATTCATCCTGCAGGTCCTTCAACAGGTTCATGACTTGTGCCTGAATCGACACATCAAGTGCCGAGACTGGCTCGTCGCACACGATCAACCGCGGATTGAGGGCAATGGCTCGCGCAATGCCGATGCGTTGGCGCTGGCCGCCGGAGAACTGGGACGGGTACCGGTTGTAATGCTCCGGATTCAGGCCGACCCGCTCCATCAGTTCACGGACGGCCGTAGGAACGCCCTGCGGTGGCTTGATGCCCTGCACCTGGAACGGGGCACCGATGATCGTGCCCACCGTGTGACGGGGATTGAGGGAGTTGTAGGGATCCTGGAAGATCATCTGCGCAGCCCGACGATGCGGCACCAATTGCTTGCGGGACAGGTGCGTGATGTCCTGACCATCGAGTTCGATGGTGCCGGAGGTTGGCTTCAGCAGGCGAAGTGCGCTCCGCCCGGTCGTGGACTTCCCGCAACCGGATTCACCGACCAGACCCAACGTCTGTCCTGAAGGGACCTGGAAACTGACGCCATCGACTGCCTTGACCTGGCCAACGGTCCGCGTGAGAATTCCGCGCTTCTTGACCGGGAACCACATGCGAAGGTCACTGACCTTCAGGACGGGATCATTCATCGCACACCGGTCCTGATCTGCGCAAGCACCGATGACGCCACCGAGACACGGGTCCGGTGATCCATGTGGCAGCGCACCAGGTGCCCTGGTTGCACTTGGAGTAATTCGGGACGGGCCACCGCGCATTCCTCGCCAGGCACCTTGTCGGTGTACGCGCACCGCGGGGCAAACACGCAGCCCGGGGGAAGGGAGATGGGTGACGGCGGGTTGCCGGGAATGGGATCCAGTCGGTCGGACAAGTCCTTGTCAATGCGCGGAACGGAGGCAAGCAGTCCAAGGGTGTACGGCATCTGCGGATGGTTGTAGATGTCATCCACGCTGGCGTACTCCACCACGCGACCGCCGTACATCACCGCCACATCGTCGGCCACATCGGCCACGATGCCCAGGTCATGGGTGATGATCA
>CAIKZY010000122.1 GCA_903832025.1 uncultured Actinomycetes bacterium
ACTACATGTGACCGTGGTTTCCACGTACTCCGGGTGTATATCAGCCTTCACGGAACGCTCCCTCAATGTCTGGACCGGGTCGCCTGAGTGAGTCCCAGACGTGAACCGGAGCAATTTCAGTATGCCACCTGCCCGCCCGAAGGGCGAAATCTCCGCCTGGGGAGGCCGACAGGATCGTCCTACTCGTCCTCGTTGCTCCCCGGAGCCGAGGCCGTGGTCTTTTGCACTTGGAGCAAGAACTCGTAATTGCTCTGGGTCTCGCGCAGCTTGGTCAGCAGCAGTTCGATGGACTGCTGCTGATCCAAGGCGTGCAGTACTCGACGAAGCTTCCACACGATCTTCAGCTCATCCCCCGACATCAAGAGCTCCTCCTTGCGAGTGCCAGAGGAATCCACGTCAACTGCTGGGAACACGCGCTTATCAGCGAGCTTGCGATCGAGCTTGAGCTCCATGTTGCCTGTGCCCTTGAACTCTTCGAAGATGACCTCGTCCATCCTGGAGCCGGTCTCGACCAGCGCGGTTGCCAAGATCGTGAGCGAGCCGCCATGTTCGATATTTCGTGCAGCCCCGAAGAACTTCTTCGGCGGGTACAGGGCCGTGGAGTCCACGCCACCGGACAGAATTCGGCCCGAAGCTGGAGCAGCAAGGTTGTACGCGCGCCCCAGGCGAGTCATGGAGTCAAGGAGTACCACTACGTCGTGTCCGAGCTCGACCAGTCGCTTGGCTCGCTCGATCGATAGCTCCGCGATGATCGTGTGATCTTCTGCTGGGCGATCGAAGGTGGAAGCAATGACCTCGCCCTTGACTGAGCGCTGCATGTCGGTGACTTCCTCGGGACGTTCATCCACGAGCACCACCATCAGATGGACCTCAGGATTGTTTTCCGAGATGGCGTTGGCGATTGACTGCAGCACCATCGTCTTCCCCGCCTTGGGCGGGGACACGATCAATCCGCGCTGGCCCTTGCCAATCGGTGAAACCAGGTCGATAACGCGAGTGGTGAGGTTATTCGGCGTGGTTTCCAGGCGTAGTCGGTCCTGCGGATACAACGGAGTCAGTTTCCCGAATTCCGGTCGGTTCCGGGACAACTCGGGGTCGGCGCCATTGACCGATTCGATGCGGATCAGCGGGTTGAACTTCTCTCGCCGTTCCCCATCACGTGCAGCGCGGACCTGTCCAGTGAGCACATCACCCTTGCGCAACCCGTGCTTGCGCACCAGGGACAAAGACACGTACACGTCATTCGGTCCCGGCAAATAACCGCTCGTGCGGACGAATGCGTAGTTGTCCATGACGTCCAGGATTCCTGCGACGGGAACGAGAACATCATCCTCATTCACCTCAAGATCAATATCTCCATATCGATCTCCACCGCGCGGACGATCGCGACGGTCGCGGAATCGCTCACGTCCCCGACGGCGTCGATTCCCCTGTTCATCGCGATCGTTGTTGTTGCGATCGTTGTTGTTCCGATCGTTGTTGTTCCGATCACCGCGCTCACCGCTATTGCGATCGTTGTTGTTCCGATCACCGCGCTCACCGCTATTGCGATCGCCGTTCTGATGTCCTCGACTGCCGTCGCTGCGCTCAGTGCGCACCGGTTGCTGGGTGGATTCCGGGGCTGCTGATGCCGCGCGGTCCTTGCGGCCAGAGCCCGCCTGCTTTTCGGTGATGGCTGTAACGAGGTCGCTCTTGCGCATTGCGCTGGCGCCGGTGATTCCCATGGAGCTGGCGAGTTGCTTAAGTTCTGGCAGGAGCATGCTAGAGACAGAATCTCCGCGCTTTGCTTTTGTTGCAGACGTCGTGCTGCTTTCGGTCACGAAATGTTCCTTTATTCAGGAGATGAATTGTTCAAAGTCAGCCTGCTTGAAAAATGCATGACTTGGGAAGAGCGGCAATGAGCCAACATCCTTTGAACGCTCCCAGCATACCCCATACGCGCTCGCAAGTGGCGATCACCTAGAAATTACTCGCTAGGACGGTTGAAACGGGGCCGAAACCACTCCATGACCGGGGGGCTGCACCGAGACATCCCACTGTCCGCCGATGGCGGCTGCGACCTGCTCAGCCTCAGACACTGGGCTCAGCGCGATCACCGTCGGGCCAGCTCCAGAAATGAAGGCGGCCATGCCCTCCATCCGGAGGTCATCCACGAGCGCCATGGATTGGGGGTACATGGATCGCCGATACTCCTGGTGGAGCCGATCCTCAGTTGCCGCGTGAAGTAGCGAGTAATCATGACCAAGCGCATGAACCAGCATTCCTGTGCGCGCGGCATTGAAGGCGGCATCGGCAAAGGGGACCACTGTCGGTAATGCAGTGCGTGCATGCCTGGTTGACAGTTCCTGACCCGGCACGGCAACCACAGCACGCAGGTCGGGATTGATTCCAACGTTGATTGCTCGCGCCTGCTCTCCGTCAATCCATGCCAGTGTTGCACCACCAAAGATGGCCGCCGCAAGATTGTCCGGATGCGCTTCCAATGACAGCGCCACCTGGAGCAGCTCGAGATTGCCAATGGTCTGGGTTCCGCCTGGAACCAGTTCACGAGCCAAGGCCAATCCCCCAACGATGGCTGCCGCTGAGGAACCCAGCCCGCGACCATGCGGGATTCGGTTCTGGCACCGCACAATCAATCCTGCAGGGATCGAACCCCAATGACTCAACCCGGCCAGAACCGCCCTAACTACCAAATGCGAGGAGTCGCGCGGAAGGTCCTCGGCACCGATCCCGCTTACCTCTACCAGGATCCCTGGGTCGTCAGTCACCATGGCGCTGAGGTCATCACGCAGCGTCAGCGCGATTCCCGCGGTATCAAAGCCCGGTCCCAGGTTTGCGCTGGTCGCCGGCACTGACGCCGAAACTGCGTGCCGGAGCAGGGAGCTCACGCACGCTCCAAGCCAAGCGCCTGGGCTGCCTGCGCTGGATCGGTGTCAATGACCACCGGGTCCGCTGCTCCTTGAAGTGCCCATTGGGTGTCCTTGAGTCCATTGCCCGTCAGCGTGCACACGATCGATTGTCCAGCATCGAGCATGCCCGCTGCATGCATCTTCAGCAGTCCTGCCACGCTCGCGGCACTAGCCGGTTCGCAGAACAGTCCCTCCTTGGCGGCCAGGTGGTGGTAGGCCTGAAGGATCTCCTCATCGCTGACCGCATCGATCAAGCCACCGGACTCCTCACGCGCGGAAATCGCCGATTCCCACGATGCCGGATTGCCGATCCGGATTGCCGTGGCGATCGTTTCCGGTGATTGCACCGGATGCCCCAACACCAACGGCGCGGCTCCGGCTGCCTGAAATCCCCACATGCGTGGCAGGGACGAGCTCACACCGTCCTGGTGATACTCCCGATACCCCATCCAGTACGCCGTGATGTTGCCGGCGTTGCCTACCGGCAGGCAATGGATGTCGGGGGCAAAGCCCAATAGATCAACGATCTCAAAACTGGCAGTCTTTTGCCCGTGAATACGGGCAGGGTTGACGGAGTTGACCAGTGCGACGGGATATTCGTCCGAGAGCGCTCGTGCTAATCGAAGGCAGTCATCAAAGTTTCCGTTGACTTGCAGCAAAGTCGCTCCGTGAACGACGGCTTGCGCCAGTTTCCCGAGAGCTATTTTTCCTTGAGGGACCAGGACTGCGCACTTCATGCCGGCTTTCACCGCGTACGCAGCCGCACTGGCGGAGGTGTTGCCGGTCGAAGCGCAGATCACGGCCTGCGCCCCTTGCTCAGCGGCGATGGACATTGCCATGGTCA
Source organism: uncultured Actinomycetes bacterium (assembly GCA_903832025.1). Classification (GTDB taxonomy): domain Bacteria; phylum Actinomycetota; class Actinomycetes; order S36-B12; family S36-B12; genus CAIKZY01. The sequence goes on from CAIKZY010000122.1 coordinate 3,754, forward strand.
TACCACGATCCTTGAAGGAACCGGTTGGGTTGGCACCGTCGTACTTCAGCCAAACCTGGCACCGCGTCAGATCCGACAGCGACTGCGCCAAGACCAGCGGCGTTCCGCCCTCGCGAAGGCTGACCACCGGGGTTGTGGGACGTACCGGGAGCCTGTCTCGATACTCCTCAATCAATCCACGCCATTGATGCGCCATGGCTACTCACCCACCTCGCCTTCAACCCTCATGACTCCCCGCACGTGCTTGACCGTGTCGAGCTGCCGCAATGACTCCACCGTGGCACGCAGCGCCGAGTCAGTGGCCTGGTGGGTGCGAACGAAGAGTGAGGCGCCGCTGGTTGCTTGGGCATTGCCATCTTGCCGGACGACCTGAATGCTCACTCCGTGCTCAGCAAACGCCTTGGCAATCGAGGCCAGGACACCAGGTCGATCATCGACCTCCAGGTTCACGTAATAGCAAGTGAGTGACTGCCCAATGTCCAAGATGGGCAAGTTCGCATAGGTACTCTCCCCAACATCGCGCACGCCAGCGACCTTGTTTCGAGCTGCAGCCACGATGTCCCCCAGTACTGCGGATGCGGTGGGCGCTCCCCCTGCACCACGTCCGTAGAACATCAACTCCCCAGCAGCATCGGCGTGGACATATACCGCGTTGAACGATCCGCGGACGCTGGCCAGTGGATGTGAGCGCGGGACCATCGCCGGATGCACACGAACGATGATTCCCGTTGCACGCTGCTGCTCATCGCGAACCAGCTCGGCTACGGCAAGTAGCTTGATGACAAAGCCCATATCGCGAGCGGCAGTGATGTCAGCCGCGGTCACCTGGGCAATGCCCTCGCAGAACACGTCCTTGTCCGTCACACGGGAATGGAATGCGAGTTCGGCAAGGATCGCAGCCTTCGCCGCAGCGTCCAGGCCTTCGACGTCGGCAGTGGGATCGGCCTCGGCGTATCCAAGCTCCTGCGCCTCGGCCAGAGCCGATGCGTAGCCTGCACCCTGCTCGTCCATCTGGGTCAGGATGTAGTTGGTGGTCCCGTTCACGATGCCGATCACCTTGGTCACGTGATCACCGGCCAAGGACTCGCGAAGCGGCCGCAGGAGCGGAATCGCTCCCGCAACGGAGGCCTCAAAGAACAGGTCCACACCGCATCGCGCAGCCTCGGCATACAGTACTGCGCCGTCAGCAGCCAGGAGCGCCTTGTTCGCCGTGACCACTGACGATCCCGCTCTCATCGCCTCGAGAATCAACTGGCGAGCAGGCTCGATTCCGCCAATGAGCTCCACAACAACGTCGGCACCAGATGTGGCCACTGCTTGGGCATCTGCGGTAAGGATGGACGGGTCGATTCCGGGGCGGGACCTTGCGGTGTCTTGGACTGCGATCTGGGTCAAGACCACTGGTGCCCCGACGCGACTGGACAGATCAGAGCCGCCACTGACCAGCCGGCGCGCCACTTCGGCTCCGACGGTTCCACCGCCCAGAAGGGCAACGGTGATCGGCGCAGATGACTGCGGGCGTGCCATGAGATGCCTCTTCCTGGCGTGAGCTGACTTCGGGCAGAGTCATAGCCTCCCAGGTTTGGCTGTGACCGCACCATCCCGGTCCCCGCGTGGCGCAGATCCACGCGGTGCGGCGTGGCATCGACCGACCGGACATCGTGCCTCCTAGCCTGGGCAACCAACGGCCAGCGTTGCGGGGCCGCACTACCTGACATGGAGCGGAGTTGCCATGAATGCCAGCCTGACAAAACGCGTTCTCGGTGAGCTGATCGGGACATTTCTCCTGGTCTTCTTGGCGGTTGGTGCAGCCGTGTTCGGCATCGGCGGTTTCGTCGGCTCAGCGGGAAACGGCCCTGGTAACGGTGTCGTCGGCGTCGCGCTTGCCTTCGGACTGGTACTGCTGGGCATTGCATACGCCATCGGCCCGGTTTCAGGAGCCCACGTCAACCCCGCGGTGACCTTGGCCATGGCCCTGGGTCGACGGCTTCCCGCTGCCGATGCCATCGCGTACTGGATCGCCCAGTTCATCGGCGCAATCGCCGCCGGTGCACTGCTCAAACTGTTTGTCTCGTCCTTCGGCGTCAAGGATCAAACCGGCGGCCTGGGCACCAATAGTTTCAACAATGGCCACATCAATGGTGCCGGTGCTTTCGTTCTGGAAGTGGTCCTGACGGCGGCCTTTGTCCTAGTGATCTTGCTGGTGACCGAAAAAGTCGCAGCTCCAGGATTTGCAGGCATTGCCATCGGTCTGACGTTGACCCTGGTGCACCTGGTCGGTATTCCCCTTGACGGCACATCGGTCAATCCCGCGCGTTCTTTAGGCCCGGCCCTGTTCGCTGGCGGGGACGCGCTGGGCCAGGTTTGGCTGTTCATCCTGGCACCGTTGGCCGGTGCCGTCATCGCCGTTATCGCCTGGAGGCTGGTCCGCAGCCCCTGGGAGATGCGCGAATCACTCGTCGCCGGATCAGAGCGCGAGTAGCCTCACGAGCTCGACCGGATGATCAGGCATCGGGCGTCGGCTCGGCGCCGGGGTCCAGTCGCATGAGGTCCTCAGCAGTCTCGCGCCTGAGCATCAGCGTCGCGCGCCCGTCGCGCACGCTCACCATCGCCGGGCGCGGGAGATAGTTGTAGTTCGACGCCATGGATCGGGTGTAGGCACCGGTGGCGGCCACAGCCACCAGGTCTCCAGCGGTGATGTCGGCAGGCAACCAGGCCTCGCGAACCAGGATGTCACCGGACTCGCAGTGCTTGCCGACCAGGCGAGCCAGCGCCAGTGGAGCCGTAGATGCACGGGAGGCAAGGGTGACGGTGTATTCGGCACCATACAAAGCCGGGCGAATGTTGTCACTCAGGCCGCCATCGACTGCGACGTACATCCGCGAGCCCTCATCTAAGGCAACCGTCTTGACAACGCCCACCTCGTAGAGTGTGACCCCCGCTGGTCCCACGATCGCTCGTCCGGGTTCGAAGGCCAGGGCGGGCATCGCAATACCCGCCTTGGCGCATTCACCGGCCACGATCTGCCCGATCTGAGCCGCCATTTCCGTAACATCAAGCGGGTCATCCTCAGCCCGGTAGGCGATCCCCATCCCGCCGCCAAGATTCATGAGAGCGATCTGCTGTCCTTGCTGATCCCAGATGGTCTTCGCGAATTGCGCCATGCGAGCAGCAGCAACCTCAAAGCCGGCTGCGTCGAAGATCTGGGAGCCAATGTGCGAATGCAGCCCTGCCAGAGAAAGCGATCCCAGTTTCACCACGCGTCGAATGGCTTCGGCAGCATCACCGGCGGCCACGGAGAAGCCGAACTTCTGGTCTTCGTGAGCGGTTGCGATGAACTCGTGCGTGTGCGCTTGCACGCCCAAGGTCACCCGGACGAGGACCGGCTGCACCACCCCTGCCTTGGCCGCGACGACAGCCAGACGGGCGATCTCTTCAAATGAGTCCAGCACCACCAGTCCAACGCCCGCGCTCACCGCGTCGGTCAATTCGGTGACCGACTTGTTGTTCCCGTGGAGCACCAGGTCCTTCCCGGGCACACCAGCGCGCAGGGCTACCGCCAGCTCGCCGCCGGAGGCGACGTCGATGCCTAAGCCGGAGTCGTGTACCCAACGGGCCACGGCAGTGGTCAGGAGCGCCTTGCTGGCGTAGAACACCTGTGAGGCGCCGGCTGCCTCATAGGCGGCGCGGTACGCGGTCGCTGTTGAGCGAACCTGCTCCTCATCCATGACGTACAGCGGTGTGCTGTATTCCTGGGCAAGGACACGGCAGTCAACGCCGGCAAAGGACAGCGCCCCGTCGGAGCCAACGCTCATGTGCTGCGGCCAGACGTCGGAGGTCATGGCGGACAGGCTAGGGCACTTGCATCACATGCCTACATGCGCTCCGGCGCGTGCACACCGAGCAGTTGCAGGCCGTTGGCAATCGTCTGCCGGGTTGCGGCACACAGCCACAGTCGAGCCAGGTGTTCCTCAGTCACCGGCTCATCACCTCGCGGCAGGACCCGACAGTTGTCGTAGAAGCGGTGGTAGGCCGTGGCCGTGCGTTCCAGGTATCGGGCAATGCGGTGCGGCTCACGCAACTCAGCGGCACCGGCCACGATGCGCGGGAATTGGCCCAGAGCCCCAAGGAGGGCTGATTCCTGCTCGGTCGATAGGGCTGCGGGCTCAAAATCCGCCGAGCGCCAATCGATGTGCAGATCCTGGGCATTGCGCAGCACCGAGCACACTCGAGCATGGGCGTACTGCACGTAGAACACCGGGTTGTCGCTGGTGTGCTGGGTGATGACTTCCAGGTCCAAGGTCAGCGGTGAATCGGCCGGGTATCGGATCAAGGAATACCGAGCCGCATCCACCCCGACCTCGTCGACGAGATCTTCCAGCGTCACGATATTGCCTGCGCGCTTGGATAGCTTGACCTCCTCACCGGCACGAGTGATCTTGACGAGCTGCCCGATGAGGACTTCCACGTTCGCATCCATGTCGTCGCCGGCACATGCGGCCACCGCACGCAACCGGTTCACGTATCCGTGATGATCAGCCCCGAGGAGATAGATCGCTCGGTCGAACCCGCGATTTCGTTTGTCCACGTAGTACGCCGTGTCCGACGCGAAATAGGTGTACTCCCCATCTGCTTTGATCAGGACGCGATCCTTGTCATCGCCGAAGTCCGTGGTTCGAAGCCATAAGGCGCCGTCGAGTTCGAACACGTGGCCCTGCTCCCTCAGCCGTTGCAAGCCGGCAGGAACCGCTCCGGACTCATGCAGGCTGCGCTCGGAATACCACACGTCAAAGTGCGTCCTGAACAACTCCAGAACCTGCTGCTGCTGCGCAAGTTGCAGTTCGTAAGCCGCCTCACGATAAGCACTGACCTGCTCGGCGTCGTCCAACAATGCGAACTCAGGATGCTGTGCGCTGATAGCGGCTGCCAGGTCCGTGATGTAGCCGCCGTGATACCCGTCCTCGGGCACGGGCTTTCCTTGGGCGACCGCCATGACCGAAGCGCCGAAGCGATCCATCTGCACCCCGCGGTCATTGATATAAAACTCCTTGGCGACCGTGGCGCCGGCAGCGGCCAGGACTCTGGCGATGGCATCGCCGATCGCCGCCCACCGGGTGTGACCCAAGTGCAGGGGGCCTGTGGGATTGGCCGAGATGAATTCAACGTTGATCACTTGCCCGGCAAGTAAAGTTCCGTGTCCGTAGTGCTCCCCCGCGCTCACGATGGTGCGGGCGAGTTCTCCCTGCGCGGCAGTGTCCAGGCGAATGTTGATGAACCCCGGGCCGGCTACGGAGGCGGACTCGATGCCCGGCCATTGGGACAGCACTGCACATAGCGCCTCGGCGAGGTCTCGCGGGCTCAACCCTGCCGACTTGGCCAGAGCCATGGCGATATTCGTGGCGTAGTCCCCGTGATCGCGATTTCGTGGCCGCTCGAGGTGGACCACCTCAGGAATATCCACAGTCAGGCCCTGGGATCGGGCTAAATCGGACAGTGCGCCGCGAACTTGCTCGCTCAATTCTTCCGGAGTCACCCCCGCAGCGTAGCCAGTGCTTAGGGCGTACTTTCCCTCGTGCACCGGTCGCCCACCTCGCTCACCGGCATACCCCTGTGCCGATGATCGATCACAAATTCCCAATGTTCACCCAAAGTGGTATCGCCCGTGTGATTTGAGGCACTATGCTCGACTCAGGCAAGGCCAAACAGCACTACCGTTCTGTGGAGCCGCCGCAAGGTGGCTTCATTGTTTCTGAGCACGAGCACAGATCCGATGGACGTAAGGGTTTAGCGGCTAGGCCACGTGCCGAGCGACCGTTCGGGACGTCGATCCGTGCAAGGAGAATGTGCATCATGGCTCAAGGAACCGTGAAGTGGTTCAACGCTGAGAAGGGCTACGGCTTTATCGCCCAGGCCGATGGCGGACCGGACGTGTTCGTCCACTACTCAGCAATCGATTCCGATGGCTACCGCTCCCTCGAGGAGAATCAGGCCGTCGAGTTCGAAATCACACAGGGACCCAAGGGTCCGCAGGCCGACAAGGTTCACGCCCTGTAGGACTCACCGGCGCCCTGTCGCCGAACTTCGTAGGGACCTCGCGAAAGCGGGGTCCCTACGCTTTTGTCGGCCGAGGCCGCTTTCAAGCGTGCGAGTTGCCGTGGGTCACGGTGGCAGCCGAGGTCTGCTCAAGCCACGGCATGGGCAGACGCGCTACGTGGCAGTCAGCTTCGCTGGTGCCCAGGCCTGGCTGAGCGCTTTCGCCAGCTGGAGTCGATCTCAGCGCCGGCGAATAATCCGAGAAATCCGACATACAGCCACAGCAACACGATGATTGGCGCCCCGAAGAGTGCGATCGCCGATCCCATGGTGTTGGAAACGGACACGTATATGCCAATGCCCCCGGTGCTCGACACGATGACCAGGGCTGCCACCACCGGCCCCGGCGAGGTCCAGACGAACTTTCGTCGTGCACTGCCGAGCAAGGCATAGATGCTCACCACAACCACCCAGGTCATCACCACGTATAGCAACCAATCCACGATCACCAGATTGAGCAACGTCCCGAGCATGGACACGTTGGCATCGCGCAGGATTCGAGGCAGGACTGCACCTGCTACCAGCACGGCTGTGACTATCACTGCCGCCAGAAGGGTGACCACCGCCGAAATCGCTCGAAGGATGAAGCCATTTCGCGAATGCCCCGTCTCCTCAATCACCGACATGGCCACGCGCAGTTCGTAGATCACTTTCGATGCCGCGTAGAGCGAGACCACCAGGGAAATCACCGTGGTGAGGGTAAACGTGGATGCCGATGCACTCGTGATCAGTGATTCAACGCCGTGGACCACTGGTTCAGCGTTGGGTGGCAGGTGATGCAGGCTCTTGCCCAGCGCATCGATGGCGGACTTGATCTGAGCGGGGCCCATGACCAGTCCGGCAATGGCGCCGACGGCGATTGCTGCCGGCGCCGCGGCAAGCATGACGAAGAAGGCCAGTGCTGCGGCCGAGGCGCCATCACGATGACGGGACATGGCGGCAGACAGATCCTTGCCGAACCGCACCACGGCTGCTCCTGCCCAATCCATGCGACAACTGTGCCAGCAGGCCAGGTCGGCTGCGCGGACACCGGCCATGGCATGCGCTGATAGCCTGCTCCACTGTCGCCTCCGTAGCTCAGGGGATAGAGCGCCGGTTTCCGGTACCGTAGGTCGCAGGTTCGATTCCTGCCGGGGGCACGCGTGTGAAGTCTCGAGACATCCTTATGGGATGTCTCGAGACTTCCTTATTTTTTAGGCTTTCTCTTGTATCCCTTTTGGACTCCGCCTTGTCGCGGGGTTCCTTTTCTTGGTCCGGGTTGCAGGCCTCGGGGTTGGCTGTCTTTGTCGGGGTTGATGGTGAGTTCTCGGAGGATTTCTCCGGTGGTCTTGTCGATGACGATGACGTCGAGGTCGTGGATGAGCATTCGGATGACGAGTCCTTTGCAGTGTGTGCCGAGTTGGATGTGGTGCATGCGTCCGCCTCGTCGCAGTGTCACTGATCCGGCTGCGGAGACGATGTCGTCGCGGATGCGGAAGTGTCCTGCTCGATTGTGTTCAGGGCTGGCTTTTGCCCTCGCGTTATAGGCCTCGGCGGGTGTTCGGTGGCGTAGTGCTGCGTGGGGTCGTTCGGTGTTGTAGTTCTCGGTGAATTCGTTGAGCTGGTGTTGTAGCTCAGTCAGGGTGTTGGCTCGGGGCCGCGCGGTGAGCCAGGCTTTCAGCGTTTGGTTCAGGCGTTCGACCTTGCCTTGTGTCTGGGGGTGGTTGGGGCGGCCGTTCTTCTGCTCGATCCCGAGTTTCAGGAGTTCGATTTCGAAGCCGTTGGGGCCGTGCAGGTGTCGGGTGGTGAAGACCAGACCGTTGTCTGTCAACGTGGATTGGGGTGTTCCGTGCCTGGTGCAGGCGTCGCGGAAGGTGGTGACGACGGTGCGTCCGGTGACGGGTTGGTGGGCGGTGGCGGAGAGGATGAATCGTGAGTGGTCATCGAGCCAGAGCAGAATTTCGGCGTCGGTCCCGTTGGCTAGGCGCCAGTGGGTGAAGTCGGATTGCCAGCATTCGTTGGGCAGGTCTGCTTCGAAGCGCAGGTAGGAGTGCTTGGGTCGCTTGCGCGGTTCAGGGGTGATCAGGCCGGCTTTGGTCAGGGTGTGCCAGATGGTGGAGATCGCTGGCGGGGTGTGGCCGGCTCGGGTGAGTCGGGCGGCAATTGATCTGGGACCGGCGTCGTGGCCGTCGGTGGTCAATGCGCGGCGCATGTCGCAGATGAGGGTGGTCATGTCGTCACTGATCGCGTTGGGGCTGGTGTGGGGTCGTCGGGTGCGCGGTTCAAGTGCTTCCCAGCCGCCGTGTCTCCAGGCGGAGACGAGTTGGCTGACTCGGGGTTGGGAGATGCCGTAGAGGCGCGCGACCTCCGTTTGCGACTTCCCGGCTAGGACAGCTTCGACGATCACCCGTTGCTTGGACATGCCCAGAAGGCTGTCCGATGCCCGAATTGGCCGTTATAACGATGTCCCGAGACATGCCATAAATATGTCCCCGAACAGCGCACTGCCGGGGGCACGCGTTATCAGGCATGCCACGGACTGACGCTCGTTCAGCACCCAGTCAGCGATGACGGAACTCCGCTGATTGGATATGTCCACCATGACTCAGTCCACGGCCAAACAGCCCCATTACGCCAGCCTCAGCAACAGCCTGTACCCGTACATCCTGGTCGGCTTCGTGGCGTGCCTGCTGATCGCGAATATCGCCACGACCAAACTCATTTCGTTCGGCCCTATCGTTACTGACGGTGGTTTCTTCCTGTATCCGCTGACGTACATTCTCGACGACATCATCAGCGAGGTCTACGGCTGGAAGGCAGCGCGTCGAGCCATCATCATGGGCTTCGTCATCATGCTTATTGCCTCGATCAACTTCTTCTTGGTCAATATCTCACCACCTGCGCCGGGCTGGAATAACCAAAGTGCGTACGAGGCGATCTTGGGATTCGTCCCTCGGATCATCTTCGCGAGCCTGTGCGGTTATCTGGTCGGGGAGTTCCTGAACACCTTCGTCATCGTCAAGCTCAAGCAGCGCACGATGGAAAAGAAGCTCGGATTGCGCTTGGTCGCTTCGACGGTGGTCTCAGAATTTGCAGATACCTTGGTCTTCTGCACGGTGGCGTTCTACGGGGTGATCACCGGGGCGGAGTTCGCCAACTACGTGTTCTTCGGCTACATCTACAAGACACTGCTTGAGATCTGCCTGCTCCCGGTTACCTACCCGCTCATTGGATGGATCAAGCGCCGTGAGCCGAGTTACCACTTGGAGACCATCGCCTAGTGCCTGGCGCGCTGCGCCAGCTCACCCAGAACCTGTTCCTTGTACTGCCAGTAGTGGCCATCAATGATGGCCTGTCGCGCGCGGTCCACAAATCGCACGATCCACCGTTCATTGTGAATGGTGGCCAATGTCGAGGCCAGCATCTCCTTGGCCTTGAATAAGTGGTGCACGTAGGCGCGGGTGTAATTGGCGCAGGTGTAGCAGTCGCACTCATCGTCGATCGGAATGAACGCGTCCTTATGCACTGCATTGGTGATGTGGAAGTGTCCGAGTCGGTGATAGACCGTCCCGTTGCGGGCCATTCGAGAGGCCGCCACGCAATCGAAGGTGTCAGCACCGGCTTCGATTCCTGTGAGAATGTCGGTGGGTTCACCGATGCCCAGCAGATGCCGGGGCCTTCTCCCCGGCAATTCGGCGGTCACCCAGCTGACAATGGTGCCCAGGTTCTCCTTCTCAAGCGCGCCACCGATGCCGTATCCATCAAAGTCCATGGCTCCGAGGTCGCGAGCTGCCCTTTTTCGCAAGTCTTCGTACTGGGCACCTTGGATCACTCCGTACAGCGCTTGGTACGGCTTGTCAGCGCGCACGGAGGTGAGCCGTTGGTGTTCGGAAAGGCACCGCAGTGCCCACAGGCGAGTTCTCTCCAGCGACCGTTCTTGATACTCGCGGGTATTCATCAGCGTGGTGCACTCGTCAAAAGCCATCATGATGTCAGCACCAATCTGGTGTTGCACCTGCATCGACACTTCGGGGGTAAATCGGTGCATCGAGCCATCGAGGTGAGACTTGAAGGTCACCCCATCGTCATCCACGTGCGCTAGCCGATCCTTGCCGGCCGCAATCACATCGTCGAATCGCACAGTGGCGCTGTCCATGGCGAGGACCTTCTTGAAACCCACGCC
>CAIKZY010000123.1 GCA_903832025.1 uncultured Actinomycetes bacterium
AAGGCTGTCCGATGCCCGAATTGGCCGTTATAACGATGTCCCGAGACATGCCATAAATATGTCCCCGAACAGCGCACTGCAGGCAGACTCGCGCGGTGCTCAGGACACATGCCTGAATTTCGTGAAGAGGGCGAAGATGCACCCCGCTCCCCTGTCCACGACCTCTCGTTGACGCAGCTGCATCCACCATCTGCCTAGCATGACACTCCCGGACAATGGCCTGGATCAGGTTGCGCCCATGTCTAGGGAAGGCGCGATTCCATGGAAGGTGCGATGTTCAACACCAGGCCCGACCAAGTGGCGTCATGCGCGGCATCACCTGTCTCGTCATCACCTGTCTCGTCATCACTAAACTGCGTCCATGCACGCAATCATCGTTCAGGAGTTCGGCGGTCCAGAAGTCCTCACGCCCGCAGAACTGCCCAGTCCGCAACCAGGTCCGGGTCAAGTCCGCATTGCGGTCTCGCACGCGGCAGTCAACCCCGTGGACACCATGATCCGCTCTGGTGCCTATCGAGATCGCCTCGTGGATCAGGCTCCTCCCTACATCGTCGGGATGGACGCTGCCGGCGTCATCGACGCACTTGGCCCTGACGTCGATGAGCGACTTTTCGTCGGACAGCACGTGGTCTCCCTAGTGCTTCCGACCAGCATCCTCAAGGGCGCCTACGCCCAGCAGATCATCGTTCCGCAGGCCACCGTGGTCGCTGCCCCGGTTGGCGTTGACGCCGCCGCGGCGTCGACGTTGTTGATGAATGCGCAAACCGCTCGCATGGCGCTGAAGGCGCTGGCCATCCCACCGGGTGAGTGGATCGCGGTCACCGGTGCAGCAGGGGCATTTGGCGGATACACCGTGCAGCTGGCCAAGGCAGCCGGATTGCAGGTCATCGCCGACGCGGCGCCCCAGGATGAGCACTTGGTGACCTCGTTGGGTGCCGATGTGGTCCTGCCGCGTGGCGATGATTTCGCTGCCCGAGTGCGGCAGATCCGTCCCGACGGAGTCAGCGGCCTGGCCGACGGGGCGGTGCTGTTCGACAAGGCGTTGCCGGCTGTGGCCGACGGCGGCCGGATGGCGATCGTGCGTGGGTGGGAGGCTCCGGCCACCCGAGGCATCGACGTGCACTGGATCATGGTGTCCACTGGCGCTTCGGACACTGCTGGTCTGGCCGAACTGGTGCAGCAGGTGAGCGACAACGTGCTCACCCTCCGCGTCGCCGATGTCCTGCCGGCAGATCAGGCCCCAGAGGCACATCGTCGACTTGAGGCCGGCGGGCTGCGCGGCCGACTGGTCCTGGAGTTCTAGAGCACCGGCCACTTCCGTGACACCTGGTGCCCGAATCCGGTCTGGCACACCGAGCTGGAGGAAATCGCGTGCGCGCTCGTGATGTTGGCATCACCTTCCCCGGCACGCCCGGTCCGCTGAACGCGATCACCGACATCGCGGGTATCGAAGTCGGCATGACCACGCTGAATTTCGACACCCGAACTCAGGCGGTAGCCGCCCGCACCGGGGTGACAGCCATCCTGCCGCTGGGCAAGGCGGGACTCGGCACGTCGGTGCCCGCAGCGATCTACTCCCTCAATGGCAACGGGGAGATGACGGGATCGCATTGGATCAACGAAACCGGCGCACTGACCGGTCCGGTGATGATCACCAATACGCATGCAGTGGGCACGGTCCATCGAGGGGTTATCGAGTGGATCGTGCGCAACAAGCCACATCTGGCCACGCAATGGTTGCTGCCCGTTGTTGCCGAGACATGGGACGGCTACCTGAATTCGATCAATGAGCCGTTCATCACCACCGACCACGCTGGACAGGCCATCGATGCAGCAGACTCCGGACCCGTTGCCGAGGGATCGTCCGGCGGTGGCACTGGGATGAACTGCTACGGATTCAAGGGCGGAAACGGCACGGCCTCGCGTGAAGTGGCCTTTGGCGGATCGACATACACCGTGGCAGTGTTCATGCAGGCAAATTTCGGTGCCCGTCAGGAACTGATGATTAGCGGCGTGCCGATGGGTGACCTCGACATCCCCTGTCCGATTGAGACGCAACCGTGGCTGGACGCCGACGCACGTGCAGTGCCAGGTGCAGGATCGGTCATCGTGATTGTTGCTACTGACGCCCCCCTGCTGCCGCAGCAATGCCAGGCGATGGCTCGGCGGATTCCGATGGGCTTGGCCCGCACCGGCACCACCGGCGGGCATTTCAGCGGAGATGTGTTCCTGTGCTTTTCCACCGCAAACCCCGGTGCCCTGGACAGCGGGTTCCCCTCAGCGCCTGTCGAATCCGACCAGCTTCGCCAGCTGCGCATGGTGCCCTGGAATCGGATGGATCCCTTCTATGCCGCAACCGTGCAAGCGGTCGAAGAGTCGGTCGTGAATGTCTTGGTTGCCGCCAGCGACATGACAGGACGCAACGGACACTTCAGTCCGGGACTGCCCCTTGATCAGGTTCGCAGTCGCCTCGGCATTGCTTGACGTTGGCGAACCGCCGCGAAGGCCACACTGCGGATGAGACGCACACCGACATGTCGCCGATATGCCGCCGACACGCAGCTGAAATGTAGCCGACGTAAATGGCACCGGTTGAACGCGGCGATGTTTGGATGGGCGCTCACCTGAAGAAGGCTGGCAATCGGCAGGATCTGGCGGTTGTGCAGGTGCAATGCGCGAGCGACCTGGAAGCGAAAGCCACACCAGGGGCGACTTCGCAACTGCCATGAACACCCGTGAACGCCCCTAGAGACCCCTGGAGAATACGTGGGCGCTTGTGGTGCTGAACCCTACGTCGTGGTGCAGGAATCGTTGGGAATGCGCAGCGCAACATGTCTCCCCCCGTATGACATGTGGCGCTTGTGGTGGTCACGGTAGAGGTGCGGCTCGGGGAAAATCCACTTGTGACCGCGGTGAATTGGTCATATCTGGACATGTCTGGGCTAGGCCGTCGATATCACGGTTGTGTACTTACACTGTGCGTACTGTTTGCCGCTGTCTGACCTGTACGACACCATTGCCCATCATGTTGACACCCACTGGCGAAAGGAGTGCATCGATGTCCGGTCCAGAACCGGTCATGGGGATCCCTCGCCTCCTGCAATATCTGGCCACGATGCCCGATGGCTGGCAGGTGACCCATGCGCTGGTCGAGGGAGTGTTGAGCCACTACGAATGCGCTGCCGCGATGGTCTGGCTCTTGGAGACCCCCAAGGAATTGCATCTGTTCGGCTACTACGGCATGTCCGATGATCATCTGGCTCGGTGGCACAAGGTGCCGGTGAGCGTCCCGACCCAGATGGCGAAATCCGTGCGTGACGGTGAGATCCTGGCGTCAACGATTGTTGACTTCACCAAGGACTACCCGGACGTGGAGTTCGACGAGCACAAATGGCGGCAACTCACCGGCACGGTGAGCAACGGCGACATCCTGTCCGTTCCGCTCTCGGCCAAAGGCCTGACGGTCGGAGTGCTGCAGTTTGCCACCTACACCCCGCGAACCTGGAGTATCAGGGACTTCAACGTCCTGGAGGGGATTGGCTCAGCGTTGAGCCTGTGGGCTACTCATCAAGACCGCCCACTTCGACTCCTGCCAGCGGCAATGGAAGCCCAACAGCCCCTGGCGCTCACCGATCGGCAGTTGCAGATCCTGAAGGCAATCAGTCGGGGCCGCAGTAATGCCGCGATCGCTGCCGCATTGGGCTTCTCCCAGTCCACCGTGAAGCAGGAAGTCCAGCGCATGCTGCGCGCCATGCTTATCGTTGAGCGTGAGCAATTGCCGGCCACGGCCCTGCGGCTGGGACTGTGCGCACCGGAATTCCTGCAAACGTCGGTCGAGCAGCTGCCACAGATGCATCCGGGGCTCATTGATGCCGGAGTCAACACCTGAAACACTGAGCCCTGCAGATTCGTCGGGAATGAGCAATGGAGGTTCGATGCAACGCACGATTCGGCTGGGCCTTGGTGCGTTCACCGCACTTGGTCTCCTGCTCCCTGCTGCAGTCGCGTACGCCACCGGACCGACGCTGTGGCAATCAGCGACCCTTCGGGACAACCAGGTGGGTTGGTTCATGTCCATCAATCCCGTAAGCTGCACAACCAGCAAGCCCTGCAGTGGCTACGTTGAATTCGCGTATCAAGACGGCAGGCTCGGCTTGAAGGCACCGATTGCACTGACCTACGGTCCCAAGACC
>CAIKZY010000124.1 GCA_903832025.1 uncultured Actinomycetes bacterium
CGTGGTGATCAGGACACCGTATGGAGTGTCATTCTTGAACTGCATATCGAACATGCCCCAGCCGACCGTTGCCTCCAGCCCGGCCTTGTACCGAGAGATGTAGATGGAGTGGGCCTGAGTGTGCACGCGCTGCATCCCGGCATAGAACGCAGCCGTCCACGTGGCGGTCGTCGCAGTGGATACCCCGCCGCCGAGCTCCTCGGCGAACACCCCGCCGGGCCCGATCACGAATCCTGTGGTGTACCCGTTGGCTGCGGTGCGCTGACGAATGGTCGTGTTCATCGAATAGGTCTGCCCGGGTCGCAAGATCGTGCCATTGATGTATTTGGCTGCGCGCCCGATGTTCTGCACACGGTAGGCCGCGTAGGGAAAGTGCTGGGTGAAGCTGGACACTCGTTGGGTGATACCCAACTGCCGAGCCTGATCGGTAGTCAGCGTCGGCTGCGTGATGCCCACGGACACCGTTGCTACGCGATGCCCTGCGGGATTGCCCAACTGCGCAAGTACCGCCGACGACAGATCCGCATCGCTGACGCCTCGGCCGACGGCCGACGGCACCAGCCGGGGAGTCTTGTTGACGATGACGAAGCCGGCATTGCGCCCGGGTGTGGTGATAGGCCTCATGGCTTTGGCAATAGCGGCATTGAGCGCTGTGCCATTGAGTTGCGGCTGCATTTGGCTGCCAGTAGCAGCGAACGACAGTGCGTGGGCAATGGTCCTGGCAGGGATAGTCGCGCTGATCGTTTGTGCGTGCACGATCACCGGCGCACTGACCGCTCGAGCCGCATATCGTCGAGCGGCCCGGATGGCGCTGGGGCCGATCGATGGCGGGGTGGCCGAGACAACGGCGTCGATCACCGTTCGTGGTGCAAGCAAATTGGCTTGCAATCGCTGTTCGAGGGCGGCGGTATCCAAGGTCCGGCCAGATCGGCCGTGGATGACGACCGTGCCGCGTGCGGTGACGATGACCTGCGGCTGCGCAGTGGTCTGGTCAACCGAAGATGCGATCTGTTGCACCGCGCCTTCGAGTTGTCCACGATTGACCTGCACGACCGGATCGACGGCCTTTCCGCCCGAGAGTGCGCCAAGCAGGGCAATTGGGTTCTTGGAGGAGTCCTGGGCGGTGGAGACCGTGGCTGGAATGTCCAGTGACAGTCCGGCTTGGCCGGGGGCCAGGAGGAACATGCGGCCCGCTGCCCGGATCCGAAAGGGCTTCGCGCCCTGGGCAGCCAATGTGCGGGCGAGGGTGGCTTGAGCCTGTGGCACGCTCTGACCACCAATGTCGACACCGGCAACTGTGGTGCCGCCGCGAATTCCAGATCCCTGCTCAAGAACCGACACCAGGCACAGCATCAGCAGGGCCGCGCCGATCGCCGCAATCACCAGCCACGCACGTTTTGGCACAGCCTTCAGCAGTTCGATGGCGTCGTGCTGTGCCACGTGAACTCCTGCGGGGTCAATGCCGGCCACCAGGCGGTCGGCCATTGCCATGGTAAGCCGCTGATTGCCGGTGACCGTCGGTCACCACGCGGCACAGGCCCTTACGTCACCCTGATGGGTCGCAATGGGATGCGCACGCTGGCCACCGCTGAGGACACGATGACCCCGGCCACCAGGTAGAACATCTGGCGACCGCCCGCGCTCAACACCATGGAACCGGACCCGGACTGACCGGCAAGCCAAATCGTGGACGCCAGCCAGCCGGCCAGTGCCGCCCAGCTGCCCCAGCGACTCATCACCAGCCACCCGGCTCCACGCACCCACACAGCCAGGACAAGCAGCACCACCAGGGCACCCCACGGAATGGTCATCACTCCCCATGGTGCCCGCCACAACCACCGATCGGCTTGCACGAACGCCCCTACCAACCCGATGGCGAATCCCACGACCACGCAGACCGGCAGCAGCCACAGCCGGCGCTGCGCGAAGGGCCCGTGGGAATATGGCACTTCTTCAGGGGCACCCTGGGTCACGGTGCGATCCCGGAGAAGAGATCAGTTTCCAGGCCCAGGTCATCTCGATCCGGACCCAAGCTCCCCTGCGCCAAGCGAAAGTACTCATTGGAAAACGCCTGCGCTCCAACGCCATCTGCCAAGGCGAACAGCCCACCGTCGACACTGATCTGCGTGGCATGGGCCCGCATGGCCGCCATCTTCACCGGCAAATATTCCGGACCGCTGACCATCGTGGTGATCAGGGCATCGTCACAGGCGAATGGGATGTCATCGGGATCCATCTGCGCGAATGGGCTGCTGGAGTCCTGCTCGCGCAGCGCCAGGATGGACGCACGCATGATCGACCGTGGCATGGCAGTCCAGTAGACCTTGGACACTGTCCACGCAGGGCCCAAGTCGGCACGAAAGCTCGATGATTGCGCGAGCGCGACCGCATAGTGCGTCACGCGGTGTGCCTGAATGTGATCGGGATGGCCGTAGCCGCCGAAGTCGTCATAGGTCACCACGACCTGCGGCTGCACCTCACGGATCACCGACACCAACTCAGTGGCCGCGATCAGCAGGTCCGATTGCCAGAAGCTATCCGGGCGCAGATTGGGCTCGGTTCCCACCATGCCCGAGTCACGAAACCGGCCAGGGCCGCCCAACTGCCGAAAGTCCGCCACGCCCAGCGCCGCCATGGCATCAGCGAGCTCCTGTGCGCGGTGATGACCGAGCTCAGGCCCCCCGGTGGCCTCCAAGTGCGACAGGTCGTCCACGACGACCTCGCCTTCCTCACCTAAGGTGCACGTCACCAGCGCCACGTGGACGCCCTGGTCGGCGTACTTGGCCATCGTGATGCCCGTGCCGATGGTTTCGTCATCGGGATGGGCGTGGACGAGGAGCAGGCGGTGGGTCACCGTCCAAGGGTACTTAAGGTTTGCTCATGGACCACCAGGCAGTGACTCGTGATACCTATCCACGGCAAAAGGCCCGGACCCGCAGTTTTCAGCTGGGCAGACCGCGCAGCATGCATCCGTGTGATGCGTGCGCATCGGTGTGGTTCGTGCGTTCCAGCTCTGCCACCGATCCATTCGGTGATTTGTGGCGCATCGATGCCCTCACCGGCGAGGAATTCCTCCTGGTGGATGCTCGATCCCTTGCCGGTGAGGATGACCAATTGCCGGCAGCCGAGCGCGCCCGGCGCGAACGCATGCGCGAGGTCAGCGATGGCATCACTGCCTACAGCATGGACAGTTCATGCACACGAGCGGTCTTCGCCGTTTCGGGAACGATGTATGTGGCCGATCTGACTGCCACGTCGGCAACAGTGCGCATGCTTCCCACTCCCGGTTCGGTGGTGGATCCGCGCATCAGCCCGAATGGAAAACTGGTGGCCTTCGTTTGCGATCGCGCCATGTACATCGCAAACTGTGATGACCAGTCAATGCGGTGCGTGGCAGCACCGGCCGGTACGGACGACTTCTGGGGATTAGCAGACTTCATCTCAGCGGAAGAACTTGATCGTCATCGTGGCCATTGGTGGCTTACGGACAGCTCCGGCCTGATCATCCAGCACACCGATGAATCCAACGTGGCCATTTCCTGGATTGCCGATCCAGCATACCCCGATCGCGAGCCGGTGGCACATCGCTATCCGATGGCCGGTACACCCAATCCTTCAGCACGCCTGTACGCGTGCAACCTCGACGGCACGCTCACCGAACTCACCTGGGATCGGCAGCAATACGAGTACGTGGCAGGCGTCCATGTCAGTGTCGGTGGTGTCCTGGTCACTCTGGCACCGCGCGATCAGACGAGCATGGCGATCTGTGACGCGGACCCGACGTCGGGCACCATGACCCAGCGCGCGTGTGTGTCCGATGCGCACTGGGTGGATGTCATCAGTGGCAGCCCGGCATTGGGCCCGAGCGGGCAGCTGCTCACGGTGCGCGTGGATGCACCCAATGACTGCTATCGACTTTTCGTCAATGACACCCCCCTGTCGCCGGTGGGGTTGCAAGTGTCCGGGATCGTCGACGTCAATGTCAGTGGCGTGGTCGTGTCGGGATGCAATGACCCCCTTGATCACGGCGCGTGGCACATTGCCTGGGATGGCAAGTGCACGCTCATGACCACTGACCGCACCTACTCATTCGCCGTGGCCGATGCAGGTACTTGGGTAGAGATCACCGCCGGCATCGACTCCCCGATGAGCACATACACCGTGCATCACGGGGACCGACACTGGCCGATCGGTAATCTCGCCGCACGACCACTGGTCACCCCGAAGGTGCACTGGACCACTGCAGGCGAGCTGGGACTGCACTGCGCGGTGTTGCTGCCGACTGATCACGTGCCCGGGACCACGCTGCCGGTCATCATGAGCCCTTACGGCGGTCCACACGCCCAACGCGTGGTACGTGCCGCCGCGGCCTACACCACCGACCAGTGGCTTGCTGATCAGGGATTTGCCGTCGTCGTGGTTGACGGCCGTGGCACTCCAGGTCGTGGGCCAGCCTGGGAGCGCCAGGTGGCCAACGACCTTGCGAC
>CAIKZY010000125.1 GCA_903832025.1 uncultured Actinomycetes bacterium
CCGGCGACCTGAGAGCCCTGATCGCTGCGGGCGTAGATCCAGGCGACTTCGCAGATCCGTCGTTGGCTGCGCAGGCGATCGCCCAAGCGGAATTCGTGGTGTCACTCGAACATCACCATTCGCAGGTTACCGAGCAGGCGGACGTCGTTTTGCCCGTGGCCGTGGTCACCGAGAAACCGGGGTCGTTCACGACCTGGGAAGGCCGCTCGCGGCCGTTCGGTCAGGTGCTGCGAGATGCATTGATGATGTCCGACGCGTCGGTCTTGGGCTTGCTCGCAGCGGCGATGAACGCTCCGATCAGCGGATTCGAGATCGCCGCTCTGCGCCGGGAATTCCATGCACTGGGGAACTGGCAGGGCTGGCGGCCGGATGGCCCAGCACACCAGGCCGCATCCGCGGTGTCGGGCACCACGCTGGCGACCTGGCGCTTCTTGCTGGATGCGGGAACGTTGCAAGACGATGAGCCGCATCTGGCCGCAACCGCCCGTCCAGCGGTTGCCCTGCTGTCGTCCTCCACGGTCGCAGCCATGGGCAACCCGCAAACTGTCACTATCACCGGCCCACATGGGGCACTGGTGCTGCCGGTTGAAATCGCCCACGTGGTCGACGATGTCGTGGTAGTTCCGATGAATTCCACCGGATGCGCCCCCGCCCGTGATCTGGGTGCCGGGTACGGCTCCCCAGTCACTCTCACCGCCGGAGGTCAGGTATGACCAGTAACCAGTTCGGCCTGTTCGGAACAGACCCGTGGTGGCTGGTGCTGCTGAAGGTCCTGGCGATCTTCGTGATCTTGGTCTTGTTGACGCTGTTCACGATCTGGTGGGAGCGCCGTGTGGTCTCTCGGATGCAAAATCGCATCGGGCCCAATCGCGTCGGTCCGCAGGGCCTGCTCCAATCGTTGATGGATGGCATCAAGCTAGCGCTGAAGGAGGAGGTCATCCCGCGCACCGCTCACCTGGCGGTGTACTGGATCGCACCGGTGATCTCGGCGACGATGGCGTTCTTGGCATTCGCAGTGATCCCATTCGGGCCCACGGTGTCCATCTTCGGCGTGAAGACCCCGTTGCAGTTGACCGATTTCCCGGTCTCGGTGCTGTATGTCCTGGCGATCGCCTCGATCGGCATCTATGGCATCGTGCTGGCCGGCTGGTCATCTGGGTCGCCATACCCGCTCCTGGGCGGGCTGCGATCCAGTGCTCAGGTGATCTCGTATGAGATCGCCATGGGACTGAGCTTCGTCGCCGTCTTCCTGTACGCAGGTTCGATGTCCACCTCGGAAATTGTCGCGGCACAGCAGCCTGTCTGGTTTGCGGTCATCCTGCTGCCGAGTTTCTTGATCTATGTGACGTCCATGGTCGGCGAGACGAACCGGGCACCCTTCGACCTACCTGAGGCCGAAGGGGAGTTGGTCGGCGGCTTCCACACGGAGTACTCCTCGCTGAAGTTCGCGCTGTTCTTCCTTGCTGAGTACATCAACATGGTGACCGTGTCCGCCCTGGCGACGACGTTGTTCCTTGGTGGCTGGCGCGCGCCATGGCCGTTGTCGGTGTGGGCATCTGCCAACTCCGGCTGGTGGCCGATGCTGTGGTGGCTGGTCAAGGTCCAACTCTTCATCTTCTTCTTCATCTGGTTGCGCGGAACGTTGCCACGGTTGCGGTACGACCAGTTCATGAAACTGGGATGGAAGTTGCTGATCCCGATCTCGATCGTGTGGATTGTGATCGTGGCCGGAGCCCGCACGCTGCGCGACCAGAGCGCCACGTCCAGTTCCCGCGACACGTTGTTCATCGCTGCCGGAGTCATCCTGCTTGCCGCAGTGCTGTCCCTGGTCGCCTCGTCGCGGGCGGACAAGCGTAAGACGCAGGCCGACGAAGCACGAGCAACCGTCGCCGAGTACCAGGTGGATGCTGGGGGATTCCCGGTCCCGCCGCTGCCTGGCCAGCAGGCAGTCCTGACCTCACGTCGAGACAGTGCTGTCGGCACGACCATCATCCAGCAACGCATCGACAACCAGGAGAACGCTGATGGCTGAGTTGCCGCAAGCCGTTAGGGGCTTTGGTGTCACGTTCACGACCATGTTCAAGAAGGTGGTCACTGAGCAGTACCCCGAGGATGCCGCGAAGTATCCGCCCAAGCCGCGCTTTCATGGCCGCCACCAGCTCAACCGCTGGGCCGATGGCTTGGAGAAGTGCGTGGGCTGCGAACTGTGCGCATGGGCCTGCCCGGCCGACGCTATCTTCGTCGAGGGCGCCGATAACTCTGATACCGAGCGATTCTCCCCCGGAGAACGCTATGGGCGGGTCTACCAGATCAACTACCTTCGCTGCATCTTCTGCGGCCTGTGCATTGAGGCATGCCCAACTCGAGCACTGACGATGACGACGGAGTTCGAGCTTGCCGACAACAACCGCGCGGACCTGATCTATGAAAAGCATGATCTTCTTGCCCCAGTGCTCCCGGGCATGATCGCCGCACCCCACGCGATGGTGCCGGGCGCCACCGAAAAGGATTACTACGCCAACAAGATCACCGGTGCCACCGGCGATGAGGTGACCTCATGAATGCGGCGGTGCAGGCCGGCAATGTCGGCGAAACCCTGGTCTTTTGGATCTGCGCGTTTTTCTCGGTCCTCGGTGCGCTCGGTCTGATCGTGTCGCGCAAGGCCGTGCACAGCGCATTGTGGATGGCGCTGGTGATGATCAACCTGGCAATCCTGTTCGTGGCGAACTCGGCACCGTTCCTGGGCATGGCACAGATCGTCGTCTACACCGGTGCCGTGATGATGCTGTTCCTGTTCGTGCTCATGATGGTGGGCGTCGACTCGTCCGACTCGTTGATCGAGACCATCAAGGGTCAGCGCGTGGCGGGGATCCTGCTGGGAATTGGAATGGGCCTGTTGCTGGTGTTCGGTCTGGGCAGTGCCTTGACCAACTCCACGTCTGTGGGACTTGATGCGGCCAATGGCGTGGACAAGGGCAACGTGCAGGGCATCGCGCACCTGATCTTCACCGACTACCTCATCCCGTTCGAGGTCACCAGCGCTCTGCTGATTACCGCTGCGCTTGGGGCGATGGTCCTGGCGCACCGCGAGCGTTGGATCCCGCGCCTGACCCAGATGCAGTTGTCCAGGGCTCGCTTTGCCGGCAGTGGCCACCCGGGTAATCTGCCGAATCCTGGTATTTACGCCCGCCACAACGCCGTTGACACCCCAGCGCTGTTGCCTGATGGCTCCACTACCGACTTGTCGATACCAGGACCGTTGGTTGCTCGGGGTGGCATTCGTCCCGTCGACCACGCTGAGGTCGATGAAGTCGCGGCGATCACCGATGGAGGTCAGTCGTGAATCCGGTGAATTACGTGATCTTGTCGGCGGTGCTGTTCAGCATTGGCGCGATCGGAGTGCTGGTTCGCAGAAACGCGATCATCGTGTTCATGTCCGTAGAACTCATGCTCAATGCCGCCAACCTGGCCTTCGTGGCCTTCGCACGGATCAATGGCATTCTCAGCGGTCAGGTCATCGCATTCTTCGTGATGGTCGTTGCGGCTGCGGAAGTCGTCGTCGGCCTGGCAATCATCGTGCAGATTTTCCGCACCCGACGCTCTGTCTCCATCGACGAGCCCAACCTGCTGAAGCACTGAGTGAAAAGACGTAGAGAAATGGAACGCATCGTGACGCAAGGGGAGGCACAGTGAACGGCACTGTGGCACTGAGTGCTGCCGATCTGCAGCAGGTGACGCCCGCAACTGGGATCTTCACCCTGATCGCGCTGCTGATCGCGCTGCCCCTGGCGGGAGCAGCAATCCTGCTCCTTGGCGGTCGACGCACCAATCGGTGGGGCCCATACCTTGGCGTGCTGACCGTGACCGGATCGGCCGTGCTGGCCATCGTGATGCTGGTCAAGCTGATGTCACTGCCAACCGGCTCGCGCTCCATCGGACAGAATCTGTACCAGTGGGTTTTCGCAGGCAGCTTCAAGGTCAATTTCGCATTCCAGCTCGATCAGTTGTCGATCGTGTTTGTCCTGCTCATCACCATCGTGGGCACCTTGATCCACATCTACTCACTTGGCTACATGGCTCACGATGTTGACCGCCGCAAATTCTTCGGCTACCTCAACCTGTTCGTCGCCGCCATGCTCATCCTGGTCCTGGCCGGCAACTATCTGCTGCTGTACGTGGGCTGGGAGGGTGTGGGCCTTGCCTCGTACCTGCTGATCGGCTTCTGGCAGTACAAGCCCGCGGCCGCCGCGGCCGCGAAGAAGGCCTTCGTCATCAACCGAGTCGGCGACGTGGGCCTGTCGTTGGCGATCATGGTGATGTTCGTGACCTTTGGAACGGTCAACTACTCCGACGTATTCGGGTCTGCCTCCCATGCCAGTCAGGGCACATTGACGGCCATTGGCCTGCTGCTGCTCTTGGCAGCCTGCGGCAAGTCAGCGCAGTTCCCGCTGCAGTCCTGGCTGCTGGACGCGATGGAGGGTCCGACTCCGGTCTCGGCCCTGATTCACGCGGCGACCATGGTCACTGCCGGTGTTTACCTCATCGTTCGCTCCAACGCGATCTTCGATCGCGCACCCTGGGCGGCCGGCATGGTGATCGCCATCGGCATCATCACTATGTTCATGGGCGCCATCATTGGTTCGGCGAAGGATGACATCAAGAAGTCCCTAGCCGGTTCCACAATGAGCCAGATCGGCTACATGATCACCGCTGCGGGCCTCGGGCCTATCGGCTATGTCTTTGCCATCTTCCATCTGCTCACGCACGGTGTGTTCAAGGCCGGGCTGTTCCTGGGAGCAGGATCGGTCATGCACGGCATGAAGGACAACGTGAACATGCGCATGTATGGAGCACTGCGCAAAGTCATGGTCGTCACCTTCATCACGTTCGGCGCGTGCTACCTATCCATCATTGGCATCCCCCCGTTCTCGGGCTTTTGGTCCAAGGACGACATCATCCATGCGGCCTTTGAACGCGGAACGCTGATCGGTGTTGCCGGTGTCCTGGTGGCAGGGATCACCGGTTTCTACATGACTCGCATGGTGGCGATGACCTTCTTCGGTAAGGCTCGCTGGGAGGATGATGCGCATCCGCACGAGTCACCCAAGGTCATGACGATCCCGCTGGTCATCTTGGGTGTCGGCGCCGTCGTCCTGGGTATGGCGCTGCTGTTCTGGGGCAACATCAAGACGTGGCTTGAGCCGGTCACCGGCCTGACTGAGGCTCCCACGGTGATTCCCGACTGGGCGATCATGACCATTTCGCTGGCGTGCGTGCTCGTTGGTGCGGCCATCGCCTTTGTGATGTACGCCCGTCGGTCCGTGCCGACCACCGCTCCGCGGGGTTCGTGGCTCACCCGAGCAGCGCGCGAGGAGCTGTATGGCAACGAGGTCAACAACACACTGGTGGTGCGCCCTTCCTACTACGCCTCGCGAGTTCTGAACTGGTTTGACGCCAGGGCCATTGACGGTTTCGTCAATGGCCTCGGCGGATTCACCGGAGCTGCCGGCACTCGACTTCGTCGGATGCAGACCGGCTTTGCACGCTCATACGCACTGTCAATGGTGGGTGGCGCCGTCCTGGTGATCCTCGCCCTGGTTTTGGTGAGGCTGTAGTGAACACCTTTCCCTGGCTGACAACCCTTGGGGTCGTCCCGCTACTTGGTGCCGTCGTGGTCATGCTTGTGCCGAAGGCCAAAGCAACCGTGGCCAAGCAGGTCGCGCTCGTGGTGTCGCTGGCCACCTTGTTGCTGACTGTCCTGATGGCACTGCAATTCAAGGCGAACTCGGGGTCTGCGTTCCAGTTCACCGAGCACGCCAATTGGATCCCCTCATTTGGCATCTCATACTCGGTCGGCGTGGATGGCATAGCGCTGGTCTTGATCGCACTGGCAACCACGTTGGTTCCTGTGGTGATCCTGGCCGGCTGGAATGACGTTGAGCCCGGACGCGGCAGCGTCAAAGGCTATTTCGCGCTGATCCTGGTGCTGGAAACCTTGATGATTGGGGTCTTCGCAGCCACTGACGTCTTCTTGTTCTACGTCTTCTTCGAGGTCATGCTGATCCCGGTCTATTTCATGATCGGCCGATACGGCGGTCCCCAGCGTTCATATGCCGCGGTGAAGTTCCTCCTCTACTCCCTGGTCGGTGGGCTATTCATGCTCGCCTCACTGATCGGCCTGTATGTCGTGAGTGGCCAGCACACCGGTCACGGAACGTTCGATTACCTGACCCTGGCCGCACTCCATATGGATCCCAACGTCCAGAAGATGCTGTTCCTGGGCTTCTTCTTCGCCTTTGCCGTCAAGGCGCCGATGTGGCCGTTCCACACCTGGCTGCCCGATGCCGCGCAGCAATCGAAGTCCGGCACGGCCGTGCTGCTCATTGGTGTCCTGGACAAGGTGGGCACCTTCGGCATGATCCGGTACTGCCTGCCGATCTTCCCCGCAGCCGCGTCCTTCTACGCCCCAGTCGTCATCGCCATGGCGCTGATCGGCATCTTCTACGGCGCGTATGTGGCCTTGACGCAAAAGGACCTCAAGCGGCTGTTCGCATATTCGTCGATGTCTCACTTCGGCTTCATCGCACTGGGCATCTTCGTGTTCACCAGCATTGGGCAGTCGGGATCGGTGGTCTACATGGTTGCCCACGGCCTGTCGACCGCGGCCTTGTTCCTCACAGCGGGATTCCTATTCCAGCGCTATCGGGGCTCCCAGCAAATTGATGACTACAGCGGCGTCAACAAGGTCGCGCCAGTCATGGCTGGTTTCTTCCTCGTCGCAGCCCTGAGTTCACTGGCCCTGCCGGGCATGGTGTCCTTCATCGGTGAATTCATGGTGCTGCTGGGTTCCTTCCAGCGCTACCTGTGGGTTGGCGCGATAGCGACATTCGGGATCGTCATCACCGCCGCCTACGTGCTGCGCGTGTATCAGCGCACGATGACCGGCTCGTTAGCTGAGGGCTTGAGCGGAATGAAGGATCTCAGCGGCAGAGAGGTCACCGCGCTATTCCCGATTGCGGCACTGACGATCATTCTGGGCTTCTTCCCAGCACCACTGCTGAACGTCATTAATCCAGCGGTGCACCGGGTCATGACCTCCATTGGAATGGTGGATCCAGCTCCGACCGTTGCCGTATCTGGCTTTGAAGGGACTGCCAAGTGAACCCCATCATGGCGAGCGCTCCTGCCCTGTTCACCATTCGCTCGGTTGACTATCGGGCAATCTCCCCGGTCCTCATCATCCTGGCTGTTGCACTGGTATCTGTGTTCGTTGAGGCCTTCGTGGGCAGGAGCGCGCGCCGGCCCGTGCAGTTGGTGCTTGTCTTCGGTGCATTCCTGGCGACATTCATTGACCTGATCACCTTGCACGCCACCCGATTGGTCACCGCAGCCGGCTCAGTGGCTGTTGACGGACCGGCACTGGTCATGCAGGGCGCAATCATTCTGCTGGCAGCACTAGCGGCGATGCTGATGGCCGAGCGCATGGTTGATCCATCTGGTGATCCCTTCGCTGCGCGTGCATCCTCGTTGCCTGGCTCGGTCGATGAAGCTGAGTTCAGCGCACGTGGCTACTTCCAGACAGAGGTTTGGCCACTCCTGCTGTTCTCCGTTGCCGGCATGATGTTGTTCGTCTCGGCCAATGACCTGCTGCTGATGTTCGTGGCTCTGGAAGTGATGTCACTGCCGATTTACCTGATGGCGGGCATGGCTCGTCGTCGCAGGCTGCTCAGCCAGGAAGCATCCTTGAAGTACTTCCTGCTCGGTGCCTTCGCATCCGCATTCTTCCTGTATGGCATGGCCTTGACCTTTGGCTTCGCCGGCAGCGTCAATCTCGGTTCTATCGCTGATGCGGTCAGCGCCAAGCCAAGCCAAAGCGGCCTGCTGCTGCTGGCGGTAGCCATGCTGTCGATCGGCTTGCTGTTCAAGGTCGCAGCGGTGCCGTTCCACCAATGGACCCCCGATGCCTATCAGGGTGCACCGACGGCGGTCACTGCCCTGATGGCGACCACGGTCAAGATTGCCGCCTTCGGTGCCCTCATGCGGGTCCTCTATGTGGCATTTGGCGGAATTCGCTGGGACTGGACACCCATGCTGTGGATCGTAGCCATCTTGACCATGGTGGTCGGCTCGGTGATCGCCGTGACGCAGTCTGACATCAAGCGCATGCTGGCGTACTCATCGGTGGCGCAAGCAGGCTTCATCCTGGTCGGCGTCATTGCGGTCAGCGGCAAGGGACTGGCCAGTGTCCTGTTCTATGTGATCGCCTATGGATTTGCCACCATTGGTGCATTTGCAGTGGTGTCGGTGGTGCGCGATGCCTCCGGCGAGGCGACGCATCTTTCTAAGTGGGCTGGATTAGGCAAGAAGTCGCCGGTGACCGGCGCGGTGCTGTCCCTGCTGATGTTGAGTTTTGCCGGTATCCCGCTGACGTCAGGATTCATCGGGAAATTCGCCGTCTTCAGTGCGGCCATCGCCAACGGTGCGACGTGGCTGGTCATTGTCGCGGTGATCGCCTCAGTGGTCTCGGCATTTTTCTACGCTCGAGTGATCGTGCTCATGTTCTTCTCCGAACCGACAGAAGCCACCGCATCGGTGGTGGTGCCATCGGCGTTCACAACCATCGTGATCGCAGCTGGGGCCACGGTTACCGTGGTGGTCGGTATTGCACCGCAACCCTTGCTCGACCTTGTTAATAATGCCGGATTGTTCCTGCGGTAATACCGTTGCCCTATGACCGAGACCGGCTTCTACGCACCCGACGCAGTCCTGGAAGAGGGGCTCAACGTTGGGCTCGGCAAGGTCGAAGCCGGCATCCGCGAGGCGGTCAACAGCGAGTACGGGTTCGTCACTGAGGTTTCTCGGCACCTGGTTGACGCCGGGGGTAAGCGATTTCGCCCGTTGCTGGTCCTGTTGTGCTCGCAGTTTGGAGATCCGTCACGCCCTGAGGTGATCAAGTCCGCAGTTGTCGTGGAACTCACGCACCTGGCAACGCTGTATCACGATGATGTGATGGATGAAGCTCCGCTTCGTCGAGGAGCGGAATCGGCGAACCACCGGTGGGGAAACTCGGTCGCCATCTTGTCCGGTGATTTCCTGTTCGCCAAGGTGTCCGGAATTCTGGCCGACCTGGGTCCGGAGGCAGTTCGTATCCAAGCCATCACGTTCGAGCGCCTGTGCATCGGACAGATCAAGGAAACCGTCGGACCCAAGGACGGGGAGGATCCGGTCACCCACCACCTGGCCGTGCTGGCCGATAAGACCGGGTCACTCATTGCCGCCAGCGGCTGGTATGGCGGGCTGATGTCCGGTGCTGACGTGCAGACCGTTGCAACCCTGACCGCATTTGGCGAGGCGATCGGTATTGCGTTCCAGCTTGCCGACGACCTGGTCGACATCACCAGCGATAGCACCCAGTCCGGCAAGACCCCGGGAACTGACCTGAAGGAGGGGGTTCCGACGCTGGCTGCCTTGATCGCCTTGCAGGGCACTGACCCAGCGGATGCGCGGTTACGAGAACTGCTGTCCCGACCGCTGCCGGACCAGGCAGAGCATGCTGAGGCGTTGACGTTACTTCGCGCCCACGACGGCCTGCAGCAGGCACGCGAGCAAGCTCGGGTCTGGGCGAACACGGCCCGAGATCGACTGATGACGCTGCCGCGCAACTCCGCTCGGGACGCGTTGGAGTTGCTCTGTGATTACGTCGTCGATCGCACCGGATGAGTTAGGTCGCCGAAGCATAGACGTAGATAACGTCTGCGATGAGCGCGGGACGCGAGGAGCCTTCCAATTCGACAACCATTCCGAAATGGAACTGCGTCCCTAAAGCGATAGGCACCACTTGATTGAGCGTGACCGTACCGCGAATTCTGCCACCTGCCTTAACCGGCGTGAGAAAGCGAATCCTGTCTGCGCCGTAGTTGATACCCATGGAAATATGTTGAATTTCATAGACATCGGCAACAATGCGTGGCAAGGAGGACACTACGAGATAGCCGTGCGCGATGGTGCCACCAAACTCGGTCGCCGAGGCGCGTTCGGGATCGACATGAATCCACTGATGGTCATGAGTGACCTCGGCGAAGCGGTCGATGTC
>CAIKZY010000126.1 GCA_903832025.1 uncultured Actinomycetes bacterium
CAGAATGATTTGCGCGGAAAGACTACCCAGTCAATCCAAGGGATCGAGACCATTAAGGCCACTGGCATGGAGGACGACGTCTTCAAGTCCTTGACCGGCCAGCAGGCGGACTACATCTCGGCAAGTGCCGCACTCGTACCAAGTTCATCACTCCTCGTCGCATTACCAGTGCTGTTGTTCGCCCTGACGAATGCATCGATCCTGGTGCTGGGTGGCTACTTCACAATTCAGGGCAGCTTCACCATCGGTGCGCTGTTAGCAGTTCAGGCCTTGGCGATGAACCTCAATTCGCCGATTCAGACCCTCATGGCGACCGGGAGCCAGCTGCAGGTCATCACCTCAAGCCTCAATGCGTTGGATGACGTACTGGCCAATGGACAGAGCGTTCGGTTCGATCGCCCACTGATCTCAGTTGATGATGTGTACACGCAGTTGTCCGGCCACATGACGCTCACGGATGTCTCGTTTGGCTATGGAGACAAGGCTCCACTTGTCCTTGATGGATTCAGCCTCGAACTTGAGCCGGGTCGGCGAGTCGCCCTTGTCGGCGGATCGGGTGCAGGCAAAACCACCATCGGCAACCTGGCTTCCGGCCTCTATCAGCCGCGCAGTGGGCAGGTGCTCTTCGATGGCAAGCCGATGTCCGATTACCCAATTGGCGTTATCGAACGCTCATTGAGCAAGGTCGACCAATCCATCGTGCTCTTCGAGGGCACGTTGCGCCAGAACGTCACACTGTGGGACAGCACCATTCCGGAAGCTGATATCAGGCGCGCACTCGCTGACGCGCAGATCCTTGACGATGTACTAGCGCGCGAGGGCGGTATTGACTGTGCTCTGGAGGAGAACGGTCGCAATTTCAGCGGCGGCCAGTGCCAGCGCATCGAGATCGCCCGGGCACTCGTGCTGAATCCGCGCATGATCATTCTTGACGAGGCGACGAGTGCGCTGGACGACATCACCGAGATGAACGTTGACGAGGCATTGAGGCGGCGAGGTATTGCCTGCCTAATCATCGCTCATCGGCTCAGTACCATTCGCGATGCCGACGAGATCATCGTTCTTGGCGTCGGGGGCAAGGTGCTCGAACGCGGCGCGCACGGGGAGTTGATGGCTCTCGGTGGCGCATACGCAACCATGGTCAATGCGGCAGGAGAAGGTGGCGATGTCGGTGTCTGAGGCAACTTCTGGCGGCACAGCCGCATCACTCGCGTTCACCCTGTCGCCCGGTTCAGCACCCATCGCGGTGTCCTCCGGCACGGCCGACCTCTTTGCCATCTTGGACTCCGGCGCCCACTTCCCGGTCGCAACGATCTATGCAGGCGGATGTGCATTCTCCACCGACAGCGAAATCTCATTGATCGCTATTCCTCGACAGGGTGGGGTACTCACCGATGCGGATGGGACAGATGCCTCGACGATCGCTGTGTTCATCGCTGCAGTGCAGGCAGAACTCGGTCCAATCTCCGCGGGGCTCTCGACGTCCGATGCATCGAGCCTGGCTGCCGCACTTCGCACGACCATCCTCGACGCCGAGCGAGAATCATCATCCGCCTGGCAACAAGGGATGCAGCACTCCCTTGCCCTGAGCCACAAGCTCTACGACGGCTCCCTTAGCCGAATCGAGGTTTCCACCGAAACTCTCGGGCCCATTGACGTCATGATCAGCGATGCGCCACTGGTCAACGTACTCCGCCGGATCGGTGCTGCGGAAGGTTTCAGCGTTACGGCTCCCACTTTGGACCAACTTCGTTCCACCAAGGATCCCCTCCAGCTGGTCTGCCACGCTTCGTCTCTGCGATACCGTCCGGTGCTTCTGGAGGCTAATTGGCACAAGGAGGGGAGGTCATCTTTTCTTGGAGGCCTCGCGCTCCCGGGCAAGCCTCCCCATCCGGTAGCGATAATTCGGCAGGGTCGGCATTACACC
The DNA here is from genome assembly GCA_903832025.1 of uncultured Actinomycetes bacterium. GTDB lineage: Bacteria > Actinomycetota > Actinomycetes > S36-B12 > S36-B12 > CAIKZY01. Next base: position 1,928 of record CAIKZY010000126.1, read on the forward strand.
GTACAGGGCCCTGATGACCTCCAGCCGCAGCGAATTGATGCGAATCTTCTTGCAGCAATCGCATCCGATGCCTTCGAGATCTATGCGCCGCTGCCCGACGATCGTGCCATCGGCGTGCGCGACGTTATTGGCATGGGAATGACGAGGTCCCCGGGGCTGTGGTTCTTCGCAGCGCTCATGGCCTTGGCAGTTGCCGGACTCGGGCTCGTCACTCCGATCCTCACCGAGACGGTCGTCGGCGTCATCGTGCCGCAGGGGAATGCATCACTGCTCATCCAGGTCGGGTTGGCCCTGGCGCTGGCTGCCGCAGGTGCATTCGTTTTCACGCTGGTCCAGAACTTCACCGTCTCGCTCATCTCCCAACGCGCAACGATTCGAATGCAGTCCGCATTCTGGGACCGAGTCCTGTCGATGCCGGCCAGCTTCTTCCGGCGATTCAACAGTGGCGATCTCACTGTTCGCGTCCTCGCCGTCGATTCATTGCAGAGTTTGG
>CAIKZY010000127.1 GCA_903832025.1 uncultured Actinomycetes bacterium
ACGAACTGCTCGACGCGGTGCTCCTGACAGCAGATGCCGCGTTGGATTTGCGGGCCAACCCCCATCAGGACGCGCAAGGCGTTGCCATCGAGGCTCACCTGGACCGAGGCCGCGGACCGGTGGCCACGGTTCTGGTTCAACGGGGCACGTTGCGTGCGGGAGACTCCATCGTCGCCGGCGATGCATTCGGTCGCGTGCGAGCAATGCTCGACGATGATGGAAACGTCGTCACCGAAGCAGGACCGTCGTTCCCCGTTCAGGTTCTTGGCTTGACCTCAGTGCCAGGTGCTGGAGACAGCTTCATGGTGGTTGCTGAGGATCGCGTCGCTCGACAGATTGCACAAACGCGGCAAGCGCGCGAGCGAAACGCACTGCTGGCGCGCAATCGTGTCAAGCGATCGCTTGAGGATTTCCTGGAGTCCATCGAGAAGGGTGAAATTGCTGAACTCACCTTGATCATCAAGGGCGATGTTTCCGGATCGGTGGAGGCGCTGGAAGATGCCTTGCTGAAGATCGATGTGGGTGACGAAGTATCACTTCGGGTTATTCACCGAGGCGTCGGCGCAATCAACAAGAATGACGTGACGTTGGCCAGTGCCTCAAAGGCAGTCATTATTGGATTCAATGTTCGCCCGGAGGGCAAGGTCGCGGAATTGGCATCCGAGGAGGGTGTCGACGTCCGCTACTACAGTGTCATCTACCAGGCGATTGAAGAAGTCGAAGCTGCGCTGAAGGGCATGCTCAAGCCGGAGTACGAAGAGGTGCAACTGGGCACTGCAGAGGTGCGCGATGTCTTCAAGTCCTCCAAGTTCGGCACCATCGCCGGCTGTTTGGTGCAAAGTGGAGAAATCAAGCGTAATTCCAAGGCGCGTCTGGTACGAGACGGATCGGTGGTTGCCGAGTCAATCACCATTGCCGGGCTGCGACGATTCAAGGACGATGTCAATGAGGTTCGAGAGGGCTTCGAATGCGGTATCAATCTGGGCGCGTTCCAGGACATCAAGATCGACGACGTCATCGAGACCTACGAGATGCGTGAGAAGCCGAGGAAGCCATGACGTCGGTCGCACGTCAGCGCAAGATGGCGGATCGGGTTAAGGAGATCGTCGCCGAGACCCTGGAATCCAAAGTCAAGGATCCCCGATTGGGCTTCATCACGATCACTGACGTGCGAGTGACACCGGATATCCGCGAGGCAGCGGTGTTCTACACCGTGTACGGCACAGATGCCGAGCGGGAGGCAACCGCAGCTGCCCTCGAATCCGCCAAGGGAATGGTTCGCAGTGAGGTGGGCAAGCAGACAGGTGTCAAATTCACGCCATCTTTGAGTTTCCACCTTGATGCTCTGCCAGAAAGTGCGGCGCAGTTAGAGGACTTGCTCCGGCAAGCAGCCGATGCCGACGAGCAGGTCCATAAGGTAGCCGAGCAGGCTACCTACGCAGGTGAGCCTGACCCCTACCGTCAGCCACGAGAGCCTGACACCGAATAGGTGTCGCACCTGTGGAGGGCATTCTCATCCTGGACAAGCCATCTGGCCTGACAAGCCATGGCGTCGTTTCCAAGGTGCGCAAGGCACTTGATACCCGAAAGGTCGGCCACGCGGGGACCCTGGATCCGATGGCAACCGGTGTCCTGGTGGTAGGCGTGGGCCGAGCGACAAGACTGCTGGGCTATTTGACCGCCCATGAAAAGCGGTATCAGGCAACCATCCGGCTCGGAGCATGTACGACAACCGATGATGCCGATGGTGACATCCTGGAAACCGCAAGCAGGTCACAGATAGATGCGGTGTCCGATCATGACATCGGGCGAGTGCTAACCGCCATGATCGGCGAGGTGTGGCAAACCCCAAGTGCGGTGAGTGCGATCAAGGTTGACGGTAAGCGAGCGCATGCCCTGGTCCGCGCGGGGCAGGATCCAAAATTGTCCGCGAGAAGAGTCCTGATTAAGTCCCTGGCAGTGTCAGACATATCCCGTGAAGTCGACGAGCGGCGGGGTTGGATCGACATCGTCGTCGATGTGCAGTGCTCTGCAGGAACGTACATTCGTGCCATCGCTCGTGATCTGGGTCAAGAGCTGGGCGTCGGCGGATATCTCACCACCTTGAGGCGGACACAGTCAGGTCCATTCGCCACTGATGAGGCAATCGCTCTCGACAGTGTGGATATCCAGCGCCGCATGATGTCGCTCAGCGAGGTGGCGAACCGCTGCTTTCCCTGCCTGGCATTGGACGCTGCGCAAGCAAGAGCCGCCGCTAGCGGGCTGCGCATTGAATTGCCATTGTCTGGCCTTACGGCGTTGACTGATCCCGATGGTTCGCTGATTGCGTTGGCAAGCCCCGGAACGAGCCAGCCGAATTTGGTCAGCTACTCCGCAGTGTTCGTTAGCGGGTCGGCGTAGGCTGTGATCGTGCGCAGCGATGTCGGTCCAGTCATCGTGCTTGGAGTCTTCGACGGGGTGCATCGTGGACACCAACAGCTGATACTCCAGGCCGGTGAATTGGCCGACTCATTGGGAACTGGTGTCGTTGCCGTGACTTTTCATCCTCATCCGCAGGCACTCATACGACCGGATCGAGCCCCGCTGATGCTCTGCACAGTTGAGGAGCGATGTTCACTTCTGCTTGGAGCAGGGGCACATGCGGTTGAGGTGTTGGCGTTCACCCGAGCGTTGTCCGTGATGAGCCCCGCGGAGTTTGTTCACGTACTCAACGATCGGCTCCACCCAAGCGCCATCGTGGTCGGTCCGAACTTCTACTTCGGCAAGGATGCTGCCGGGGATACGCACGAATTGACAGTGCTTGCGGCAAAGCTCGGTATCTCGGTGCACGTGGCCGCGTTGGCGTCGGATACCGCACCCTGGAGTTCATCCAGGGTGCGAAAGGCGCTTGCTGATGGCCAGGTTGACCAGGCGGCTGAGGTGTTGGGCCGCTGGTACCGGCTGACTGCCCCAGTGGTTCGGGGGGACCAGCGTGGAAGGACCCTGGGGTACCCCACGGCCAATCTGGATGTTGATCATGACTTGGCGATCCCCGCGGAAGGGGTTTACGCGGGCTGGCTCTCAGTTCATGGTCAGCAGTTGCCAAGTGCGATATCCATCGGAGTCAATCCCCAATTCGAAGGCACGTCTCTTCGTGTCGAGGCCTATGCGATTGACCAGGGCCCCTTGGATTTGTATGGACATCTGGTGAGCGTGGATTTTGTCGCACGGCTTCGCGGGCAGCAGGTCTTCGACACGGTGGACGCACTAATCGGACAAATCGACCAGGATGTCGCTGACGCTCGATTCGTGCTGAATGGCCAGGTGCAGTAGCCTCTTCCTGCGAGCCAATGACGTCTCGTGAGGTTTCACGGTGCGAACCGTGCTTCACGATGGATGGTGCTCATGGACCGCTTCTCCGCTTTGCCGCCCGCGCAAGGGCTTTACGATCCTGCCCGCGAGCGAGATGCGTGTGGTGTTGCCTTCGTTGCAACACTGACCGGAGTGGGTAGCCACGACATCGTGGACAAGGCCTTGACCGCGCTTCGAAACCTCGACCACCGCGGTGCCTCGGGTTCTGAACCAGACTCCGGAGACGGGGCGGGGATCCTGCTGCAAGTACCGCACGAATTCTTTAGTGACGTGGTCGGATTTGAGCTCCCTGCGGCCGGTTCGTATGCCGTCGGGATGGCTTACTTGCCCACGGACGCTGAGGCTGCCCAGGCCGCTCGTAGCGCATTTGCCAAGATCGCTTCCGACGAGGGCTTGCGGATTTTGGGGTGGCGAGTTGTCCCCGTTGACCCGACAACAGTTGGGGCAACCGCCCGAAGTGTGATGCCTCACTTGGAACAGGTGTTCGTGGCATCTGTTGTGGGCCAGGCAGACCTCGCATTGGATCGTTCAGCATTTGCGTTGCGCAAGCGCGCGGAGCACGAACTCGGCTTGTACTTTCCGTCATTGTCGAGCCGCACGATTGTCTATAAGGGCATGCTCACAACTGGGCAGCTTGAACCGTTCTACCCGGATCTTTCCGATGAGCGTGTCACCTCGGCTGTGGCATTAGTTCACTCTCGATTCTCAACCAATACATTTCCATCCTGGCCGCTAGCTCATCCGTATCGGTACATCTCGCATAACGGGGAGATCAACACCGTTCAGGGAAATCGCAACTGGATGCGCGCACGAGAGTCGCTGCTGACGAGCTCGGTCTTGACCGGGGACCTCACCCGGCTCTACCCAATCTGTACCAAGGGTGGCAGTGATTCTGCATCATTCGATGAGGTACTCGAACTGCTGCACCTGGGAGGTCGGTCCCTTCCGCATGCGGTGCTCATGATGATCCC
>CAIKZY010000128.1 GCA_903832025.1 uncultured Actinomycetes bacterium
GGTCACGATGACGCGTGCACCCTGGCCACGCAGGGAGTCGGCAGAGCCCTTGCCGACATCGCCGAACCCGCAGACCACGGCAACCTTGCCGCCGATCATGACGTCCGTCGCCCGGTTGATGCCGTCGACCAGTGAATGTCGGCAGCCGTACTTGTTGTCGAACTTGCTCTTGGTGACAGAGTCATTGACGTTGATAGCCGGGAAGATCAGCGAACCCTCACGCAGCATCTCGTACAGGCGATGAACACCGGTGGTGGTCTCCTCCGTGACGCCCTTGATGCCCTTGCCGATCTCGGTCCACCGAGTGGGATCCTCCGCAAGCGAGCGGCGCAAGGTCTCCAGCACCACGGCGTACTCCTCGGAGGTGGTTGAGTCCGGGGTCGGTACCACGCCGGCCCTTTCGAACTCGGTCCCCTTGTGCACCAGCATGGTGGCATCGCCACCATCGTCGAGGATCATGTTCGGACCCTTGCCGTCTGGCCACATCAGGATTTGTTCGGTGCACCACCAGTACTCCGGCAGACTCTCGCCCTTCCAGGCAAAGACCGGCACGCCATTGGGGGCATCCACGGTGCCATTCGGACCGACCACGACTGCCGCAGCGGCATGGTCCTGGGTCGAGAAGATGTTGCACGATGCCCATCGGACGTCTGCGCCCAGGGCGGTCAATGTCTCGATGAGCACTGCGGTCTGGATGGTCATGTGCAGCGACCCAGTGATCCGAGCGCCCTGAAGCGGCTTGGAGTCCCCGAATTCGGCGCGCATTGCCATCAGGCCCGGCATCTCGTGCTCGGCCAGACGAATTTCGTCTCGGCCGAAGTTGGCAAGGGACAGATCGGCCACCTTGAAGTCAGGGGTGCCATCGGACTTGAACACAGACATGCGACTCTCCTCGTGAGAAAACGACAGGAACGACTTGCTTCGGGGAAGCAGGCGAACGTCACGAGGCTTCGATGGTTCGCAAACTCCCCTAGTCTGCCATGGGCGGCACTGATCGGCACGTTGGCGCCAGGGTGTGTGGGGAAGTCAATACGCAGGGTCTCGCTCGATATCAGGCTCGATGAACAGGTAACGGGCGTGTGGAACCTGTGCGCGCACGGCCGCCTCGGCGGCATTGATCTGGTCTGCCAGCACCGACGCCGTTGCGTGCGGGTTCACGGCAATCTTGGCCGCCACCAGCAACTCTTCGGGTCCAACGTGCACCGTCCTGAGGTGGATGACACGCAGGACGCCGTCGCTGGACTCCAGCGCTCCACGGATTGCTTCGACGTCCTCCGGAAGCGCCGACTCTCCGACCAGCATCGCCGTCATTTCCAGCGATAGGAACACCGCGATCACGACCAGGAGCGTGCCCACTGCCATGGCGCCCATGCCGTCCCATCGGCCATTGCCGGTGATCACGGCCAAGGACACCCCGATCAACGCGAAGGCAAGGCCCACAAGTGCGCCCAAGTCCTCCAGAACGACCACCGGCAATTCCGGCTGACGGGCATCTCGCAGGAACTGCCACAAGTTGCGCACTCCGCGCGCTGAGCGCACCTCACCCAGTGCAGTTCGCAGGCTCAAGCCCTCAAGGGCAATCGAGACTCCCAGGACCACGAACGCGATCCAGGCATCACTGACTGCATCGGGGTGCACGAACTTGTGAATACCCTCGTATATCGAGAACACTCCGCCCACCACGAACAGCACGATGGACACGATGAAGCCGTAGACGAACCGCCGACGCCCGTAGCCAAAATTATGCTGAGCATCGGCGGGTTGGCTGGCGCGGTGATTCCCGATCAGGAGCAGGACTTGATTGCCGCTGTCAGCCACCGAATGGATGGCCTCAGAAAGCATGGCACTGGACCCGGTGAAGGCAAAGGCAATGAACTTGCTGGCCGCGATGCCCAGATTGGCCGCGAGCGCGGCAACGACCGCGCGCATTGAGTTGGATTGGCTCATCGGGCCGGTGAGGTTGCCTGCACGACGGCGACCAGGCCATCGGCGTCGACCCACGCATCGGCGTCCTGAGCGCTCATGACCGCCGCGGTTCCCGGCTTGAGCCCGATATCGGCGAAATCCGTTCGCACTGTCGCGCTGCCTTGGATGCTGAGCACGATGCGATAGGCCCCGGCGGGCAGCTTTTCCAGCCCCTGAGGCAGCACGCGCACCACGAACGGCGCATTGACCGGCCACAGAATGTCTCCGAGCTGGGCGTCGATGATCTGCGGCTGATGTGGACCCAGCGCAGCGATTGCCTGGTCAACGAACACCGACTTGCCGGTGAGCCCGAGCCGCAGCACATTGTCGGAGGAGGTCATCACCTCCAGCCCGGTTCCGCAGATGTAGCTGTGCGGGATACCCGCCGGGACATATATGGCCTGCCCTGGGAGCAAGTGCACGTATTGCAGCAGCACGGTGATCAGGGCGCCTGCATCATTGGGGTATTCCCGGGTGATGAGCGCATAGGCCTGGCATTGATCGTCGCTCAGCCCTGCCGCCGCGCAGGCTCCGGGAATCTGGGCGATCGCCGGTGAAGTGCTCGCCTGTAACCCGTGTCTGATCGCCTGGGCAAGATCACCGGCGCGCAGCGCATCGATCATTGCCTGGCACCCATCGACACCGGACAAGATCGCGATGGCCTGGTCAGTATCCCGCCAGCCCGCAAGTGCCTGGAAGTCACTCAAGGCAACCAGCATCTCGGTTTTTTCGAATGGGTCGTTGTACGGCCGTGGTGCGCCCGGTGCTTGCTGTGCTGCCCAGCCGGCGCGCGCGGTGTCGGCATCGGGGTGAATCTGCACCGACAACGGCTTGGCGGCTGCGAGCAGTTTCACCAGCAGTGGAATGGCCTCGATATCGAAGCGGTCGCCCAAATGCTCGCCGGTCTCCGCACCCCCGGGATCCAGCAGCGGCGATGGACCACCCGGATGCACGCCGAACCACAGTTCAGCCTGGGGACCGCCGGTGATTTCCCCGGACCACGTGGCCAGGCCGTCGATGATGCCCCAGTCGTAATCCTTGATCGCACCACGTACGACGAGTGCCATGGACTAGCGCTGCTCGACGTCGGGGTCCGTGGCAGGTGCTGGCGTTGGCAGCATGACCGCGATGCCATCGCTGATGTCATACCGACGGTGGCAGACCTGGCAGACCAGTTGCGCAGCGACAGGATCCACATGAAGGGCGCCCTGGTCTGCCGGGCAGACCAGGATGTCCAGCAATCTGGGATCCCACCCCATCGTCGCACTCACTTGGCGCCCCGCATGATGTCCAGAACCTCATCGCGAAGGCTGGCCATGTGCTCTGTGTCTGCTGCCTCCACGTTCAGGCGCAGCAACGGCTCGGTGTTCGACGCCCGCACATTGAACCACCACGTGCCGCCGTCGACCGTAAGTCCGTCAAGCTCGTCGAAGGTCGCACGCCCGTGGAAGGCGTCCTTGATCTGGCCAAGCACTGTCGCGGCATCAACCACGGTGGTGTTGATCTCACCTGAGTCGGCATAGCGATCGAATGGCTGAAGCATCTGCGACAGCGTGGTCCCAGGTGCGCTGGTGCCCAGCGCGGCCATGGCATGCATGGCTGCCAGCAAGCCTGAGTCCGCTCGCCAGAAGTCGCGGAAGTAGAAGTGTCCTGAGTGCTCACCGCCAAACACTGCATTGGTCTCAGCCATCGTGGCCTTAATGAAGGAATGACCAACCCTGGTGCGCACCGGTGTGCCTCCGGCTTCGGTAATGACCTCGGGCACGGCCTTTGAGGTGATGAGATTGTGAATGACCACTGATCCGGGGTGCTTGGCCAGTTCGCGAGCGGCTATGAGGCCGGTCAAGGTCGAAGGACTGACAACATGACCCCGTTCATCGACGACGAAGCAACGGTCAGCATCACCGTCAAACGCCAAGCCGATGTCAGCACCGGTCGCCAGGACTCGCGCTTGCAGATCGACCAGGTTGGCCGCATCGATGGGATTGGCTTCGTGGTTGGGGAAAGTGCCGTCCAACTCGAAGTACAACTCATCGATCGTCAGTGGAAGCGCCGAGAGTCCGCAGGCGGTACCCAGAACTGCCGGCACGGTGTATCCACCCATGCCATTGCCGCAGTCCACCACGACGCGAAGGGGCCGTATTCCTGACAGATCCACCAACTGGCGCAGGTACTGCGCATATGCAGCGAGCATGTCCTGATGGCTCAGCGTGCCCATAGGGCCATCGAACTCAGGCACCCCTGCGTTGATCATGTCCTTTATCGCGCGCAGTCCGGAGTCCTGGCCCACTGGTGCCGCTCCTGCGCGGCACAGCTTGATGCCGTTGTACTGGGCGGGATTGTGACTTGCGGTGAACATGGCCCCGGGCAGCTGCAAGTGGCCGGAGGCGAAATAGAGCCCATCGGTACTTGCCAGCCCGATCTCGATGACATCGCATCCTTGCTCGCGGACGCCATCGGCAAAGGCGGCTACCAGGTCCGGTCCTGAAGGGCGCATATCGTGACCGACAACCACTGCACCGGCTCCGCCCTCGTCTGCGCGAATCCCAAGGACGCGAACGAAGGCCGCTCCCACGTCATGCGCAAGGTTCACGTTCATCTGGTCGGGAACAGTGCCACGGACGTCATAGGCCTTGATGACCTGGTCGAGGTTTGTCACGCCCTAAGGCTAGCGAGGATCGAAGTCGTCGTCGTCCTGGTAGTCGGTGAACAGGTCGTCATGATCGGACATCTGCCCGGTGAAGTCCTGCGATCGGCCCTGTTCCGCGCGCTCTGGCAGGCTTCCCTGGTCCGGTTGGCTTCGCACGGGCTCAGGTTCCACATGGGTCAACATGCGCAAGTGACCCCGGCGTGCCACTTCCACGGCTCCGGCAGCCGGTTCTGCGGTGGACTGGGACTGGGGGGTGTACCGGGGGCGGGCGGCCTCGCGTACGGCGTTGGCCAGCGCTTCCAGGTCATCACCGGTGGGCTTGAGCGCGTCCGGATCCGGCGTGATGCGCACGATCTCCCAGCCGCGCGGAGCAGTCAGGCGCTCAGCGTGCATCTGGCACAGGTCGTAGCAGTGCGGTTCGGCGTACGTGGCGAGCGGTCCCAGGACCGCGGTGGAGTCTGCGTAGACATAGGTCAGCGTCGACACGGCAGGAGAGCTGCACGATGGCTTGCTGCAGCGTCGACGACTCACGCACCGCACGGTAGTGCGAATAAGTGCAAACTTGGCGAAAGGCGCGCCGAAATGCCTATTGCACCGATAGCGCAGGGTCGCCTGTGGTTTGCGGGACCTGCACCTGCGTACGCAACGCCGGCCACGGGTAACCGGTGACCAGATCCCCGTAGCTGGAGGACTCGCGCACCTCGTGCGCGACCAAGTACGGACCTGAACCGGCCTGGGGGGTGACCACTGCCGTGAACCAGGAGGCATTCGGCGTGCTGATCACGGTATTAACGACCTGGCCTGAGGGAACATGAATGAGCCGGATGGACGTAGGCGCTGACGCTTGGCTTCCACCGGTATACGGCAGCAGTTCCAGCTTGACGGTGACATCGCCGGCTGGAGCGCTGACTGCCACCGAGACATTCGTCGATGGGCGTACGGGCAGTCCGCTGACCGCGGCGGTGGTCGTTAACGGCTGTGCGCCCGCGCTGTACGCAGTTTCGTCCTGAACTGAGGACGTGCCGAAGAACTCGCGCATCCCCGCCACGACAGGGACGCTGGACGACAGTTGCAAGGTTGCTGGCACCTGACCGATCACACTGGACAAGTCCAGGTTGACCACTGATTGACCCGGCACAGTGATCGTCGATCGGTCGGCCGGGGCAAAGGAGCCGCTGGGAGTCAGCACGCGCAGATTCACGGTGGCATCGGTCTGCCCTGGTGCAGCGATCGACAGCACGCGTGCCCCCTTGCCCGGCATCACACCGGGGACGTATACGTCAGTGGACGGCGGCGCCGCGGCCGGGATCCAGTCGGTTCCGATCACATTCAGGCCCGACAGTTGCTGGTCCTCCACTGAGGCGCCCACCCGCCCACTGCGAGCGATGACGTGCAGGGCAGTGGCCTTGACCCCCGGTGCCAGCACGTCCAGCCGAACCACCGTCCTGCTACTGGCCGGCACGACCAGGCCGCGACCACCTGGCGCACTGAGCAACCCTTGCGGGCCCAGAACTTGCACATCGACCACTGCCGGCGAGTCATCCGGATTGACCAACACCACCTTGGTCACTCGTCCGGCAACGGCTCCTCCTCCAACGAACCAGAAGTCCGCACCTGCCGGAGCGCATGCGGTTGATGCCATCCCTCGCCCGGCGCCTCGCGGGGCCCGCCCCCACTGGTCGGCAATGAACCCAGGTGCCAAATTTCCCTCGCCGAACGCGCGAATCGGTGGCAACTTCGTGCCAAATGCCAGCACCTCGGCCTGACCCCCGGGCGTTCGGATCGATACCGAGCGCTGATGAGCACCGGGCAGCGTCTGCAGTCCGGCAGAACCACTTCCCGCGCGCTGCCCCGGCTGGCCCGGGACGACGGCCGCAGTCACCCGCACTCCCAGTTGACTTCCCGCGCCCGGTTCTGGGCACAACAACACACTGGACGCAATGGGCTCAATGACCACCGGCGCGACGGATGGCTTCGTGAACACGTGCGTGAAGATGGTGCCAACCACCACAACCACCAGTGCACCAACCAGGGCGATCACCAGCGGTCGCTGGGCAGTCATTGACCTCATGCCGCACGCTCCGAACCGTAGGGCTCATCGCCGTCGACATCGGGGTCGACATCGACCACCGTGCGCGAAGGCAATGCCAGCACCACGAACACGATCACGATCAGCAGTTGCAGCACCATCCAGGCATGCCGTGGTCCTGCCTCGAAACTCACCGAGATCTGGGTCCGTGACGCCGGCAGCACATACCCCTGGGTCCACCCGAATCCCGGTGGTAGCTGCCCGGCATCCAACTGCAGCCGATCCCCGGTTCGCTCGTCGGTCACCACTGCTCGCCATCCGGAGTCAGCGGTTGCTCCGGTAATCAAGGTGCGCGCCCCTTGACCGGCGGGAACGATGACCGAGATATACGGATCAGTGCTGGCATCTCCTGGTGAAACCAATGGCACTGGCGATGATTGATCCCCCGCCAGGAGCCGAGCCCGAGAGGTCAGTCCGGACATCTGCCAGAGTATGTCACCGCCATTGGTTGAAACGCGTCGCAGACCCGGCTCAGCATCAAGAATCGGAACGAGTGCGTGCTGGGAGCCGCGAGCGAGCAGCACATAGCGAACCCCGAAGCCGGCCAGGTCGTTGATTTCCGGCCCGCCTCGCCCCGAGACCAGATCGGCAACCAATGCGTCAAGGGTGTCGACCACTGCCGAGCCCGGAGTCACATCAGCATCGCCAAGGGTTGGCCCGGAGCCATTGATCAGGGCATAGGTCACCGCACGGGTGGAGGACTGGGTCAACATCAAGGTGCGAGGTGCCGCAGGTGATGCGGCATCGGCTGCCACGAATGCCGGCACGGCTGACGCATCCGCCTTGCGCATGACCCCTTGGGCGTTCGGCAGCCAAGCAATCGCCACGACCGCCGGCGACAGGACGGCCAGGAGCAAGGTGATGACAATGACCGGTTGTGCGACGGTGAAACTCGCCCCTGCGATGTCCGCACGCAGCCCATCGGCCGCCACGGCTGCCGCGCCAATCAAGGCCCCGCCAAGGAGCAACGTCGCCGGCCCAGCCCAGGGATGAACGCCAGTTGAGGCGCCTGGGGGCGTGACACTGATCAGGCATTCGGCCACGCCAATCACCAGCGCCGTACCCGCAACCAGCCAGCACCAGGCGACCACGTTGGTTCGCTGTCCGCGCGTGAGGGCAACCAGCGCGGCCACCACGATTCCCACGCTTGCCCACGCCGGCACGGATCCAGGCCCCCCTGGATGCAGCAGAAAAATCTGCCAAGGATCAGTGGTTCCCGGTGCGCCAGGGGTCACCTGCGTGCCGCCGGCTTCCAGCCAGAACAGCACCGGATGCATCAGCAGGTATCCCGACCATGGGAACAACACCAGCATCGGTCCAACGACGGCGATGACCAACCGCCGATTCACCGCACTGGACCAGCCGCGCACTCCCCGATCGCTGGCACCTCGATGTCCTACGACTGCCGCCACGAGGGCTGCAGCCAGCGCAACCAACCACAAGCCGGGCACGGCACAGGTCACGATCGCCAACAGCAACGCCGTTCCGGCAGCGCGGCGGGTAGTTCCACCTGGTGACAGGATGCGAACGAACGAGCGCACGGTGAACGGCAGCGCAATGGCCACGATTGCCGTGCCCAGGCGACCTGAGGATGTGGCAACCGTCACTGCAGGGAGCAAGGCATAAGCGATGGCGGCCCACACGCGAACAGCCGTCGATGAGATCGCACCGCGCATGACGAAGTAGGCCGACCACCCGGCGATAGGAATGCATGCCAGCAGAACGATGGACACGGCCAGCGGTGCCTTGCCCAGCACCACCGCGGCCAGAGCAAAGACCAGCAGCAGGTATGGCGATGACGGCGTCGCTGAGCCGGTCGACACGTTGTGCCATGCCTGGGTATAGGACTCCCAGACATCTCCTGCGCCGGCCGGGGACGGCAGCAGTGCACCGCCTTGCAGGACCCCGTCGCCCCACCACAGTGCGTGAGTGGCAACGACGGAGAACACTGCCAGTCCGGCAAATAACAGCACGCCAGGACGCAGGAGGAGTCGACGGACGAAGCCAGGTCCTCCATCGGTCAGGTAATCAGCGGCCTCGTCGACAGGTCCAGATTCCATCGCCGCGCCACCGGCACCGATACTGACCGATCGTTCGTCGTCACTGGTCGTGGCAATCGCCGCGACATTCTCCAGCACGTGCCGAACTTGTGATCCGGCGGAGGGACGCAAATGCCGAAGCGCGGCATTGGTTTCAATCGTGGTGTTCTCCGCCTGCAGGCGGGAGAAGCGAAGTCGGCCAGGATGCATCGCGACGTCAAGTACTGCGCCGATCTCGTCGCGAGCGGCCTGGAAGTCCTTGCCCAGTACGTATGCAATCGAATGCATGGCCGAGCCCAGCAGTAGCCGAACTGCCTCAAAGCTGGCTGACACCACGCCAAGGCGGGCGAGCAAGACATGGACCGCCGATTCACGATCCAAACGATGGGGTCGTTGCTGGGCTTCGGCACTTCCTGCACGCTGGCGCCGGCCGTGAGCGGAGGCTTCGCGGTGGTGCACCACCGCGTCGGTGGCGATCAGGATGCGCTCACCGGCAAGGTGCGCACGCCAGCAAAAGTCCAGGTCATCCCGAAAAAGCGGAAGCTGTGGGTCAAAGCCTTGAAGTCGTTCCCACACATCTCGACGAACCAGCATGCCCGCGCTGGACACGCTCATGACTTCGCGAATGCCGTCATGCTGGCCCTGGTCATGCTCACCGTTCTCCAAACCGGTGAATCGGCGGCCGGCGCCGGTGATGGAAACCCCGACCTCTAGCAGCAGGCGGCGATCATGCCAGCCCAGGATCTTCGGGCCAAGGATCGAGGCACCGGGGAAGTCATCGGCGGTATCCAGCAGGGACTGCAGACACGCAGCATCCGGTGCGCTGTCATCGTGCAGCAACCAGATCCAGGTGATCAGTTCGCCTGCCTCGGGATCACGAACCGTCACCACCGGACCCACCGCTTCCAAGCCGGTTCCAACTGCTCGACCGAACCCGAAGTTCGGTGTCTCAATCACTCGATCGGCGCCCAGGGCGCTGCGCAGGATGGCTCCGGTGGAGTCGGTGGAACTGGTGTCGACGCCGATGACTGCATCCACAGGTCGCGTCTGCGATCCCACCGTGGACATCACGGCAGGAAGCCAGGTACTGCCGTTGTGACCTACGACCACTGCCGTGACGTGGTGATGACGACGGGGCAACCTGGCAATGCCCTCATCCGGATCGTCATCGAGGCTGAACCACTCTGGAGCGTGCTCGACGTCTTCGAGCAGCAATTGGTCATCAAGGTCTGGCGGAAGCTGAATGCTGGCGTCGGCGGCATCTGACACAGCATCGGCATCCCCGGCGGAGACACCCGATGAGACCGGAGCCGACTTCACGTCGCCGACCCAAGGTTGCTCACTGCTCATGCGCCACCCACACCATCACCTTAAGCGCATGGTGGAGCCGGTTTCCCGGCCTGGCTAGATCGCCCGACGCTTCAGCCGGCGACGCTCACGCTCGGAGAGCCCGCCCCAGATACCAAATCTCTCGTCCTGGGACAACGCATATTCCAGGCAGTCAGCCCGCACATCGCACGACTGGCACACCTTCTTCGCCTCACGGGTGCTTCCGCCCTTTTCCGGGAAGAACGCCTCAGGATCTGTCTGGGCACAGAGGGCGCGCTCTTGCCACGCCAGCTCCTCAACGTCAGACAACGGCACTAGCGCCATGTCAGCCACGTACAGGACCTCCTCGACCCCCACGACAAACCCCCGTTTGCCGTTGTTATGCCGTATTACAGGGGTGTAGTTCGAAAACGTCAAGCCCGATTCCCCTGAAATCGGGAGTATTCACATTAATTCTTGGGGACAAACATCACAAAAGCCACTTTCACGACACGAGAGTGGCTGATGTGACCGGAGGGACCGCCTGCAAGGATGGCGGCATGCGCATTACTGCCCTGGCCGGTGGCATCGGCGGAGCCCGCTTCCTGCGGGGCTTGCGCCGCGCACGACCAGGCGATGACATCACCGTCATCGGCAATACCGGCGATGACATCTGGGTGCACGGCGTTCGCGTCTGCCCGGATCTGGATTCCATCATGTACACGCTGGGGAACGCGATCAGCGTGGAGCGCGACTGGGGCCGTGAGGATGAGACCTTCGTGGTGAAGGAGGAGCTAGCCGCATACGGAGTTGAACCGACCTGGTTCGGACTGGGTGATCGTGATCTGGCAACCCATCTGGTTCGCACGCAGTCCTTGAATGCGGGATTCTCCCTGTCTGAAGTGACCGCGGCGCTGTGCCAACGCTGGCAGCCGGGAGTCACGTTGCTCCCGATGTCCGATGACCGTGCCGAAACCCATGTGGTGGTTGACCTTGAATCCGGCCGAACCGCCATTCACTTCCAGGAATGGTGGATTCGATATCGGGCGGCAATTCCAGCTCTGGGCTTCCCCGTCATCGGCATCGATGACGCAACCCCGGCCCCAGGGGTCATCGAGGCAATCGCCGAAGCGGACATCATCGTGCTGCCCCCCAGCAACCCGGTGGTCTCCATCGGAGTGATCTTGCAGGTTCCAGGCATCCGGGCCGCACTGGGCAAAGCCCGCGCTCCCATCGTGGGCTTGTCACCCCTGATCGGAGCAGCTCCGGTACGCGGCATGGCTGACGCCTGCCTTCGCGGCATTGGCGTGCAAACCAGTGCCCTGGCAGTAGCCGCGCACTATGGATCGCGCCGCGACGGGGGGATTTTGGACGCCTGGCTGCTGGCTGACTCAGACGATTCCATGCTTGCCGACGTGCGCGCATTAGGCATCGTCTGCCAGTCCGCGCCGCTGCTCATGCATGACGTTGACGCAACTGCCGCTATGGCTCATGCCGCGCTGGCACTGGTGTCCTGACCATGCTTGAAGTGGTGGCCGTGGCCGGGATCGATGAAATTCAGCCCGGCGACGACATCGCCGCGGCGATCCTGGACGGAACGTGGGAGTGGGCTGATGGAACGTGCACATTGGCAGATGGCGACATCGTGGTCATCACCAGCAAGATCGTGTCCAAAGCCGAGGGTCAGATTCTGGACAGTGCAGATCGCGATGCTGTCATCGATGCCGAGTCGGTTCGCACCGTCGCGACCAAGGTGACACCTCGTGGCACCACGCGCATCGTCCAAACCCACCATGGACTGGTCCTTGCAGCCGCCGGTATCGATGCCTCAAACACACGACCTGGCACTGTGGTGCTCTTGCCACGAGACCCCGACACCGCGGCCGCGACCATCGGCACGGCCCTTGCCGAACGCACGGGTGCGAACGTGGGCGTTTTGATCACGGACACGTTCGGACGTCCGTGGCGAATGGGACTGACCGATAACGCTATCGGCGCCTGGAACGTGCAGGTCCTCGATGACTTCACGGGCAAAACGGACGCACATGGCCGAACGCTGGAAATGACCGTGATCGCTCTGGCAGATGAGATCGCATCGGCAGCGGACCTCGTTAAGGGCAAGGTCGATCAGACCCCGGTTGCCTTGGTCCGCGGCCTGGCGCACCTGGTCGGGTCGCCACTTACTGCCGCATCACTGATTCGAAGCGCTGACGAAGACCTCTTCTCCCTCGGAACTGCCGAAGCCCGTGCGATCGGCGCAGCACACGCCGCCCATGCCAGACGCACTGTCCGTGACTTCACCACCGATCCTGTTCCGCACCACGCGCTGCAGATCGCAATCGAAGCCGGAGTGTGCGCCCCGGCACCGCACCACACCCAGCCGTGGCGCTTTGCCCTCTTGCACGACCAGCCAATCCGCACCGAACTGTTAGACGCCATGGCCACTGCCTGGGCCGCAGATCTTGCTGCTGACGGGCTGGACGAGCCAGCGATCGCTCGCCGGCTGGCGCGCGGGGACATCCTGCGCGGTGCCCCTGCGCTGATCGTCGCGTTCGTCGACACCAGCCAGGCTCACCGGTATGCAGATCATCGGATGATTGCCGAGCGGGACATGTTCATCGCGTCGGGGGGTGCGGCGTTGCAGAACATCATGGTGAGCCTGGCAGCCCAAGGCCTGGGATCGGCCTGGATCTCATCGTCACTGTTCTGCCCGGAGACGGTGCGCACAGTGTTGAATCAGCCATCCACCTGTCAGCCACTGGGGATCATTACGGTTGGCTGGCCAGCCGAACCGGCGAAGCCTCGGCCCGTGATGGACATCAGTCAATACCTGATCACCACGAGCACGCCGTGATCATCGACAGTGCTACCGGAGAAGTGGCCGATCTGCATGCCCTGTACCGCTGGCCGAGAGCTCAGTGGGTCAGCGGCCTGATGCTCAGCACGTTGGGACAGGCGGTCGCCGGCCCTGATGGGGGCAGTCGCAGTGTCTCCAGCCCTGACGATCGTGCGGTGATGTCGGCGCTTCGCGATGGTGCCGACGCTGTGCTTGTCGGCGCCGGCACAGTCCGTGCCGAGCGCTATGGACCGATGCGGGCACGGGAGCATGCATCGCGCGTGACAACAAATGCATCCCCGGCGCCAACCGCTGTCATCGTGACTGAGTCCGGAGACATCCCATGGGATACCGGCCTGCTGACTGACTCCGACAACACACCAATTATCGCCACCACAACCGGTGTGGCAGAACACCTCACCCGGCAGTCGTGCCCGGCGACCGTGCTCGATTGCGGGCTGGCATCGGTCAGTCTGGCCGAACTGATAGGGCAGCTGATGGCGTTGGGACTTGGGCGCATCCTGTGCGAGGGAGGTCCTCGGTTGATGCGCACCCTGGCCAGCGCCGACTTGTTCGATGAGCTCAATCTGTCCTGGAACCTGGCATCGGCCCTGCCAGGTACGGGCATTTTGGGTGCGGATGCGGATATGGACCTGCGTCGATTTGCCGTGGTGCATCTGGCAACCAGCGTTGATGAGGAAGCCCCCATGGCATTCGCACGGTTCCACCGTGCTGGCTAAGGTCATGTGATGCTGACCCTGACCGCACTTGCCGAGTTGATTGCAGAGCACCCGGAAGGCCTTGCCGGTCCCGTGGCCCCGATTCGCCTGGGCAATGCCTCGATTGACTCCGATGCCTGCCCGGTCATCATGGGCACGGTCAACCTTTCCCGCGACTCCACATACCGAGAATCCATTGCCGTGTCCTGCGAAGCGGCGATTCGCAAGGGCAAGATCATGTGGGAACAGGGCGCACAATTGATCGATATCGGTGCGGAGTCCACTACCGCGCGTGCGCAACGGGTGGACGACCATACGCAGATTGCCCAGGTACTTCCCGTGATCAGTGCTCTGGCCGAATCCGGAGTGTGCGTGTCTATCGAGACCTACTCCCCCGTCATTGCCGACAGCGCCTTGCGGGCCGGCGCCCAGGTCGTCAACTTGACCGGCATCGAGCACCAGCGCCACGTTCTAGACCTCGCTGCCGCTCACAACGCCACAGTGATCATGTGCTACGTCGGTGCGGCAAATGTTCGGCAGATCAGTGATGCTCCCGCAGATGCAGATCCCATTCCGCAATTGCTCGAGCACTTTGCCTCTCGTGTGGAGCTTGCGCAATCAGCCGCTGTCACGAACCTGGTGCTCGACCCGGGAATGGGCTTCTATTACGGCAACCTCACCGATCCGATGACCAGGGTCCGCCATCAGGCCAAGGTGCTGCTGAACAGTTATCGACTTCGGGTTCTCGGGTTTCCGCTCTGCCATGCCCTGCCACACGCGTTCGACCTCTTCGAAGATCAGTTTCGAACCGCCGAAGGGTTCTTCGCAGTGCTCGCCCGGCTGGGACAAACCGGCATGCTCCGCACTCACGAGGTGGCGCAGGTGCGAGCCGTCGCGGCCGCCATGTGCCAGTTGTCCGCTGGCTAGGAGCGATCTGAGGAAAAGCGCACCCACGATTCCCCGAGTTGCGCACCGGGAAACACGCGGACGCCTGCACGCAGTTCATTGCCTCGGCCGATGTCGGCACGATCGCCGATCACCGCCCCGTCAATGATGCAGTCCGCACCGATAACCGCACCGGATCCGATAATGGAGTTAGTGATGTGCGCACCGGCACCGATGACGGCGTGATCGAACACCACGACTTCATCCAGTCGCACTCCAGCCGCGATGGTGACGCCGGCGCCGACAGCCGTACCCCCGGTCAGCAGTGCGCTGGCATCGACGGTCGCCGTCGGGTCGATGAGATGGTGTCCGGTAACAGGCACCGCCGGGCTTGGAGCTGTGCCGGTGACCAGGTCACACGAGCCGCGGACAAATGACAGCGGAGTGCCCAGGTCCAGCCAGTAGCCCGGGTCCACGACGCCAATCACCTTTGCGCCACCGTCGAGCAGCCCGGGAAATGTTTCGCGCTCGACCGACACCGGTCGTCCGTGCGGAATCGAGTCAATGACAGACTTTCGGAAAACGTAGCAGCCGGCGTTGATCTGATCCGTCACGATTTCAGCCTCCGATTGGGGCTTTTCCAAGAACGCGGTCACGCGGCCGTGGGGATCTGTGGGGACCAGACCGAAGGCTCTGGGGTCGTTGACCCGAGTGAGATACAGCGTCACATCGGCATCGGCGGACCGATGCGCATTCACCAGGCCCGCGATGTCAACCCCGGACAGCACATCACCGTTGAAGATCAGGACCGGGTCATCGGGTCCGCTGTGCAGCATCGAGGCCACATGCCCGATGGCCCCTCCGGTTCCCAGTGGAACATCCTCGGTCGCGATGACCACTTCGATGCCCAGGTCATTGGCATCGATGTACTCGCGAAACACCTCGGCCTTGTACGAGGTACCCAGGATGATGCGAGTAACCCCTGCATCGCGTGCGCGGGTGATTTGGTGCACGGTGAAGGGCACCCCGGCAACCGGCAGCATGGGCTTGGGCGTGTGAATAGTCAGCGGGCGAAGTCGCGTGCCTTGACCGCCCACCAGCAGAACAGCTTCCATAGCCAGGCAGCCTGCCATACGACCACTCCATCCTCAGGACCTACAGTGCGGGAGTGGCACACGGCGAGGGGCTCTGGCAGGCACTGCAGCGACGCTGCGAGCTGAACGGCGCAGATCCAGTGATTACGTGGATCGACCACGACCTGCGAACTGAGCTCTCCGGACGGACGCTGCAAAATGCGGCCGCCAAGGCTGCTAACGCCCTGCGAGATGAGTTCGGAATCGGCCCAGGGGACGTGATCGCCGCCCACTTGCCATGGCACTGGCAGCGCAGCGTCTGGGTGACCGCGATCACCGCAATCGGGGCGACCATCAGCCCATTCGGAACCGCCGGGGCCCTGGCGATCTGCTCTCCGGAGGCCGCGGGCCGGCTCACCGGCGGTGCGTTCGAGGAGGTGCTGGTGGTTTCGATGCACCCATTCGGGCTGTCGCAACCAGATCAGGTGCCCACTGGCTGCCTGGACGCGGCTCAACTGGTGATGAGCCACGGCGACTTCCTGTCACCCTCTGGCAGTTTTGCGTGCCA
>CAIKZY010000129.1 GCA_903832025.1 uncultured Actinomycetes bacterium
CGGTCTGACGGCCGAAAATGTTAAGTGCGCGTGACCGGGCTCACCTTTGCCATGGGCCTCGCCATGACACTCGTCATGGCCGCCGCACAACACCGTTTGCTGCTGTCAGCAGGCTCCCATGAGACGGCCAAAGAATGGAGCGATCTCATCGGAAGCACTCGAGTCCGGACACGCACGCATACCAAGCGCGGACTTGGTATTCGAGCAGACTCCACATCCACTGGGGATGAGCAGACGCCCGTGATGGCTGCTGCTGAACTGCGGCATCTGCCATACGGCTGTGGAGTCTTCCTGCCCCGCGGAGCACCAGCGATGCCCCTCCACTTGGCCGAACTCGCTGCGATATCTCGAAAGGCTTCCACCGAATGAGCACCACTCCCGCAAGGCACACCCACCCGCGTCTCGAGCATGCTCTGGAACGTCATTGGCAATCCGCCTCCGATTTGGAGACCGCCCTGGAGTTGCCGGCGTCCTCAGCTGAATCGGTCGTCGGTTCATTCGTTCATGCCGTTCATGCACGAGCACCCCGATGGGTTCTTGTTCCTCTGCCTCCGCTCACCCGCAACCGGGCGTACCGATACCTGGCGGCACTACGTCGCAGGGGGCTGCAAGCCGTGCTGCGCCCGAGCCCCGGGCAGACACATCGCTACAGCATCTGGACAAGATCTGTCGCGGAGCCTGCCGATGCTGCGCAGTAGCGCCTACGACCTGGTCCAGCAGTTCCTCCACCAGCATGGAGACTGCTTTGGCCTCACCGCGCATTCCAGGCCAGGACTGCCGGCATGCTGGCCAGAACATCCCAAGGCCGTGGTCGAGTTGGTCGGTATTGCCACCGCGTGGACATCACTTTTCGACGCTGTCGCCGCCGATGGTGAATCTAGCTCGTCATCGACGGCAACGCACCGCGTCTCGGCGACGGATTGGCTGCACCTGTCCAACGCCACCGCACCGGCCCTAACGCGAGTCCACGACGCGTTGCGCCTTTGTCATCAGTCAAACGAACACATCAGCGATCAAGGCGACCAGCCTTATCGAATCGATCCTGGCCCCCGCTGACAGGGACGACCTCAGTCCCAAATGTCACGCGTATTCACTTTCGCCCCTGGAGATGACATCAGGGAGAACACATGACAACTGCCACTCACCAATTGGGACGAAGATGAATCGCTGGCAACATCTGCACCACACCAGAACGCATAACAATTCATGCAGCGGTCCGGTGATGCTCAGTTCGGTGTCATGTTGCTTTTCTAATCTGCCAAGCACGCTGACCAAGGAGGAGACATGTCTAAGCGTGCGCATATTGCTGCACTCGCAGCAATCACCGCTGGTGCCATCGCCATCGCAGTACCATTCGCCGCCAATGCGGCCACAGTGACTCCACAGTCACTACCGACCATGAACGCGATCAACCACATCGTGGTCATCTATGAAGAGAACCACTCATTCGACAACCTCTACGGCATGTGGGGGTCCGTCAACGGCCAACAGACCAACGGCTTGACCAATGCAACTGCCGCCAAGGCATTGCAAATCGGGTCGGACGGCTCGCCCTACTCCTGCCTTCCGCAGTCTGACGTCAACTTGACTGCGCCTCCATTGAGCACGGTCTGCTCTGGAACCCTGGCCAATGGAAAGTCGTATAACTCAGCCTTCTTGAACGCTCCGTTCAATATCGGTGGCTATATCCCGGCCTCCGCTGCAAATTGCCCCACGCCAACGCAGTACGCGGCGAACGGCATCGTCATCGGCAACGGCCTGCCCGGTGGATGCACCGAGGACATCGTGCATCGCTATTACCAGGAGCAGTATCAGATCAACAAGGGTGCGATGAACCGATATGTCAACGGTTCTGATGCCATGGGCTTGGCGATGGGTCACTACAACACGACAGAGCTTCCGATCTACCAGTACCTGCACTCGCCCAACGCTCCGAAGTACACGGTCGAAGACAACTTCTTCCAGGCAGCCTTCGGCGGTTCGTTCCTCAATCACCAATGGCTTATCGCGGCGCAGACGCCGATCTTCACCAATGCAGTGTCTGACGGATCCAGCAAGGACATTCATTCCCTCGTGGATTCCAACGGCATGCCGAACAATTACGGCTTGTACGCCGCAACAGGGACCGTGAAAGACAATCCCCTGACTCAATGGTGCACGATCCCGGCCACGATTACTGGTGCAGCGCCAACGCCGGCAAACACCACCTGCGGAGACTATGCGGTGAACACCATCCAGCCGACCTACCAGCCATTTGCGCCCGGCACCCCGAGCTACAAGCAACTACCACCGTTGACGAGCTCCAACATCGGCGATGAGATGAGCGCAAAGAACGTCAGTTGGGCATGGTTCTCCGGCGGCTGGGATAACGCAGATGGTCACACCACTGGTGCCGGCTGGACAAACGGGTCCACGCCCGGTGTATGCACCGATCCGAACACGGCGGCAAACGCTGTGTGGCCGAACTGCCCGAACGGCTCGTTCCAGTACCACCATCAGCCGTTCAACTACTACGC
This sequence comes from uncultured Actinomycetes bacterium, assembly GCA_903832025.1. GTDB lineage: Bacteria > Actinomycetota > Actinomycetes > S36-B12 > S36-B12 > CAIKZY01. The sequence continues at coordinate 2,517 of CAIKZY010000129.1, forward strand.
CAACTACGCTCCGGGGACGGCCGCGCGCGCTGCCCACCTTCAAGATGAGGTGAACTTCATCAAGGATGCGCAGACCGGTGCTCTCCCGCAAGTTTCCTTCGTCAAACCCCTTGGCCTGGAGAATGAGCATCCCGGCTACGCCAGTGAGCCCAATGGTTCCGATCACCTGGTGGAGTTGCTCAAGGCAATTGAATCCGGCCCGGAGGCCAAATCGACCATGGTCGTGGTGACCTATGACGAATTTGGCGGACAATGGGACCACGTATCCCCGCCAACTGCTGCCGGCGTATCGGATAAGTGGGGTCCGGGAACTCGCATCCCAGCCCTGGTGCTCTCACCGGCCATGGCGGCATCGGGCGTGGATCACACGGAGTACGACACCACCTCGATCTTGGCCACGATCGAAAAGCGCTTCGACCTGGCGCCGTTGTCCAGCCGCGATGCATCAGTTCATGACCTGTTCGGTGCACTGACTGCTGGGATCACGGGGGCTGCGAAATCCACGGCCACGGCAGCCAAACTGACAGGAGCTCCTGCTACAACTCGACTCGGTGCACGCATGTAGCGCGAGAACGAGCCGAGCGTGTGGCCTCTGACCCTTCGCAGGTCAGAGGCCACACTGCTACCTGGTCTATGCCCGCTGCTCACCGGGGCACGTCACTGCCTGCGCGCGGCCGACGCCCAGCGGTTTAGGGAAACCGATGGACCCTTGCTCGCGTTCGGTCCTTCAGTAACTCAACGTCACCCGCAACAGGGGTGGACCATGTCAGCATCCTCGGTCACATCGCGGACCAAACAGCCCAATTGCTAGTCCGCAAGTGCCGCTTCCGGCCCGAGCACCTTTTCCGTGGCGTCCTTTCGCGTGATCGTCAGATAGATCACCAAGGCCAAGATCAAGGCCAGGAAGATGTAGGACGTTGCTGTCGTGCCCAGGCCTAACCCGCCATCAGTCTTGTCACTGGCCAGGAAATCGCCAGTGGACGCGCCAAGCGGGCGGGTCAGGATGTAGGCGAGCCAAAAGCTCAGGACTGCATTCATGTGGAATCCAAAGTGCGCGACCGCCACCACGGCGATGGCGGCTGCGAAGATCAGCAGTGCCGCCAGCGGAGTCAGATTGAACTGCGACACCATCAGGTCACCGGCCGCCGTTCCCAGTGCGAAGGTAACGAAGACCGTCAGCCAGTAGAAGGCTTCGCGACCGGTGGTGTGGATGGTGTGGATCGATAACGTGCCTTCGGACCGGTACCAAACGGCGAACACCAGTGCCAGCAGCACCGCAAAAATGCTGGTGGTCAACGGGAGCGGAACACCCTTTTCATCGGTGAGGTAGTCGGTAGCCAATGTACCCACGATGGAGATGAACACCACTGAGGTCCAGTACAGGAACGGCACATACTTGCGGGACCGAAATTGCAGAACGAGGAAGACCACCAGGATGGCACCAGTGGCATAGAAGGTCTTCGGGATGCCCCAGCCCAACGTCTCGTTCAAATAGTCGGAGAAGCTCTCACCGACGGTGGTGCACAAGATCTTGATGATCCAGAAGAAGACCGTGGCCTCCGGCACCTTGTTGAGCATGTGGCGGCCAAGTGATTGTGCTGTACTGGTGGTCATAACGCGAAGTATTGCGTCGCGCGCTTGAGGTCTACCTGAGGTACACGGCGTGTTGCGACATATTCGAATGCCGACGCGCTGCTGCACTACCAGCGATACCGCTCAGCAAGTTGGTTCCTGGCCTGGTTGAGTGAAAATGGTTGCCACGGTGCTGACGGGTCAGCGGCAATGACAGCGTCCGTTGGCGCACGCCGCACAAGCACACTCATGCTGGGGCTGCTCCACCCGGGCCAGTTCATCTGTGGCTGGCTGGCCATGTTGACCCCACCGATGATCACCCCTGTCCTGGTGGTTACGACCTGTCGAAAATCGCGCAGGTAAGTCACCCAGGCACCTGCATAGCTCACCGGGATTATCAGCAGGACAACACTGAGCAGCGCTGCGCCGGTGACTGCACGTCCCGAGGCAACCCTCAATTGCTCCGGTGCTGCGGTGCGCTGCGTGCCTTCAAAGGCAAGCCATTGATACGCCAAGACCAGGATCAGGCACCATGGCCGTGCTGCGTAGGCTAATGAAGGGCCTACAGCGATGGCGCTCGCCACACCCCAAGCGGCCAGAAGTCCTGCACACGCCCACAACATCCATGCTGCGCGCCCGCGTCGAGTGATACCGGCTCCGACAGCTACCACGACGGCCGCGGCGACTTCCCAGGTTGCACCGGACGGCTGCGACACCAACCGGATGAGAAAGTTTCCTTCGCCAAGGCTCGGTGCGTACCGGACGGTCATCAATCCGCTGATCACCATGCCCGCGCAGCCAGCGAGCAGGAGGCCATGCACCCAACGATCTGCCGACAGACCGGGGTACGCATGCGTCGCACGATGGGCAGGCACATCACGATGGCACATAGCGCAAGCCCTTCATAACTACACAGCAAGACTGCAGCGCAGATCAGGACCGCGATGCGCTCAGCAACCGTCCAGGGCGTTGCCCGAGTCAACACGACCGACTCAATGACAATCAATGCCA
>CAIKZY010000130.1 GCA_903832025.1 uncultured Actinomycetes bacterium
ATTGACCTGCCCCGTCAGACGGACCAGACCCTCGCGTCGGTCGGCTTCAGCGCGTTCTGCATTCGCCACTCGCTGGTCTTCCTCAGCGGCGGTGTGCTCAGCGTACGACCGAGCTACCTCGGCCTGGGCCAACTGCTCACGTGAGGCTTGGACGCTTCGCCCAAGCTCGAACTCGTGTTCACGTAGGGCTCGTGCCTCGGCATCAATCTGCTCCGGATCACGGCCGCTCGTCTCTTCCTCGGCTTCGGGCTGCAGATTCCGAACACGCTCGACGGCTAATTGCACCAAGCCGTTGAATCGCTCGGTCAATCCCGACAGCGCGAACCAGGTTTCCTGCGCCTGGACCAGGCGAGGTTCCTGGTGAGCAGCTTGGGAGTCCAACTCCGTCTCAGTGGCCACGAGTTCGGAAAGCCCCTGCTCAACGCGCTCTTGGCGGGTACGCAATGCGGTTTCATCTGCCACTTCGGCTTCCAGAGCAATCTGCAGTTGCACTAGGTCGTCGGCCATCAGGCGCAATCGGGCATCTCGCACATCGGTTTGGATGACCACCGCGCGCCGAGCAACCTCGGCTTGGCGTCCAAGGGGCTTTAGCTGACGCCGGAGCTCGGACGTGAGGTCCTCAAGTCGCGTGAGGTTCGCACCCATGGCCTCCAACTTGCGCAGCGCTTTTTCTTTTCGACGACGATGCTTGAGCACTCCGGCGGCCTCTTCAATGATGCCGCGTCGATCCTCTGGAGTGGCCTCCAGGATTGACGTGAGTCGATTTTGACCGATGATCACGTGCATTTCGCGGCCGATGCCTGAATCACTGAGCAATTCTTGAACATCCAGCAGTCGACAGGGCTGGTTGTTGATGTAGTACTCAGACCCGCCATTGCGGAACAGCACCCGCGAGATGGTCACCTCTGCATATTCGATGGGTAGCGCTCCATCGGAGTTGTCGATCGTGAGGGCGACCTCAGCGCGGCCCAGCGGCGCCCGACCTGAGGTACCCGAGAAGATGACGTCCTCCATCTTGCCACCACGCAAGGACTTCGCGCCCTGCTCGCCCATGACCCAGGCCAACGCATCAACGACATTGGACTTACCGGAGCCATTGGGACCCACCACACAGGTCACACCAGGCTCGAAATGGAGCGTGGTAGCCGATGCGAAGGACTTAAAGCCCTTCAGGGTCAACGTCTTAAGGTGCACAGTTCTCCGCTGGTCAGGCGCGGGGAAGGGCGCATGGAACGAATTTGACTCAGCCTACTCTGCTGGCAGCCCGAAGACTCATACGCACCTGCGTGGCGCTGATGCGTGCCCGAATCCGTCGTTGTGGCGAAAGTTGGGCATGCGCCCGGTGGTGCAGGTGTTCCCAGGCCGAAGAACCACCACAGCAGCAGGACAGGACCTCATCCGCACCTCAGCGTCCATCCTATGTCCACCAGTGCACGTGCCCGGTTGGAACCACGAGCTCGTTCGTCAGTGCCCTAGCATGCCAGGATGAGGCGCATTCGCTCGTGGTCATTGGCCATCGTCGTAACAGCATTGCTGGTGTTGGCTACGCCGATGACCGGTCCGGCTTCAGCACACGCCATCATCGAACTCAACGGTGTCAGCGCTGTGGCCGGGCACTCCAGTGTGATGACGCTGGAAATACAGCACGGCTGCTTGCCCGCAGATCCGACCGTGCAGGTCCAGGCATTCGTGGGAAAACCCTGGCGTTCGGTGTCGCCGACGCCCGTACCAGGCTGGATCAGCACGGTCACAGCACAGCCAATTGGCGGATGGCACATCACCTGGGTCAACACCGGTGCGCCCGTCCCCTTCGGTACCCCCATCTATTTCCCGATGACTGTCAGCTGGCCCGCTGCTGCTGGTGTCTACGCCATGACCGTCCTGCAGGTCTGTCCGGGCTCGTCCAACCTGTGGAACACCCCCAACGCTCCTGCTACTGCCAATAGCCCATCTCCACCCATGACCCCTCGGGCTGAGGTTCGCGTCCTGGCTCAGGTTCCCAGGACCTAGCAGCCCATCGGCCCGCAGTATCAGGCCGTCAAATCCGCTGGCCGCAGGCAGGACTTACGCTCGGGCCTGCTTCTGGCAGCGGGGGCAATAGAAGCTCGAACGATTCATGAATTTCGCCCGTTGGATGTTGCTGCCACATCGCGGACAGGGTTTACCCGCTTGACCATAGGCATTCAGCGAGCGGCTGAAGTACCCTGACTGACCGTTCACATTGACGTAGAGTTCGTCGAAGCTAGTTCCGCCTTGCGCCAGAGCTCGCTGCATCACCGCGATCGCTTCCTCCAGCAGCTTGGCCACCTGTCGAGAGGTTAGGACCGTCGCCGGGGTTTCGGCGTGTATCCGCGCCGCCCACAGGGCCTCATCTGCATAGATGTTGCCGATGCCCGACACCACCGACTGATCGAGCAATACTCGCTTGATTCCGGTGGCTTTTGCGCGGATGCGCGCTACCACCTGCGTACGGTCCAACACCGGATCCAAGAGGTCCCGACTGATGTGGGAAACACAGATCGGGACCGCTCCACCGTGTCCATCATCGGTGAGTTCGTCGATCATCAGGTGACCAAAGGTTCGCTGGTCGACGAAACGCAACTGTCTGTCGACGTCGTCAAATTCCACCGTGATCCGAAGATGTTTCGGGTTGGGCTGAGTACGTTGCTGGATGAGCAGCTGCCCACTCATGCCCAGATGCATCACGAACGCGTGCTGGCGACCTGCGAACGGAGCCCAAAGATACTTGCCACGGCGACTCATCCACAGCATCCGTCGGCCGACTGCATCGTGGAGGCCTATGGCCGAACGTCGAGCGGCCCGAGGGTGAAAATTCTGCACGGCGACGATTGTGCGTCCGGCAATGTACGGGTCCAGACCGGCACGGACGACTTCGACTTCGGGAAGCTCAGGCATCGTGCGGACCGCGCAGCACCCCGTATGCCCGCTCCGCAGCCTGCTGCTCCGCGAGCTTCTTCGATCGACCTGTCCCGGCACCGAGCACCGTGCCGGCTATGAGCACCTGCGCGGAGAACTCCTTGGCATGATCAGGACCTGAATCGCTGACCGCATACTGCGGTGTCCCCAGTCCGGCTTCGGCGACGGCTTCCTGCAGGGATGTCTTCCAGTCAAGTCCGGCGCCCAAGTCCACTGCACCTGCGATGAGGTCTGCATACAGGCGCAGGATGAGGTCCTTGGCCACGTCAAGCCCGCATGACAGGTACACCGCGCCCAAGACTGCCTCCATGGCGTCGGCAAGAATCGACGTCTTGGCCCGCCCTCCAGTCACTTCTTCTCCCCGACCAAGGAGCATGTATGCGCCCAAATCCAGGCTGACCGCAATCTCGGCGCAAGCACGAGCATTGACTACAGCCGCACGCAGCTTGGCCAGATGTCCTTCATCAACCTTGGGAAACAGTTTGTACAGTCGCTCGGTGATTGCGAGTCCCAGTACTGCATCACCCAGGAATTCCAGCCGCTCATTCTCCGCAGCACCGCCGTGCTCATAGGCCCAGGACCGATGCGTGGTGGCTTGGTCGAGTAAGTCAAGGTCTACCTCGACCCCCAGATGCTGGGCAAGCAGTGCCACGTGAGGTTTGCGGTCCGCCTGACTCATGGTCGAGCTGCCATGAGCGTGAACACACTTTGAGTGTGCGCCACAATGTCATGATCAGCCACTCGTGCGGCAAGTTTGATACACGCAGCGATTTCAGCGGGCCGACTGGCTCCATGCCCCACGACACTGACGCCGTTCACACCCAGGAGCATTCCGCCGGCGAAGTCTGATGTCAGCGTCTGACGCACCAGCTGTCGCGCAGGGCCCGAATCCTGGTACGCCTGGGCAAGGTGCATTGCGGTCCAGGACACCGCCCCCTCGATTGCCTTCAGCACAACGTTGCCAGTGAACCCATCGGTAACGATCACCTGCGCTCGACGCCCATCGGACACGTCCTGGCCTTCCACCGTGCCCGAGTAGGCAATGCCGAAGTCGGGGAGTTGCGTGCGCAGGAGGTGATCAGTCTGTGATCGCAAGGCATCGCCCTTGCCCGGCTCGCTGCCAATACTCAACAGCCCGACATGGGGAAATTCGATGTCCAAGGCTCGCGCATAACACCAGCCGGCCAGGGCAAACTCCAAGAGCACCTGGCTGGTTGCCTCAAGACTGGCTCCGGCATCGACAAGGACCACCGGCCCGTGCGTCGCCGGAAGCACGACGGCAAGTGCCGGCCGACTCATGCCCGTCATGCGTCCAAGGTGAAGCACTCCTGCTGCCACAGATGCACCCGTGTGGCCAGCGCTGACCCAGGCATCAGCCAATCCATCGCGCACAGCGCAGGCCGCAACGGCTGCCGACAAGGAGGTCTGGCTTCGCAATGCAAGGGGGTCCCCATCCATCAGGACGGCCCCTTGTGCGTCCACGGTCGGCCAACGGTCTACTGCGATGCCACGATCGATCAGCAGTTCACCAACGACGTTGACGGGGCCCACCAGGAGGAGGTCGATGCTCTCAGAGCCCTCAGAAGCGTTCAGCAGGGCTAGAGCATCCGCCACCACCTCGGGAGCCCCGTCGCCGCCGAGCATGTCAACGGCAACGCGACTCACGAAATCAGACGTCCAGGACGCGGCGCTTGGCGTATGTACCGCAGGTGGGGCATGCGGTGTGCGACAACTTCTTCTCGTTGCAGCGCGCGCATGTCACCAAGTTGGGGGCAGAAGTCTTCCACTGCGAGCGGCGGCTACGCGTATTGGAACGCGAGGTCTTGCGCTTGGGAACGGCCACGGTCTTTCCTATCTCTTCTTCGACTCGCAAACGGGCGGTAGCCCAGTCTGCCGTGCTATGCGCCTCGCTGCGAATCCGGGTCCGTCAAGCGGCTCAATGCCGCCCACCGGGGATCCACCTGCTCATGCGCGTGATGCGGATCATCTTGCAGGATCGTGCCGCATTCTGGACACAAGCCTGCGCAGTCACTTCGACACAATGGCGCCAAAGGCAGCTCCAGCACCACAGCGTCCCGCAGGGTTGGTTCCAGGTCGATCATGTCGTCCTGCACCTGAGGAAGCGGGTCGTCATCTTGCTCCAGGTCTACGACTACCGCCCCCCGAGCGTCGGTGGGCTGGTATTCGTACATCTGCTGCAGGTCGATGGTCTCGGTCCAGTTCACCGGCTCCAGACAGCGGGCGCATTCGGCCTCCACCTGGATATCGGCAGCACCAGACACCCAGACCCCCTCCATGACCGATTCCAACCGAAGATCCAGTTCGATATCGGAGCCCTGGGGGACCCGAGCCAATGCAACACCACAGTCAGCCGGAGCCGGTACCGTTCGGAGCACTGTGATCATCGATCCAGGCCTGCGCTGCAGGTGCAGTGCGCGCGTGTCAAGCACGAGCGGACTGTTCGGATCAAGGCCCGTCACAGGGACCCTCCTGGTGTGGCTTGGGAAACCGTGGCCTTGGTCAAAGGCCTGAGCGCAGAATAGCGGCTGCGGCCCCGATGCCCCAAAACTCCCGGTTTACCGTTGATCGTCGTAAAAGTCATCTGCGGGATCGGCGCCGAAATCGCGGTCGGATGCCTCAGGGGCCAATTCCTCGTACATCTGCGCGCGAAGCCTGTCCCGGCCCCGATCAACGGTCTGCAGGGTCTTTTGCAATGTGATCTCGAAGGTCGCCAGCTTGGCGTCGATGTAATCATCGGTCTCCCGCCGCATTTGTGCGGTCTCGGCAGCGACTTCGCGGCGGACCTGGTCTGCCTCGGAGACCGCAGCCAGGTACACCTCATGTTCGGACACCATTCGGATCGAATCCTCACGGGCTCGTTCCAGGAGGCGATCAGCTTCACGGCGACCATCTTGAACGACGGCCTCACGGTCAGCCAGGAGTTCATCGGCTCGATGAACCGATTCCGGCAACAACTGTGCGATCTCGTCGAGAAGATCGAGCACCTGATTGCGATTCACCAGACAGGTCGCCGACAGCGGCATTGCTTTGGCGTCCTCCACCATGACTTTCAGTTCCATCAGCCGCTCTTGGATATCCAACGGTTCACCCATCTCTTCGGCGCGCTACGGGTCAGCCCGCGGCATTTGATTGCAGTTTTTCCAACAACTTCATCCGAACAGGCTCTGGGAGCAGTCCTGACACATCACCACCATAGGTGGCCACTTCTTTGATCAAGCTCGAGGACAGGTAGCTGTACAACGGGTTTGTCGACACGAAGAGAGTTTCTACACCGGCGAGGCGATAGTTCATTTGCGCCATCTGCAGCTCGTAGTCGAAGTCGCTCACTGCTCGAAGGCCCTTGATGATCGCCGGGATCTGATGGTCCTTGCAATAATCGACGAGCAAGCCGTGAAATGCGTCCACGCGCACGTTCCCCAGATGGTCCACCTGCTCACGCAGCATTCCTATGCGCTCGTCAACGGTGAACATCGACGACTTGGTCTTATTGACGAGCACGGCCACGATGACCTCGTCCGCGATCGCCGAGGCACGCGTGAACACATCCAGGTGACCATTGGTCACCGGATCAAATGATCCCGGACACACTGCGCTTCGCACCTGGCACTTCCCCTCTGTGTGGCTGCCCCCCGAACACGCGCCATCTACTGACGATGACCGTACCAAAGCACAGTGTCGCCCATCCGTCGGGAAACTGAGGTCCAACCAGGCGGAAAGGGGTCAGATTCGTCTCGAGTCGGGCGCTCGACGACCACAAGCGTGTGATTACCGAACTTGCCGGCCAACTCCAAGCCGAGCAGAGATTGACTGACCTGATCGGCGGGAATGTCGTATGGCGGATCCGCGAAGCACACATCCACAATCGGTAGCGCGGCGGGAGGGTGCGCAGCAAAGCGTGCGACTGATGTGGCCAGGACATGGCCCCCCGGGAGGCCGATCGTCTGCAGATTGGCTGACAGCACAGCGCATGCTGCCTTGGACTTCTCAACGAACCACGCTTGCGCGGCTCCGCGACTGAGGGCCTCAATCCCCAGCGCACCTGAGCCTGCATACAGATCCAAGACCACATGGTCAGACCAGTCGCCCAGCCGCGAGCTCAATGTCGAGAACATCGATTCGCGCACTCGGTCGCTGGTTGGCCGCGTGCCAGAAGCCGGCACGCTGATCGTGCGACCACCGGCTGTGCCGGCGATGATCCGCGTCATGCCTTCTCCAGGTATTCAGATTGCCGCTGGTCGTTACTGCGAGCAACCGCCTCCGCCAAGATCGGCTCACCGACTAGCTGTGGGTCGGCGTCGATCAGGGCCTGCGCGCACTGTCTGGCCTGCTCGATGACCTCGGCATCCTTCAGCACCTGCAGCAAACGAAGGGAACTTCGCACGCCAGACTGCGTGGCTCCCAACACATCGCCCTCCTGCCGCAACTCTAGGTCGAGCTGGGAGAGCGCGAATCCGTCAGTGGTAGACGCAACCGCATCCAATCGCTGTCGGGCAGGGGAGCCTGCGGGCATTCTGGTGCACAGCAGGCACAGGCCCGGTAATCCACCCCGACCGACACGTCCGCGCAATTGGTGCAACTGTGAGATGCCAAAGCGATCGGCATCCAGGACGATCATGGTGGAAGCCTCCGGCACATCAACGCCAACCTCGATCACCGTGGTGGCTACCAGGACATCGATTCCGTCCTGGGCGCCGGTATCGGCGAAGCGCTGCATTGTGGATTCCTTCTCGTCTGCACTCATTCGACCATGGAGCATTCCCAGTCGAACGTTGTTGGGCAGTTGGGTGGAAAGTTCATGGAATGTCTCCAGTACGGATGCCAGGGGCGAGGCCTGACTTTCGTCTCCCGGGGCATCAGCTTGATCAATCTCGTCCCCGATTCGCGGGCACACCACAAATACCCGGCGCCCCAGCGCAACTTCCTCACTTGCGCGCTGCCACACGCGCGCCGCGTGGGCCGGTTGCTCCTCGACAGCCACGACGTGGGTCGTGATCGGCGCGCGCCCAGCTGGTAACTCGGTGAGCGTGGAAACTTCAAGATCACCGAACACGGTCATCGCCAGTGTGCGCGGAATCGGCGTGGCGGTCATCACAAGGGTATGCGGGCGTGTGCCGTCAAGGGCCTTGTCCGAAAGGGCCGCCCGTTGCTCCACGCCGAATCGATGCTGCTCGTCCACAACCACCAGGGCCAAGTCCGCAAACTCCACGCGGTCTTGAAGGAGTGCGTGTGTGCCGATGACGATACCCGCCTGTCCACTTGCCACATCGAGCAATTCCGCGCGACGCGAGGTAGAGCGCTGGGAACCAGTCAACAATGCCACCTTGGTGCCGCTCGGATCTCCGTGCAACGTGCCGGCCTGGCCAAGGGGGCCGAGGGCTTGGGATATCCATCGATAGTGCTGCTGAGCTAGGACCTCGGTCGGCGCTAGCAGGGCTGCCTGTCCCCCGGCATCAACCACTGCCAGCATGGCACGAAGCGCGACAACGGTCTTCCCGGTGCCCACATCTCCCTGCAGCAGCCGATGCATGGGGTGATCGGCAGCCAGATCCTTACTGATCTGTGCGGCAACCTCCTGCTGCCCCGAAGTCAGTTGGAAGGGCAATCTGGAATCAAATGAGGCAAGCAGCCCTGAATCGGTGTGCACTCTGGGGATTGCATTGGATGCTGCGAGAACAGACCTACGCTGCGCGAGGACGCATTGGAGCAGGAGTGCCTCGCCGAACTTCAGCGTGTGGCGCGCCTGCTCGACCTCGGCCATGGATGAGGGCCGGTGAATCATGCGCAGTGCCTGCCCATAATCCAGCAGGGCAAAACGTTGGCGCACTGACTCGGGAATGGTCGAGCTCAGCTCTCCGATCGAGTCAAGGATGATCGTGACAGCCGCACCCAATTGCCAACTGGTGATCGATGCGCTGGACGGATAAACCGGTATGACCGCACCAGCGAATGCCGCAACCGCATCTGGGTCGTCATCCACGCCTTCCGGAAGCAATATGCATTGCGGGTGCGCCAACTGTCGCTTTCCGCGGTATGTCGAAATCTGTCCCGCAAACAAGCCTGACCTGCCCGCGCGAAACTCGCGTTCACGCCATTTCTGATTGAAGAAGGTCACCGAGATGTGACCCCGGCCATCGGTGACCACGGCCTCCAAAATCGAGCCGCGACGCGCTTTCATCTGGCGAACAGTCACTGAGTCGATGGTCGCCATGATGGTGACCGACTCGCCCTCGGACAGGGTTTGCAGGTCAGTGAGCTGACCGCGTTCGGCATATCGTCGTGGGTAGTGCTCAAGGAGATCCAGCACAGTATTCATGCCAAACGCCTTGTTGAGCGCTGCGGCGGTCTTTCCGCCAATGACTTCCTTCAGCGGTTGATGCAGGAGCGCGTCCCCGGCTGGCGTACTCATGTCCTCACCTACTCCACGCCCACGATCAAGGGCCACAGTCGCTGTCCGCCCTCGTAGGTGATGATGTCTACCAGCGGGTACATGGCGCGAAGTTCTCGTGGCAACTGCGTTCGCACATATTCACTTGCGTCATCGCCCAGCACAAGCGTCAGGATTTCGGCTCCGGCGGCCAGCATGCTGTCCACCAACTGCCGTGCCAGTAGATCGATGTCCTGCCCGATAAACCGGATGTCACCATCCACCAGTCCCAGTGCATCGCCCACCTCGCACGTGCCTGCCGATGTCAGGGCCTTGCGCACCGACACCGTTACCGCACCGTAGTGAGTGGCTCCTGCCGCTCGTGTCATGGCAAGGACATCGTCCTCGACGCGGGCGCTTGCATCGTGTACCGCGACGGCGGCCAGCGTTTGCACAATCGATCGGGTGGGAATCACCCACACCTTCAGTCCCTCAAGCCGAGCGTGGGCTGCCGCAATCTCGGCCACGGCAGCGGTATCTGAGTCACCAGGGAGCACGAGGATCTCAGTGGCATCCGTGGCATGAATGGCCACCAGAACTTCGACAGCGGACGGACGCACCCCAGACGAGGCATTGACGACTTGAACGCCTGCATCGGCCAGGACCTGTCGCATTCCTTCGCCAAAGGCGATGGCAGCAACCGTTCGTCGGCCTGGGCGCGCTACATGTCCCTCGCGAGGAAGGTAGGTGATCTTGACTCGATGCGGCCGGCCCGCTGCGCTGGCCGCTTCCATTGCGGCTCCTGCATCGTCGACATGAACGTGGATGTTGAACAACGGTTCATCCCCCACCACGACCAGGCTGTCACCTATCTGTGCCAGTTGCTCACGAAGCGTCGCCACAGCCGATGAGGTGGTCTGGTCCAGCAAGAACATCACTTCGTATGCCGGTCCGGCATGGTCGTCAATCATGCTCGCCCGCGCAGATTCAGTGGTCCTGCGGGCGACTGTTGATCCACTCCGCTCACCGCAGACCGAATCGCGCAGTGCGTCCAGGACAACCACAAGGGCCTGACCGCCAGCATCAACCACTCCCGCTCTCCGCAGGGAGTCCAGGAGTTCTGGCGTCAGATCCAGCGCAGTCTGAGCGGCCGCTGACGCGCGAACCAACACGTCGGAGGCATCGGAGGCCCCCAGGTTGACCGCCTCTTGCGCCGCATCGGCTGCTGCTCGGGCGACCGTCAAAATGGTGCCCTCCACTGGACGCGCCACGGCTTGGTACGCCAAATCCGCTCCTCGTCGAAGTAGCGCTGCGACCACAGGACCGTCGGCAACGGCGTCCTCGGGCAGCGCGGC
>CAIKZY010000131.1 GCA_903832025.1 uncultured Actinomycetes bacterium
AGGCCTACGGCGGGGCATACATCGCCATGAACGCTTCTTCACTTGGCGCCACGAAGGTGTTTGCCTGGCCCGCCGCGGAGGTCGCGGTGATGGGATCAGTCGCGGCCATTCGCATCCTGCATCGCCGCAGACTGGCAGAAGTGCCAGATGACGCCCGTGAGCAGGTGGAGCTCGAACTTGCCGCTGAGCACGAAGTGATCTCTGGCGGCATCGCTCGCGCCGTGGAGATTCGTGTCGTTGATGAAGTCGTCAATCCCACGCAGACCAGGCGTCGGGTTGCGCAGGTACTCCTGGACACCCCAGGTGTGCGTGGCCAACACGGGAACATTCCGCTCTAAGCGATCCGCTGAGATCTCCCCCGCTGAAATCTCAGACGACCTGGTGGAGCAGACGCACGGTCGATGGGCCGTGCCCGGCTCGAAAGGGCTCGAGTTCGTCATCCCAGGGGGTCCCGATCAGCCGTGAAATCAGTTCGAGCACGTTCGGATCTGGATCCGTCAGCAATTGTCGAATTCGGTCCTCGTGAACCATGACGTCCCCATGGCGTCCCATCGTCGCACGAAACAACCCCAGATTGGGGGTGACGGCAAATCGCTCGCCATCACGGCCTGCAGAGGGATCCTCGGTGATCTCAAAGCGAAGCGGCGTGAAGGGACGAAGGGCGCTGGCGACCTTGGACGCTGTCCCGGGCGCATCAGTCCACACCGCACTGGCCTGCGAGTGCCCGGGAACTATCGACTGCTGCTCCCAAGCAAGACGCACCTCGGTCCCGAACACAGCCGACAACGCCCAATCCACATGGGGCGCCAGCGCACGCGGACACGCGTGCACGAAGAGCACACCATGGGCTAGGGCGTCGTGCTGCTCTCTGGCTGCCCGACCCGTTACCGCGACGGTCATGTTGCCTCCTGTTCGAGTTCGCCTTCCCCAGCGCCTCGAAACCGACAATCCATCCGTCGTGCCGCCACCAGGATAACGGTGCTGCCAACGTCACACCACTAATACCGCCGTGTGAGCCTTCTCCGGCCTGGGGTTGGGTATGGTTCGAGCCAGCGCGAACTGATCGCAGCCTGAACATTTCGGAGGAAGTCATGGCAATCGCCTCTGCCCAGCCCAAGGTCCTTGCGGACGTCATTCCCCACACCTGGGCACGCCAGCTCGTGCTGGTCGCGGGTGCCGCGGCATTCGTAGGACTCAGCGCGCAGGTTGCCTTTTACCTCCCGTGGAACCCGGCAGTGCCGATCACCTTGCAGACCTTTGCGGTTGTCCTGTCCGCAGCTGCCCTGGGCTCGGTGCGTGGCACCTTGGCAATGGCCCTGTACGCACTGCTTGGCGGCCTGGGAGTGCCGTGGTTTGCCGAGCACAAGTCAGGCTTCGGCGGACCGGCATTCGGCTACATCATCGGCTTCATCGTGGCTGCCTGGGTTGTGGGCAAGGTGGCGGAAATGGGAGCCACGCGCACAGTGCTTCGCACAGCCGGCCTGATGATCCTCGGCAACGTGATCATCTACGCGGTTGGTGTCACATGGCTGAAGTACTCGCTGTCGCTTCCGTGGTTCGGTGCACAGTCAGCATTCGCATTCGGGGTGAAGGACTTCGTCATCGGGGACCTCATCAAGATTGCTTTCGCAGCTGGATTGCTGCCGGCAACGTGGGCACTGCTGCGCAAGCTCAAGCTCAGTGACTGAGCACAGCTCATTGCGCAAAGCTGATTGAGCACAGCTGACTCAGCACACGCCGGATAGGCAGATAGCTCAGCGTGATGGTGCACCGGATTACAGTCGCTGCAGTCCCGTGTACAGGAAGTACACGCCGAACACCAGGCACAGCACTGCCATGATGTGGAACTGGTTGTTCATGACCCAGTCATAGATCGCTGAGAGCTTGCTGTCGGCACGGTGGCCGGCCACCAGCCGAACGATCGGCGCGGCCCAGGTACCTGCCAGCGCCAGGATCATCAGCACAAGCAGTGCACCGATCCGAATGACGGTTGCCGCGCTGGATGACGACACATCATGCAAGCCCGGTGCCAAGACAGCGAACGACGACACGTCCGTGACCGAGAAGTACAGAGCCAGGAAGAAGAACGCTTTCACGGGGGCATGCTGCTCGTGCCGCTCGACCCCAGCTCGGGCCCGCGCCTCCAGCACCGGATGCGGCCAAAACAAGAAGGCAGCGGCAATGAGCAGCCCCGCAGCCAATATCAGGCGAAGCGTGCCGTCCGACCCGACCTTGAAGGATCCAAGGGTGTCCGGCAGGTGCATAAGCCCGGCCAGCAGAACAGCAGCAACAAGCGAGAAGCCGATGAGGTTTGCCAAAAAGACTGCCAGCGCCCGCCGGCTCCAGGAGGGACCAACCACCACGAGGAGCTGCAGGCCAATCAGGCCCGGAGTCACGGCGGCCGCAAGGCCCAGTGGCACCACTTCCCACAACATGCAACGCCCTAACGCAGTGTCTGCAGCATCTGGTCGACGACTTCCTGCGTCGTCGACGGATGCAGGAAGACCAATCTTGCCACTGGCTCACCCCGCCAGGACGAGTGCGCCACGAAAGCGGTCTGTGACTCCAGGAGCGCGCGCGACCACCGTGCGTAGTCGGCCAGTTCCCAGCCACGCCGACGAAACAGCACGACGGACAGTTCAGGTTCGCGAACCAGTTCGAGATCTGGGTGTTCCTCAATGCGCTGCGCCGCGTACTGGGCCAAGTGCACCGAATGCTCGACCGCATCCCTATAGGCGTCGAGCCCGTTGACAGCCAGGGAGAACCACAGTGCCAGGCCCCGGGCACGGCGCGTGAGGTGATAGGCCAGATCGCTGGGATTGAAATCGGTATCCACCTCGTGGATAACATCCAAGTACGAGGCGTCCTGGGCGTGAATTGCGCGAGCTAGGTGCGGCTGTCGGTACATCAATGCTGCGCAGTCATAGGGGGCAAACCACCACTTGTGCGGATCAGTCACGATCGAGTCAGCTCGCTCGATCCCGTCATACCGCCACGCCACCGATGCAGCCAGCAGCCCCGCTCCCCCGTATGCCGCATCGACGTGCATCCACCATTGCCGGTCGTGGGCACAATCAGCAATCGCCTGCATGTCGTCGACGATTCCCGCGTTGGTCGTTCCCGCCGTCGCCACCACGGCAACAACGTTGGAGACGTCCAGGCATGCCATGGCACGTTCAAGCGCGGCTCGATCCAGTCGCCCGTCACGTGCGTCGGTGGCCACGACGACCGCATCCATTCCCAAGATATTCAGTGCACTGGCAATGGAGGAATGCGCCTGGTCGCTGACCAGTACCGCGAGCCGAGTATCGGCCAGTCCATTGGCAAGACGCTGTGCTCGGGCACGATCACGGGCAACGACCAGTGCGGACAGGTTCCCCGCAGACCCCCCAGACACGAACACCCCACCTGCTGTTTGCGGCAGCCCAGCGGCATCCATGAGGACTCGAAGCGCCTGATTTTCCGCCGCGACGGCACCTGCGGCTTCCAGCCACGAACATGCCTGCAGTGAGGCTGCCGAAACCACCATGTCGAACAGCAAGGCCGCTTTGGTGGGGGCCGCGGGAATGAACGCAAAATACCGAGGAGAGTCCGCGGACAAGATCGTGTCAGCAAGGGAGTCGATGTACACCGAGAGCACCTCGGCTGCCGGACGCCCTTGATCGGTGATCAGCCCGTCCAGCGCAACCTGGATGTCAGCCCGATCTCCAAGCCCGTCGACGGGGGCATTCATCTCCAAGCGGTCGCGAACGTACTCCAAAATCAGCGATGTCATCTCCGGATCGAATGTGTGCATTCGATCAGCTGGCAAACCGGTCACCTGGGTGCCCCCTCGCTGTGCGCGATGCGTGATGTGCGCCGTCAGACTTCCTGCCAGCTGGCACCATCGCGATGCTACTCACCCTCAAGGGTTCCGACGATCGGAACAGGGGTGTGCTCGTAATCTGAACAGTATGCAGTTTTCTGGCATTATTACGACATGCCCGCTGCCAGCCCCACCCGACAGCGCTACCACCATGGAGACTTGCGAGCCGCCATGGTTGCCGAAGCAGTCACCCAGGTGGACTCCCGCGGCATGGAGCACCTTTCACTTCGCGCAGTTGCCTCAAGCGTCGGGGTCTCGCCAAGCGCCGCCTACCACCACTTCGCTGACAAGGATGCGCTGCTGTTCGAAGTAGGCGTTCGATCGATGGAAATGACACTGCAGAGCATCGAAGAGGCTGTCGATTCGGTGGAACTGCCCGGTCTGACAGGTGCTATCGAACGGGTACGAGCCGGTGCGATGGCCTACATCGATTTCGCGCTGAGTCACCCCCACCTGTTTCAAGCCGGATTTAGTGGGCTGGAGTCTCCTGCTTCTGTGCCGATCGCTGACGCCACGTGCGACGCTGCCGGACCGGGCATGCTCATCCATCAGGCGGTAGCGGCCCGGACCAATGGCAACAGGGACGGCCGCATCGCGGTCCTTCCCCGGCTGCTGGATGAGTTGGTGTCCGTCAACGCCATAACCCCTGCAGCGCGCGCAGATGCGGAGTCGGTCTTCAAGGCCACCCTGCATGGACTGGCTGCACTCATGCTGATCGGCTGGATTGATCCCAACACCGCAATTCAGCAGATTGACAAGTTGCTGCAGCTCATCGGAGTCATCGAATAGGTCAGCGTGAACTGATTGTCGGGTTACAGTGATGACATGTCGTCACACGTGGCTATTGAAGTACGAGGACTGAACAAGACCTTCGGTAGCCGCAAGCCCGTTCGAGCGGTTCGCGACCTGTCTTTCAGCGTCGCCCCGGGCAAGGTCACCGGGTTCCTGGGACCCAACGGCTCGGGAAAGACCACGACCTTGCGCACCGTCCTGGGATTGGTGCGTCCGACGTCCGGTGATGCCCTGATCCAGGGGCAGCACTACTCGCAGTTGGCCCATCCTCAGCGTGTGGTCGGGGCCGCGCTCGAAGCCAGTGGCGTTCATCCAGGCCGCACTGCGCAAGCGCATCTGCAGGTCTTGTGCGCCGCCGGGGGAATCCCGTACGACCGAGTTCCAGCGGTGCTGGAGGAGGTGGGATTGACCGAGGCGGCGAGCCGCAAGGTCGGTGGATTTTCACTGGGCATGCGCCAGCGACTCGCACTGGCCGGTGCGCTGCTGGGAGATCCGGCCATTCTGGTCCTTGACGAGCCGGCAAACGGCCTCGACCCAGAGGGAATTGCCTGGCTTCGCCACACATTACGTAACCTGGCTGCCGAGGGTAAGGCCGTGTTGATTTCCAGTCATGTGCTGTCCGAAGTGCAGTTGACGGTCGATGACGTAGTGATCATCAGCAAGGGTGCCTTGGTCACGCAGTGCCCGTTGGCAGAGTTGTCAGCAGGACCTCGCCAGGTACTGGTCCGCAGTGCGGACGACCCGTCCCTGGCACGAGCAATCAACGAGGAGTCTGGGAACGCAGCGTCCCCTGCTCCCGGCGGCGGGCTGCTGGTCACGGGAGCAGATAGCGCCGCCATCGGCCGGATTGCCCTGACTCGCCAGATACCGCTGATTGAGTTGCGCGAACACTCAGCGGACCTGGAATCGGTCTTCTTGGAACTGACCCATGCGGAGGTCAGCGCATGAACGCCCTGCGCTCAGAAATTCGAAAACTCACGAGCACCAAGCTGACCTGGTGGCTGGCTCTGGCGTCGTTTGCCTTCACGGCATTGAACGTCGTGCTGCTGGTCTACTTGGTTCCTACCAATGCCCAAATCCGCGACAACACCGTCCTGCTGGAACTCCCCGACTACGTCACCAGCATCGTGGCTGCCTGCGGCAGTGCCTCGGTGTTCATCTTGTTGATCGGCGTCCTTGGGCTCACTGGCGAATATCGACACATGACGATCACCGCCACGTTCCTCGCGTCCCCGCGACGCTGGCCGGTACTGCTGTCCAAGGCGGCGGTCTTCGGTGTGCTTGGAGCACTCCTGGGCATCGTGAATTTCGCCGTTTCCTATGCGCTGGCCCGCCTAACGCTTGCGGGGAAGGTCCACGCCCCCATCGATACCTCACTTGCGGGGAAGATTCTCTTGGGCGTGATGCTCGGTTTCGCCATTTACGCCATCTTGGGCATGGCCGTTGGCGCCCTGCTTCGCAATCAGATCGCCGCAGTCATCATTGCCCTGGTTTGGGTGCTCTTGGTGCAGCCACTCCTGGGGGTCTTCTTCTCCTGGGCGCCGAAGTGGCTGCCCGGCGGAGCCCTGGATTCGATCCTGCACCAGTCCTACCAGGGCGGCCGGACCACCGCTGACTTACTTCCGGCATGGGGCGGGGCTTTGGTGCTCATCGGGTACGCGGTGGTACTCGGAGCTATCGCTGCAGGGACCACGTTGCGTCGCGATGTGACGTAGATGATGCTCTCCTGATCGCCATGATCATTACTCAGCAGACCTGGTCTACTGTGGTGTCGTGTCGACAGACAACGCAAGCACCTCGGCCAATTCCTTCGGCCCAAACGAGTGGCTGGTAGACGAGATCTACCAGCAGTTCTTGCAGGACAGAGACAGCGTGGACCCTGCTTGGTGGGAGTTCTTCGAAGGATACGTGCCGGCCGAGCAGTCTCCCGTGACGCATGCGCCCGCCGGGCAGGCGACAAACAGCTCACCTACGGCCGGCCAGGCGGACGCTGACACACCTGCGCCCCTCGCAAGCCCAGTGCCTGCATCAGCAGTGGCTTCATCGGCCGTAGTGGCGGCACCGCCACCCACGCCTTCACCGAAGCCCGCTGGGGCAACCGCGATTGCCTCTGATGCGGAGCACGCGACCGTGCTTCGCGGTGCTTCAGCTCGGGTTGTCACCAATATGGAAGCTTCACTGACCGTGCCGACCGCCACGAGCGTGCGTGCGATCCCGGCCAAGCTCATGATCGACACCAGAACCGTCATCAACAGGCACCTGGCCCGCGCTCGTGGTGGCAAGGTGTCGTTCACCCATCTCATTGGCTTTGCCGTCATGAAGGCAGCCACGTCGGTTCCGGCGATGAATTTCTCGTATGCCGAAGTCAATGGCAAGCCGGCCGTGAACGAACATGAGCAGATCAACCTTGGACTTGCCATTGACCTGGCAAAGCCGGACGGTACTCGCCAGCTACTGGTCCCTGTGATCCGTGGCACACAGAAGATGGATTTCATCCAGTTCTGGTCGGCGTACGAGGAACTTGTGCGCAAGGCCCGCAGTGGGTCGCTGGAAGCAGGTGACTTCCAAGGTGCCACGCTGTCGCTCACAAATCCCGGTGGCATCGGCACGGTTCACTCCGTGCCCCGGCTCATGGCCGGGCAGGGCTGCATCATCGGGGTCGGAGCACTGGATTACCCGGCCGAATGGCAAGGAGCCTCGCAAGAGTCGATCGTCAGAAACGCCGTGTCCAAGATCGTCACCTTGACCTCGACCTACGACCATCGCATCATCCAAGGAGCCCAATCCGGGGAGTTCCTACGTCGCATTGAGCAATTGCTGCTCGGCGAGGACCGTTTCTACGACGAGATCTACGAATCACTGCGGGTCCCATACGAGCCGATTCGATGGGCACGCGACATTTCTGCCACGCACGAGACAGATCTCGACAAGACCGTTCGCGTTCAGGAGATCATTCACGCATACCGAGTACGTGGACACCTCATGGCCGATACCAATCCACTTGAGTACCACCAACGTGCCCATCCCGATCTCGATGTGCTGACACATCGGCTGACCTTGTGGGACTTGGACCGTGAATTCGCAACCGGTGGCTTTGCAGGCAAGGACCTGATGAAGCTTCGCGACATCTTGGGCGTGTTACGTGATGCCTATACCAGGACTGTCGGGATCGAGTACATGCACATCCAAGATCCCGAGCAGCGCCAATGGATCCAAGATCGCGTTGAAGGCGTCCATGACAAACCGGATGCTGCAGAGCAACTCCGAATCCTGCGCAAGCTCAATGAAGGGGAAGCGCTTGAGTCGTTCCTGCAGACGAAGTACGTCGGGCAGAAGCGGTTTTCACTCGAGGGCGGCGAGACACTGATTCCGCTGCTGGACGCCATCTTGATCAATGCCGCTCAGGCCGAGATCATCGAGGTTGCCATCGGCATGCCGCATAGAGGTCGCCTGAACGTGCTGGCCAACATTGCGGGTAAGTCCTATGCCCAGATCTTCCGGGAGTTCGAGGGACACTACGGCGAGGAATCCGTTCAAGGATCTGGGGACGTGAAGTATCACCTGGGAACCGAGGGGGTCTTCACCACCGAGGACGGCCGATCCACCGCCGTCTACCTTGCGGCCAATCCATCCCACTTAGAAGCGGTCAATCCAGTACTGGAAGGCATCGTTCGCGCGAAGCAAGACATGCTCCCCCGCGAGCGTGCCTTCGACATCCTGCCCGTGCTCATGCACGGAGATGCGGCATTCGCCGGCCAAGGTGTGGTCGCCGAAACGTTACAGATGTCTCAGATCCAGGGCTATCGCACCGGCGGCACGGTGCACATCGTGGTGAACAACCAGGTTGGCTTCACGACCTCTCCGAAATACTCGCGCTCATCGGTGTACTCAACTGATGTGGCACGCATGGTGCAGGCACCCATATTCCATGTCAATGGTGATGATCCTGAAGCCGCCGTTCGAGTGGCCCAGTTGGCCTTTGAGTTCCGTCAGCAGTTCCACAAAGACGTGGTGATCGACCTGGTGTGCTTCCGCAAGCGCGGACACAACGAGGCTGACGATCCATCGCTCACTCAGCCGCTGATGTACTCGATCATCGATGCCAAGCGCTCAGTACGTAAGCACTACACCGAGTCACTGATCGGCCGTGGTGATATCACCGTTGATGAAGCCGAGGGGGCGCTGCGTCATTTCCAGGAGCATCTGGAGCACATCTTCCAGCAGACACGCGAGGAGGAGGCCGATCACGTCGAGGAATTCTCGATCTCCTCCGCGGACATTATTGCCGCCGGTCAGCATCAACTCGCGCCACAAGGCTTGGCTGCTGAAATTCCCACGGCGATCACAGCAGAGCAGATTTCGGTGGTGATTGACTCCCAGTTGCATACCCCGGAGGAATTCACCGTCCACCCGCGCCTTGCACCGCAGCTGGCAAAGCGTGCGCAGATGGTCGCAGATGACACCATCGACTGGGGCATGGCCGAGGCGTTGGCAGTCGGCTCATTGCTCATGGAAGGGCGCACCATTCGACTCGCCGGCCAGGATGTGCGTCGCGGCACCTTCGGGCATCGACACATGGTGATTGTCGATAAGGAAACCGGCTGGCAGTACAAGCCTCTCAAGCAGTGCTACCGAGGTGATGCAAAGCTCTACGTCTACGACTCGCTCCTGAGCGAATTCGCCGCCATGGGCTTTGAGTACGGGTACTCCGTTGCCCGACCCGATGCGCTGGTGATGTGGGAGGCCCAGTTCGGAGACTTCGCCGATGGAGCACAGACCATCATCGATGAATTCATCGCCTCAGGTGAGCAGAAGTGGGGACAGCGCTCTTCCTTGACGCTGCTCCTCCCCCATGGGTTCGAGGGCCAGGGACCTGACCACTCCTCTGCACGGATTGAGCGTTACCTGCAGTTGTGCGCTCAGGACAACATGATCGTGGCGATGCCCACAACGCCCGCTTCGTATTTCCATTTGCTGCGTCTCCAGGCTCATGCCCAGGTGCGGCGTCCGCTGGTCGTCTTCACGCCGAAGTCACTCTTGCGGGCCAAAGCAGCCGTATCGAGCAAGGCCGATTTTGAGACGGGCCACTTCCATCCCCTGCTGGCAGACCCCACAGTCACATCAGGGCCCGTGCGCAAGATCTTGCTATGCAGCGGAAAGGTGTATTACGACCTTGCCGCCTATCGTGCAGCACACCAGATCTCCGATGTCGCGATCTTGAGAATGGAGCGCTTGTACCCGCTCCCGATTCGCTCGCTTCCGCCGACTCTGGCTCAGTACGGCAATGCGCCAGTGACTTGGGTCCAAGAAGAGCCGTTGAACCAAGGCGCCTGGTCTTTCATGGCCATGAACCTGCCGGCCCTGGTCGATGGACCGGTGCAGGTAGTGGCCCGACCTGCATCGAGTTCACCTGCGGTGGGTTCGCATCACCGTCACGATGCTGAGCAGCAGGCCATCGCAGAAGCAGCGTTTGCCTAGCCATGTACTTCACCGACCGAGGCATTGAGGAATTAGCCAACAGACGCGGAGAGGAACACATCTCCTTCGCCGCTCTTGCAGACGAACTTCGCACATTCGTTGACCTGAATCCTGAATTCGAGACGCCAATCGAGAGACTTGCCACCTGGATGGCGCGCATGGACGAGGATTATGACGAGTTCGATGACCTTGATGCATGACCGGACATCGGCCTATGGCCGAGTAAGCACCAACTTGCCCCGCACGTCACCGCGCTCCATGGCCGCAAAGGCCTGAGCCGCATCCTGCATGGCCCAGACTCGGTCGATGATCGGTCGGGCGCCGGTACGACTGAGGAGTTGCAGCAAATCGCGGAACTCGCCAATCGTCCCCATGGTCGATCCCAGAATCTGCAGTTGCAGGAAGAAGATGCGATTGAGCTGTGCCGGGGGCATCTGCCCGCTCGTCGCCCCAGAAATCACCAGACGGCCCCCTGGGCGCAAGGACTTCACGGAGTGGTCCCACGTGGCCTCACCCACGGTCTCCATCACCGCATCGACTTTGCCGGGCAATCGATCGTCGGGTGCAAAGACCGCATCGGCACCGATCGAGGACACCCATTCCCGCTTGGACGCATCACGCGAGGTGGCCCACACCGTCAATCCCAAGGCCTTGCCCAGCACGATCAGTGCCGTGGCAACCCCACCTGCAGCACCCTGCACCAACACGACATCTCCTGCATTGGCCTCAGCCTTGGTCGTGAGCATTCGAAACGCGGTGAGCCAGGCGGTAGGTAGGCATGAGGCTTCCTCCCAGCTCAAGTCCAACGGCTTGTCGATCAGGTTCGCGGCAGGCACGCGCACGAATTCAGCGATAGTGCCTGGATAGACCTCGCTGAGCAGTGACCGTCGAGGGTCCAGGGTTTCATCACCGTGACCGGCTGCTGGGTCACCAATAACCGCATGGACCACGACTTCACGGCCATCCTCGGTCACGCCAGCGGCGTCGGTACCCAAGATCATTGGGATCTGCTCAGCCTTCAGCGCCTGACCCTTCAGTGCCCATAGATCATGGTGATTCAAGCTGGCGGCCTTCACCTCCACCGTGACCCAGTCGTCCGGTGTTGCCGGCTGCTCCAACTCACCAACCGAAAGGCAGCTCAGCGGGTCACTACTACTGATGGCATTGGCGTAGACGGCGAACATGCCTGGAACATACTGCCTGGGTCGTTGATAGCGTGCCCGCATGTCCTCTTTCGCAAGTGACAATTATGCCCCGGCACATCCGGCGGTCCTCAAAGCAGTCGTTGACGCCAATGTCGGCCCATCTCCGGCCTACGGGGCTGATCCCTGGACGACTGAGGCAAAACGTCGATTGAGGGAACATTTTGGTGCCGGCACCCAGGTGTACCTGACCTTCAACGGAACAGGCGCAAACGTCTTGGGGCTGCAGTCGATGGTCACGAGCTGGCAGTCAGTGCTCTGCGCCCGAACCGCGCACATCAATGTCGACGAAGCCGGGGCTCCGGAAAAACTCCTGGGATGCAAGGTCATCTCGGTGGACACTCCGGACGGAAAACTCACCCCGGAGGCCATTCGCGCAGAGCACTGGGGCGTCGGCGAAGTTCATCACTCGCAACCAAGGGCAGTGCTGATCACTCAGTCAACGGAATTGGGCACCGTCTACTCACCGGATGAACTCGCTGCACTGTGTCGGCAAGCCCACGAGCTGGACATGGTGGTGTACCTGGACGGGGCGCGCATTGCCAACGCCGCTGCGTACCTGGGCTGCAGCCTGGCGCAGATCACTGTCGACGTCGGCGTGGACGCCATGACGTTCGGCGGGACAAAGAATGGTGCCTTGGGTGCTGAGGCAGTCCTGATCTTCAATGAGGCCCTTGGCGGCAAGCCACTTGAATTCTCGCGCAAGCAATTCATGCAGCTGTCCAGCAAGATGCGGTACGCAGCTTCTCAGATCACTGCCTTGCTCACCGACGACTTGTGGCTGGCCAATGCCCAGCATGCGAACTCGATGGCTCAGCGCCTAGCGGCCGGAGTTCGCGGCTTGTCGGGACTGACGATCACCCAGCCAGTGCAGGCCAACGCGGTGTTTGCCATCCTGCCGACTGCCATCACTCGCACGTTGCAGGAGTCATTTGCGTTTTATGAATGGAACCAGGCGACTGGCGAGGTTCGATGGATGTGCGCCTGGGACACAACGGAGGCAGAGGTCGATGCATTTTGCGCAGCAGTGGCTACGGCGCTGGCATGAATGACGACACCGGTTGCCCTGTTGCACTGACTTCGGGCGTTTCCCGAGTCGTTTCGCTGGTGCCTTCCCTGACCGAAGCGGTGGCCGCCAGCTATCCAGGACTGTTGGTCGGGGCAACCGACTGGTGCACCCATCCGGCTGATCTGCACGTGCAGCGGATCGGTGGCACCAAGAATCCCGATGTTGCCAAGATCGCCGCGCTCCGGCCGGACCTGGTCATCGCCAATCGTGAGGAGAACAGACCAGCTGACCTGCAGGCCCTGCGCGAGATGGGCCTTTCGGTCTGGACGACGGACATCCGTACGGTCGACGACGGCCTGGCCAGCATGCGCAGGCTGTTCGACCAGATCGGCTCGGCCGACTCGTCCTGGCTGGACGAAGCCACCGCCGCTTGGACTTCCCCGACCAATCTCGGACCTGTTTCGGCGGTGATCGCCATCTGGCGCAGGCCGTGGATGTTCGTGGGATCGAATACCTACGCCGGTGACGTTGTCCATCGACTGGGAATCACCAATGCCCTGGGCGGTCACAGCGAGCGATATCCGAAAATCAACCCTTCGGACCTTCCTGCACATCAACTGGTGATTTTGCCGAACGAGCCATATGCCTTCACCGCTGATGACGGGCCCGAGGCCTTCACCCAGCCCTGTGCGCTGGTCGACGGTCGCGCGCTGACCTGGTACGGCCCGGCAATGATCGCCGCCCCCGAGCACCTGGCATCCTCAATCCGCAGTGCGCTTGCGCGCTGAGGACAGACCAGTGATCGGCCAATAGCACCACATCAGCCTGCCAAGCACCTGCTCGACGGGCCCGTAGTGGCGCGAATCGGTGCTGCGCTCCTGGTTATCGCCCTCTAGCCACCATCCACCGGGCGTTGGCCGGATGACCCGCTTGATGACATGCAGGTCTGGGCGTTGGGGGTGCACCGCAAGCACAATGTCCCCAGGCGATATCGCGACGCCGCATCTGACGAGCCAGAACTGCCCGGAGGTGATTGCTGGTGCCATTGACTCGCCAAGCACCTTCGCAGTGGTCCATTGACTTCGCACGGCACCATCTTGCCGCTTGCTCAGACGGGAGTAGGGTCAGTGTGGCTGCTGCGCCACGTAGGGCTCGGCAGACTTTGGACCACAGTTTGCACCGACCGAAGGGACCGTCAATGCTCGCCCGACTCTTTGCCCCCCGCATTACCGCCTACGCCCACTGTGATCTGCCGTGTGGCGTGTACGACCCTGCCCAGGCTCGCCTGGAGGCAGAGTCGGTCAAGGCGTGCATGGTGAAGTACAACGACTCCAGCGATGCCGATTTCAAGGCGCGCGCAATCTCCATCAAGGAAGAGCGCTCGAATATGGTCAAGGAGCACCTGTGGGTGCTGTGGACCGATTACTTCAAGGCTCCTCATTTCGAGAAGTACCCCCAGCTCAATGACCTGTTCAACCAGGCAACCAAGCTCGCTGGGGCCGGCGGCACCAAGGGCACGGTTGACGTCGCGGTGGCCGATCAGTTGCTCGGCAAGATCGACGAAATCGCCGCGATCTTCTGGGAAACCAAGAAGGCCTAAGCATGACCGCGCGCATTCGCCCAGCCCGCCTGGATGATGCGGCACAAATCGTCGACCTGGTCCGCGAGCTTGCAGCGTATGAGCAAGCCGCGGACCAGGCGACCTTGACAGCGCGCAAACTTGGCGAAGACATGTTCGGGGACAATCCAGCCATTCATGCGCTGGTCGTGGAGTCTCCGGACGTCGATGACGAGTTGGCCGGCGTTGGCTTGTACTTCCTGTCCTATTCAACCTGGCTGGGCCAGCAGGGCATTTTTCTGGAAGACCTGTACGTCCGCGAGCGGTTTCGCGGTCGTGGTTACGGTCGCGCACTCATTGCGGCACTAGCTCGACACTGCGTGGAAAACGGATTCGGTCGCCTTGACTGGGCGGTGCTCGACTGGAATACACCCAGTAGGGACTTTTACGCCGCGCACGGCGCACAGGCACGCACCGACTGGATTCCGTATCGGCTCAGCGAAGCTGCGCTCACCGAGCTCGCTGCTCAGGCTAGCGATTAGGGACGAATGACATCAGTCTTGCCGTGTGAAATGACCAAGCACTGGCGGGCTGAACACCAAGACCAGACCAGCAGCCGCCATGAGGACCAGTGCCAGCCCGGCGTACTTCGCAAGCACCTGATCGGCTTGGGAAATTGAGTATCCGATGATGCCGCCGACGATCTGAGCCATGACGAATGCCCCACGCTGCCACGTCGCCCGAAGCCACCATGCTCGGGCGATCAGCAGCAGGCCTGCGCCGAAGATGCCGAGCGTCACCGCGAGAACGATCATCGCGCCAGGGTTCGAAACCGCGCTTGAACCTGTCGTCCCCGTCAATGCCGAGGCCACCACGACGTACACCGCGTAGGCAACCAGGCCAAGTCCCTGCGCTGCGCAAATCACCGCAAGCGCACGAAAGGGCGTAATCGACGGCATGCCCTGACTCTATTGGTCCAGGTGTCAAACTCCCGGTCGCCCGTGCCTGCCAAAGCCAGCGTTGCCTAGGCTGGTGCTATGAGGGGTCTGCTCGTCGTCAATCCCAGGGCGACGTCTACTTCTGCACGGGTCACCGACGTCATCGTCACCGCACTTTCGAGCCAAGTCGATCTGCAGATCACAATGACGACCCATCGAGGTCACGGCATCGAGCTCGGGGCGAATGCTGCCCTGCAAAACCTTGACGTGGTTATCACTTTGAGCGGGGACGGCATCATCAACGAGGTCGTGAACGGCATGTTGTCGAATCGTGCTGGCCATGCTCCGCGCTTGGCCACAATCCCCGGTGGCAGTGGCAATGTGTTCGCACGGTCGCTGGGCTTACCCGTGGACTCCGTGGAGGCGACCGGAGCCATCATCGAGGCACTGCGCGCCGACCGGACCAGGTGCATCGGCGTGGGCCAGGCCAATGATCGCTACTTCGTCGCCAATGCCGGCATCGGGCTGGATGCCCAGATCATCGCAGCCATGGAGGGTCAACGAGCCCGGGGGAAGTCGGCCACCCCCGCACGCTACGTGCGCACCACCTTGAGTCAATACCTCCTGCATGCCGATCGCCGGCACCCTCAGCTCGACCTTCGTGCCGGGGACATCTGGCTCCCGCAGATCTTTAGCGCCGTTGTTCAGAACACTTCGCCCTGGACCTATCTGGGCTCCTGGCCGATCGACCCATGTCCCCAGGCGTCCTTTGACCTGGGGCTTGATGTCTTCGCCCTCCGCAAGCTCCGGCTTCAGACTGGCATTCGGGCGGGGCGGCGCATGCTGGCCCATTCGACCTCGGGCTCAACGAAGGACTCCATACTGGTCCTGCATGATCAACCTACGTTCGTCATTTCCGCACGTCAGCCCATGCCCTTGCAAGTAGATGGGGACCTTGACGGCCTAACAAGCTCGGTGACGTTCACATCCATCCCGCAAGCGCTTACCGTCTACGACGGCTCAACGAACTTTGCAAATCATGATAATTAGGACAGATGTGAGCAATGCCGCACCGTCTCTGGGTCCGGACTCGGTGATTCCCCTTGTGGGCGTGCCCATGTTCTGCGACTCTTAAGGGGTCCGTTACCCAGCGGGCCGGCATTTCTTCCTCCGGGGACGACCAGGAGACCCCTAGGTCGCCCCCATTTGATGTGCCAGCCTCGTGAAGGTAATCACAAGCACCGGTGACCCTGGTGCCATCGCCCTATTGGAGTGGTCTACATGGACTGGCGCCACGAGAGTGCCTGCCGTGACGAGGATCCCGAGCTTTTCTTCCCCATCGGCAATACCGGCCCGGCGCTGGTGCAGATTGAGGAAGCAAAGGCCGTGTGCCGGCGCTGCAGCGTGGTGGACGAGTGCCTGCGATGGGCGTTGGAAACCGGTCAGGATGCCGGCGTGTGGGGCGGGATGAGCGAAGATGAGCGACGCGCCCTCAAACGCCGAAATGCTCGGCTCCGGGCTCGAAGCAACGTCTAATCCGCTACGGACTGCCAGGAGACCCCTACCTGAGCCACAGTTCCCCCATTTTCAGGGGACGTCAGGTGAAAGTGCCCGTGCATCTCATTGCTGACGAGCGAGTCGACGATCTGCAGGCCCAGGCCCGCCTGGGCGATCGTGAAGCCTTCCGGTAACCCTGTCCCGTCATCGAGAACGTGAAGATCAAGACCGTCAGCCTGCACCTGCAACTCCACCCGTATGCGTGAGGCACCTGCGTGCTCAACGGCATTGTGCAAGAGCTCGGAGACCACCATCGCCAACGGGGTCACGAATTCCTCTGGCACCGAGACACCCGAACCAGAACGGCTAATTTCCGGCACGCTGCCGTTGGGCGAGTATGCCCCCGCCAGGTCCCGGACCAACATCACGATGCGATCGACGATCTCTTCAAATACCGCTGGCTCGGCGCCTATGCGCGACAGACTCTCGTGGACCACGGCAATTGCGGCAATCCGGAGTTGAGCCTCACCCAAGGCATCGCGAGTTTCCGTGGTGGTTGCTCGACGAGCCTGCAGTCGCAGCAGCGCTGCGACAGTTTGCAGGTTGTTCTTCACGCGGTGGTGAATCTCGCGAATCGTGGCGTCCTTGGACATCAGTGCACGTTCGCGGCGACGAATCTCCGTGGCATCCTGGAGCAGGATCACTGCTCCGCTGTGTTGCCCCTCGTGATGAATCGGGATGCTTCGGATCAACACGGTTGCCACCCCATTGTCCAAGTCGGCGCGACCGGCCACGCGTCCAGCGGCCACCTCGGCCAGAGACTCATCGACTGGGCCATGGCGATGACTGAGCTTGACGACCAGATCTGCCAGCCGTGCCCCGAATAGTTCGGTGGCTAATCCCAGTCGGTGCATGGCGCTGACTGCATTCGGACTGGCAAAGCGGACCTGGCCATCGGCGGCTACGCGAATGAGGCCATCGCCTACCCGTGGCGTGCCACTGGCGCCGGTGACTAATTCGGCAGCCGGGTAACTTCCTTCGACCATCATGGCGAACAGATCCTCTGCAGTGCGCAGGTAGACCTCTTCCAGTTCGCCGGTTACTCGCCGGGAGGGTGCTCTATACCGCTCAACGACCGCAATGACCTGCTGGCCGTCACGAACAGGGTAGGCAACCAATGTGTCGTCAGCACTGGTACTGACCCGACCCAGGGCCAGGGCTTGGTCCACATGCTGACTCCGGCCGCGGGCCAGGAATGTGCCAACAAGATCCTTTGGCACATTCGTAGGGGCCGTGGTGGCTCGCACCTGTGCCACGGCGATCAGTCCGCCGTCATTCCAGGTCGGAAGCCACATCACCAGGTCGCTGGCCGACAGGTCTGCCAGCAAGGCCCAATCACCGGCAATCTGGTGACAGCGCTCGATTTGAACCGATGAAAGATCCGTACGTTCCTCTGCAAGGCGGTTGACGATTGCCACCATCGAAGCGTACCCGCGAATTGGCTGTCGATCACGGACCGCACTAGGCGTCAGGTGGCAATAATTGCCAGCACGTCACCCTCGCGAATGACGTCGCCCGGAACGACTGCGATCTCGGCAACCGTGCCCGCAACTTCGGCCAGTACCGGGATCTCCATCTTCATAGATTCCAAGATCAGCAACGTCTCCCCGACGGCCACTTCCTGTCCGACACCGGTAATGACCGAGTGAACCGAGGCAACCATCTCAGCTCGGACCGTGTGTGACATGAGGTCTCCTAGCGCTCGCCGGACAGCGACTGCCGAAGTTGCTCCGCGATGGCCACGCGCAACTGCTGCGGCGCCTGACCGCTGCAGCACACCTGAACTCGTGCCTTGATTGTGGTCTCAACCTGAAACACACCTGCACACGGATAGCACTCCTTCAAATGCGTCACTACTTCCACACGTCGAATCTCATCGAGCTCGTCATCGATGTACAGGTACACCATCTCCAGGACTGTCGTGCACTCCACTTCGTGTGGATTTCCGCAACTCATGCGTCCTCACCTCCGCTCGCCGCCGAGGCAGGCATGTATCCATGGTCTATGGCGTACTGGGTCAACTGCTCGCGAAGCATCTTGCGACCACGATGCAGTCGTGACATCACCGTGCCAACAGGGGTCTCCATGATTTCCGCGATCTCCTTGTACGGAAACCCTTCAACATCGGCCAAGTACACCGCAATCCGAAACTCGTCAGGAAGCTCAGACATTGCCCGCACGATGTCATCATCGGCCAGCAGGTCCAAGGCTTCGACCTCAGCGGATCGCAATCCTCGTGAGGTGTGCGACTCAGCCTCGTGCAATTGATAGTCAGTGAGCTCGTCCACTGAGGACTGATGCGGCTGTCGCTGCTTCTTGCGATACGAGTTGATGTACGTGTTCGTCAGGATGCGAAAGAGCCACGCCTTGAGGTTGGTGCCCTGCTCGAATGAATCAAACGCGGCGAATGCCTTGACGAAAGTCTCCTGAACCAGATCCTCGGCATCACTGGGGTTGCGCGTCATGCGCATCGCAGCTCCGTACAGCCCATCGAGGTATGGCAATGCCTGTTCCTCGAAGCGCTGGGCGCGCTCAGTCTGGGTCGTCACCTGATCGGACATCACCCATGAGCCTAGCCGTCCCCCGACGCGGAGCGCCTTTGGCCGCGCTCGATCGACGAAGCAGCCATGCACAAAGAGCCTGTCGGTTGTTTGGGTAGCACCCACCTCGGCACGAACAGCAGCGTGGTCCGTCGCATTCCCGGCCTAGAACAGGGCCTGTGCCGCTGGAAGCGCGGCAATGAGGTCCGAACCGTTGTTTCGCACATTGCCAACCGCCGCACCCACCGGGACCGCATCCAGCACAGGTTGCCAGCCCAAGACGCTGCTGTCGATGTCTCGACCCGCTACCTGCGGGTCAAGCCAGCGTGAACGCTCGCTTGCATCGATCATGACCGGCATCCGATCGTGTATGGGTGCCAGCTCCGGTGAGGCCGCCTGTGTGAGGATGGTGCAAGTCAATTGTGGTTCGCCACGCCCGCCACCGGCTGGATCCGCCCACCACTCGTATAACCCTGCCATCGCGATGACCGAACCGTCCGCTGGCCGAATATAGAACGGCTGCTTCGGACCCTGCTGTGGGGCGTACCACTCGTAGTATCCATCAGCCAGCACCAGGCACCGTCGTCTGGCGTACGCCGCCCGAAACGATGGCTTGTCAGCAACGGTCTCGATTCGTGCGTTGGTCAACTTGCTCGAAATTGCTCGATCCTTGGCCCATGAGGGAATCAATCCCCACAGGGCCCGCGCCATGACCAACGTCACCTGACCATCGAGCATCGAGGCCATCGCGATCAAGACGTGCTTGCCCGGGCACACGTTGAAGTCCGGACCCTGCCATGCCTCCTGCACCGGGGTAGCCGCGAGCTCCTCCGCCCAATCGGCCGGTGAGGTCGCTGCCACGAATCTGCCGCACACCGCCATGTCCTCCTCCGCATCGGACGATCCTGATCGCTCGGCTTTCAGGGTAATGCGACTACGCTGATCACGATGGCATCCCACTCAGATCCCTGGCGCGCACCTCGTGCAGTTGGTCCCCTGTCGGCCACAGTCGAGGTCCCCGGATCAAAGTCTGCATCCAATCGCGCCCTGGTACTGGCGGCCATTGCCGATGGACCATCCACGATCAGCGGCCTCCTGGATGCTCGCGACACCCGCCTCATGGT
The DNA here is from genome assembly GCA_903832025.1 of uncultured Actinomycetes bacterium. Classification (GTDB taxonomy): domain Bacteria; phylum Actinomycetota; class Actinomycetes; order S36-B12; family S36-B12; genus CAIKZY01. The sequence continues at coordinate 20,064 of CAIKZY010000131.1, forward strand.
CCAGGCTCTGGGCAGTCTGGGGTGCTCCATCACGGCGGTGAAGTACAGCCCTGTCGGCAACATGGATGTGCGCATCGAGCCAGCCCCTATTTCCGGCGATGTCCACATCGACGTCGGCCTGGCCGGCACGGTGATGCGTTTCTTGCCTCCCATCGCAGCGCTGGGCATCGGGGCGGTCACCTTCGATGGAGATCCGCACGCCCGCAAGCGACCCATGGCCACCATCATTGATGCCCTTGACCAACTCGGCGTGAAAATCGAAGATGACGCAGGTGGACGGCTGCCATTCACGATCTTTGGCACCGGCTGCGTATCCGGCGAATCGGTCACCATCGACGCCTCTGCGTCAAGTCAGTTCGTTTCTGCGCTATTGCTCGCCGGGCCCCGATTCGCCAATGGACTCACGATCATCCACGAAGGCCCCCCGGTCCCAAGCACCCCGCACATCCAGATGACCATCGCCATGCTCGCCGAGCACGGGATCATCGTTGACAGCGATGGATCACGCGTGTGGCACGTTCCAGCCTCGACAGTTCCCGCACTTGACCGATCAATCGAGCCGGACCTTTCCAACGCTGCTCCATTCCTGGCCGCAGCCATGGTCGCCGGCGGTACCGTCACAGTGCCGAACTGGCCAACCCAGACCACGCAGCCTGGTGATGCCTTGCGCGGGATCTTGTCCGACATGGGTGCCGGTGTCACCCTGAGCGCGGCGGGATTGACCGTCAGCGGCGGCACCTCCATTCGTGGACTGGATGCTGATCTCGGTGCCGTCGGAGAGCTCACGCCAACTCTCGCCGCATTGGCGGCCCTCGCAGACTCACCATCGCGATTTACCGGAATCGCCCACCTTCGCGGACATGAGACAGATCGACTTCACGCCCTGTGCACTGAGATCAATCGGCTTGGCGGCAATGCCCAAGAATTGCCCGATGGGCTGATGATTGTTCCGACACCTCTGCACGGCGGCTTGATGAACACCTATGACGATCACCGCATGGCCACCGCTGGCGCGGTTCTGGGCCTAGCGGTTCCCGAGGTGACCGTGGAGAATATTGACACCACGGCAAAGACGTTGCCGAACTTCGCTGAACGCTGGACAGCAATGCTGGAAGTGGTCAATTGAGTCGCGAATTGGATGAGGACGACGTCCGCATCCGACCCGGGCGATCGAAGTCACGGCCTCGTTCCAAGGATCGTCCAGCACACGTGGACTCCGTGGCCGGCATGGTGATCACCGTGGATCGCGGACGTTTCACGGTTCGGCTAGATAACCACACCACGGTGTACGCCATCAAGGCCCGGGAACTTGGTCGTAAGGGCATCGTGACCGGGGACCGCGTCGACGTTGTGGGAGACCTCGCTGGCCACGCGGATTCCCAGGCGCGCATAGTCCGTCGCCTGGAACGAACCTCCAATCTTCGCCGCACTGCCGACGATGCTGATCCTGTCGAGCGGGTCATCGTGGCCAACGCGACTCAGCTTGGCATCGTCACCTCCACGATCAACCCTGACCCCAACATTGGCTTTATCGATCGAGCCCTCGTAGCAGCTGCCGATGCTGGTGTGCCTGCCCTGCTGATCATCACCAAGTGCGATCTGCACGCACCCGATGACCTGATCTCCGCTTACCTTGGCGTGGCTGTCACGTGCATTACGGTGACCGCAAAGCAACCGAGCCCGAGTTTGCTGCAACTACTCACCGGGCAGCGCACCGTGCTGATCGGACCATCGGGGGTCGGGAAGTCCACCCTGGTCAACGCGCTGGTCCCCGGCGCTGATCGCGGAACAGGCGGGGTCAACACCGTAACCGGCAAGGGTCGTCACACCTCAACCAGCGCCATGGCGCTGGAGCTGCAAACTGGCGGATGGATCATTGACACTCCCGGAATCCGCTCGTTTGGACTTGCGCATGTGAGCGCGGCAGACCTGATCGGTGCGTTCCCTGAATTGGCCCTTGGGACGGCCCAGTGCCCGCGCGCCTGCAGCCACGACGAGCAGGAGTGCGCACTTGATGAGTGGGCAGCGGCAAATGCACTGGCAGATCGTCTTGCTGGCCTGCGCCGTTTGCTGCGAAGCATGGCCGAGGCGGACCGTCCACACTCAGCAGATCGCAATTCCTGAAGCACGGCGCGGTGTCGACTAAGTTCATGGCATGACTTCAATCGCAGGCCCATGGGCCGATGACCTTGCCGTGGCACTGGATCTGGCAGATCAGGCGGACCACGTGACGATGGCAGCCTTTGGCTCAGCAGACCTCGTGGTAGAGACCAAGCCGGATCTGACACCGGTGAGCGAGGCTGACAAAGAGACCGAGCGCCTGCTTCGATTCCAGCTGGCTGCCACACGGCCTGGCGACGCCATCATGGGCGAGGAGTACGGGTCGTATGACGCCGGAGCCGCGCGCACCTGGATTCTGGATCCCATTGACGGCACCAAAAACTACGTTCGCACCGTGCCGGTCTGGGCAACACTGATTGCCTTGCGTGCCGAGCAAGAAGTCGTCCTCGGTGTCGTCTCGGCTCCGGCCCTTGGGAGGCGCTGGTGGGCCGCCAAAGGATCCGGTGCCTGGACGATCAGTCCCGGCTCAGCCGAACCGAGACGAATTCGGGTGAGCGGTGTCAGCCACCTCCAGGATGCATCGTTCTCATATTCCGATGCCGTGGGCTGGGACAAGCATGGCTCAGGTACCGGGCTTGACTCCCTCCTGACTGGCACCTGGCGTCAGCGCGCCTACGGTGACTTCTGGTCGCACATGCTCGTGGCAGAAGGCGCTGTCGATGTCGCAGGCGAACCGGCACTTGAGACCTATGACATGGCCGCACTGATTCCCATCATCTGCGAGGCTGGCGGAATGGTCAGCGCCTACGACGGTTCAAATGCACTGGTCGGAGGAAACCTTCTCAGCAGCAATGGGCTCCTCCATCCCGCCGTGCTGAGCCTGCTGAATGCCTAGTCCTGCCGAACGATAACAATTACCGGCGGCTGCTCATCCGAAGGCGCAGTCCGTGAGCGGGCCGCAATGTCACCAACGGAAGTGCCTTCGGGCGGCTGCTTCCTTCCGGATACGACATCGTGAAGTTCCTGACCAGACTCGACATCAACAAGACGGCTTCCACGTACGCGAAGTCCCTTCCGATGCATTGACGTGGTCCTGAGCCAAAAGGAATGAATGCCGCACGAGGTCCCTCCCCGGACAAAAAGCGCGAGGGATCGAATCGGTCCGGTGCATCCCAGGCATCCGGGTGTCGATGGGCAAGCCACGGGCTCACGATCACCAGACTTCCCTTCGGAATTCGATAGCCGCCCAAACGATCTTCCTCGAGCGCATTTCGGGTGATCACCCAGGCCGGTGGGTACAGCCGCAGCGTTTCATCGATGACCGCCCGGGCGTAGACCAAATGCTCGTAATGCGCGAAGCTTGCACACGAGTCGCCAAGCACTGCATCAGATTCCTGACGTAGACGATGCAGCACATCTGGCCGCTCGGCAATGAGTGCAAAGGCCCAGGTGAGGGTGCTGGCCACGGTTTCGTGGCCCGCCACAATGAATGTCACCACCTGATCGCGAATCTGCCGTGGCGAAAGCCCACGACCATGCTCATCCTCGGCAGTAATCAGCAAATCCAACATGTCTGTTGGCACATCAGGGATCCCCCGAGCATCCAGAATGTTCGATACTGCACCATCCAGAGCGGCAACTGAGGCGTGGAGTTTTCGATTGCTGGGCGTCGGGATCCACGAGGGTGGACTCACTGGGACTCGTGCACGGGCGATCACGACATCCAAGGCATTGAGCGTGGCTTGCGTGAGGTCATTGGCCTCGGAGGATAAATCGGTACCGAACAACCCGTGGCCCACCACCTCCAGTGCGGCATTCATGACCAACGAATCCACATCCACAATGGTGTCGTCGGGCAGGCAATGCCATTCATCGATGATGCGTTGCGTGACAACTGCAACGTGAGCACCGATGGTCTGCAAGGTTTCGTGATGGAATGCGGGCTGAACCATTGGTCGCTGTTGCTTCCACTCCGCAGTGTCAGCGGACAGCAATCCCTCTCCGGTGACCAGCGATAGTGCCTTGTACTGAATGGTCGCTTTCCCGTAATTGCGGGCATTGGTCACAAGGACTTTTCGCACAGCATCCAGGTCATTAATGAGGTACGTCGGGGGCGCAGGGACAGGGAATTGCACCACGTCGCCATACGAGCGCCATGTGCTGTCCAAAAAAGCGAGCGGGTTCTGGCGAATCGCGCCAAACGAGGCAAGCATGGACGGCCCGCCGGGACCAGGTGCTGTGCATCGAGTCCATCCATAGCGACGATTTGGGATCGCGCGCATCACGGATTCATTGCAGCGATCGCGACTGGCCGGGCAGGAACTCCGTACAAGGTGGTGCGTTCACGCAGACCTCGGCCGATGGGCTCCACTACAGCTCGCAACTCCTGTTCTGAGATGCCCTGGCCGTGCGTGGCACCGGCGGCACGGGAGATGTTCTCGTCCATCAAGGTGCCGCCAAGGTCATTAACACCGGCCTGCAGCAGCTGTTGCGCGCCATGGACGCCGAGCTTGACCCACGATGCCTGAATATTGTCGATCAATCCGTGATAGCCAATGCGACCGACGGCATGCATCAAGACCACCTCGCGCCAGGTGGGCCCACGGCGTGCGCCGCCCTTCAAATAGATCGGTGAGGCCATGTGGACGAACGGAAGTGGCACGAATTCGGTGAATCCCCCGGTGCGGGACTGAAGCTGTCGTGTTCGCACGATGTGCGTGGCCCAATGACGTGGTTCCTCGATGCTGCCGAACATGATGGTCACATTCGAGCGCAACCCCGCCTCATGGGCCATCTCGTGGCAGATCAACCATTCTTCGGTATTGATCTTATCCGGGCAGATGACTTCCCGAATGGAGTCATCCAGGATCTCCGCTGCGGTACCCGGCAAGGATTTCAGGCCCGCTGCCTGCAGTCTGAGCAGGTAGGTCGGCAACGGCTCACCGAGTCGGCGTGCGCCCTCGGTGACTTCCAAAGCGGTGAATCCATGCACATGGATATCGGGTACCGCCTCCTTCACCGCCCTGCAGACCTGAAGGTAGTACTCGCCATCGAAGTCCGGATGGATGCCGCCTTGCAAGCAGACTTCCGTGGCACCCAATGCATCTGCCTCGCGCACTCGCTCAGCGATTTCGTCAAGTGTCAGCAGGTATGGCTTACCGCGAAGATTGAGCGATAGCGGACCCTTGGAGAACCCGCAGAAAGCACACTTGAAGGTGCACACGTTGGTGTAGTTGATGTTGCGGTTACGCACGAACGTTACCGAGCCGCCATTGACCTGCTGGCGGAGTTCATCGGCAAACCTCGCGATAGCCAGCACATCGTTGCCACGCGCACGAAAGAGCATTTCCAATTGCTCGACATCGGGAACGTGACCCAACCGGACACCCTGGAGGACCTCGCGAACCGACCCGCGCGGTTCCACCTGGCCATCACTGCCGGCCACGATCAGCGTCGGCGGTTGTCGATCAGCTCCGGAGTACCAGGCAGTCGAGCGACGACCAACCTGAATGACCTCTGCGCCGGTCCCCACGTTGGCGGCGTTCTGATACTTCTCAGGAAATGTTGCCCCGGGGTCGTCTCGCGCCAGGCTTGTCGCGTCGCTGCGATCAAGCACGGCAAAGCGCACATTGGGATCCAGCCAAGTTTCCGGATTCGCAGCGAACTCAGGGTGGATCGTCAGTCGGGGAACAAGCGCAAGACCGCGCGATTGCGTCACCGCACGAAGCTGTTCGATCTGTGGCCAAGGTCGTTCTGGATTCACGTGATCCAGGGTCACCGGGGATACTCCCCCAAAGTCATCGATGCCCGCATCAATCAAGGCCCCCGGATCATCAACCAGGTTTGGTGGAGCCTGGAGATGAATGTCATCAGGGAGTATCGCTCGGGCAAGGGCGATGGTTTCGAGCAATTCATCCATTGAACATGGCGGCTGGCTGCGCATGAGCGTGCCTTCCTTGGGCAGGAAGTTTTGGATGATGACTTCCTGGACATGACCGAAGTGGTCGTGCGCTGTGGCGATGGCTTCCAGCGCGACGACGCGATCGGCCGCTGATTCCCCGATACCGATCAGAATTCCGGTCGTGAATGGAATGGCCAGCTCGCCGGCCCAGCGCAATGTGTCCAGGCGACGTTGTGGATCCTTGTCGGGAGCTCCGCGATGGGCAGCCAGATCGGGATTGAGCGACTCGATCATCATTCCCTGACTCGGGGCAACGGTGCGTAGAATTGATAGCTCTTCTCGGCTGATCGCACCGGCGTTGGCATGTGGAAGAAGTCCGGTCTCGTCGAGGACCAGCTGGCACATGGCAGCTAGGTATTCGACCGTCGATTCGTATCCATGCTGGGCGAGCCATTGAGCAGCCACTTCGTATCGGGCTTCGGGTGCCTCACCTAGAGTGAACAGGGCCTCATGGCATCCGGCGGCTGCCCCAGCACGCGCGACGTCAACGACTTGCTCGGCAGTCATAAACGGCGATGGCAGATGTGCCGGCGTCTGGGCGAATGTGCAATAACCGCATCGGTCACGGCAGAGCATGGTCAACGGGATGAACACCTTCGGGGAGTACGTGATGAATTGCTTCACCCGACTTCCCCTTTCCGGACCTGCATTGCAGACCTCGTCATGGTGTCACATCCGTGTGTTTCGCGCTGTGACCGATGGCACACCGCATCATGGGATCGAGGAAGTGGCCATTGCGCGCGAGAGGACCTCACCGGACACAGGACTGATCCACCAGGTGGTAATGACTGCTGCAAGGGATTGGACGAGCATCAACCCGACCAGGACCAGTAATTGAATCTGGGCAGCAAGCAACGGGCTCGCGCCGCCAAGGAGCAGACCCACGAATGCGCCCGGCAGTGTCACGAGTCCAGCACTCTTGGTTTGGTCCATGGTGGGGAACAGGGCGCGCTCTGATGATCTGCGGGCAAACTCTCGTCCCGCCTGCGAAAGTGACGCCCCCAATGCGACGTAGCCCTCAAAGGTCAGCCAATTGTCCGCGACGTCGTCGCGAAGTCGAACACCGGCTAAGGATGCCGCCGTCATTGCCCCACCGATCATTTGCGCTGCGAAGGGCAGCAGGGACTGGGCATCTCGCGAAAGGGCCCCGGTGACGTACACGATGCTGGTAGTTGCCCCTGCGCCAGCAGCGATTGCGCACAGGACCACCCAGAAGTCATCGCGGCTGCCATGAATTCTGCGTGTGGAGGTAAAGGCCGCCACCACCAGCATGACGCCCAGGTAGAGCAGCGTGGCTTGCGGATGGCGAAAGATCCAGGCGATGAGCAAGGCAACAACGACCAGCTGGACCAGTGCCCGAGCGGCGGAGATCAGCATCTCACGCTTGAACGCCAGGCCAGCAATGGCCATGACGCTCAGGGCGGCTCCCGCCAGCAGGATCAGCGCGATCGCGATCCGTACTGTCTGGGATACCTGTAGGGCATCCATATCCCTGATCCTAGGCGTGACCGCTGACCGTGCACTTCTGCCCGCTGCATAGGATTTCAGCCATGACTGGCTCCTTTTCTCTGCCCGATAAGCCCACGTTGGATGGCGTTGAAGCCAAGTGGGCGGCCGCATGGGATGCCCAGAGGACCTACGCCTTCGATCGCACCGCTCCCCGGGAGTCGGTGTTCTCGATCGACACTCCGCCGCCAACCGTGAGCGGTTCGCTGCATGTGGGGCATGTGTTCTCGTACACGCACACAGACTGCATGGCGCGATACAAGCGCATGCGCGGATACTCAGTGTTTTATCCCATGGGCTGGGATGACAACGGTCTGCCCACCGAGAGACGAGTGCAGAACTACTTCGGTGTTCGCTGCGATCCTTCGCTGCCCTATGACCCGAATTTTGTGGCACCTGTCGACCCTGACCCTAAGGCGCAAATTCCCATTTCTCGGCGCAACTTCGTGGAATTGTGCGAGCGGCTCACGCATGAGGATGAGCAGGTGTTCGAGGCGCTCTGGCGCCGCATGGGCCTGTCGGTGGACTGGTCGCAGACGTACCAGACCGTTGACCGCAATGCCCAGCGAGTTTCTCAGATCGCATTCCTGCGCAACCTAGCGCGCGGGCAGGCGTACCAGTCAGAAGCGCCAACGCTGTGGGACGTGACCTTTCGTACAGCGGTTGCCCAGGCAGAGTTGGAAGACCGTGAACGACCAGGTGCCTACCATCGCATCGGTTTTGCCACGACTGCCGATCCATCGGTGCAGGTCTTCATCGAGACCACTCGACCTGAGCTGCTGTCAGCCTGCGTGGCCCTGGTCGCCCATCCCGATGACACGCGGTATCAGCCGCTGTTTGGAACGACGGTGATCACGCCGCTTTTCGGTGTGAAGGTTCCGGTCCTGGCTCATCATCTGGCCGATCCCGAGAAGGGATCGGGTATCGCGATGATCTGCACGTTTGGTGACCTGACCGACGTCATCTGGTGGCGTGAACTGCAACTGCCGACCAGGCCGGTCATCGGCTGGGACGGGCGCATCCTGCCCGATGTTCCCGACTGGATCACCAGCGATACAGGGATCGCCAACTACGAGCAGCTCGTCGGAGCGACCAGTCACACTGCCCGCGAGAGGACAGTGGCGATGCTCACTGACTCAGGAGACCTCGTCGGGGAACCCAAGCCGATCACGCACCCGGTCAAGTTCTTTGAAAAGGGCGACAAGCCGCTGGAAATCGTCACCACTCGCCAGTGGTACCTCACGAACGGTGGACGGGATCCGCAGTTGCGCGCACACCTTCTGGAGCGCGGGGCTCAGTTGCAGTGGCACCCGGCGCACATGAAGGTCAGATACGACAATTGGGTCGAAGGCCTCAATGGAGACTGGCTGGTGTCTCGACAGCGCTTCTTCGGTGTGCCAATCCCGGTCTGGTACCGCCTCGACGAATCAGGGAACCCCGACTACGACCAGGTCCTCATTCCCGATGAGTCAGTGCTGCCGGTGGACCCTTCCGCTGATGCCCCAGAAGGCTTTGCCGAGGACCAACGCGGCGTCCCAGGCGGCTTCATAGGTGACCCGGATGTCATGGACACGTGGGCGACAAGTTCACTGACTCCCCAGATCGCTGGCGGCTGGTGCCGCGACGAAGACCTGTGGTCCCGGGTGTTCCCGATGGACATGCGGCCGCAAGCTCACGAAATTATTCGGACCTGGCTGTTCTCCACCGTGGTGCGCGCCGACCTGGAGGATGATGTTCTCCCCTGGGCCCACGCAGCCATCTCCGGCTGGATTCTGGACCCTGATCGCAAGAAGATGAGCAAGTCAAAGGGCAATGTGGTCACCCCCATGTCGATGCTCGATGAGTACAGCTCTGATGCTGTCCGTTACTGGGCTGCCTCGGGCCGACCGGGCACGGACACCGCGTTTGACATGGGGCAGATGAAGATCGGCCGGCGACTTGCCATCAAAGTGCTCAATGCATCGAAGTTCGTGCTCGGGCTGGATGCCAGGGAGAATGCCACCGCAATAGTCGTTCCGGTCGATCAGGCAATGCTGGCGAAACTGGCGCAGACCGTCCAGCAAGCCACTGATGCATTCGAGGACTTCAATTACGCGCGTGCACTAGAATTGGCGGAAACATTCTTCTGGAACTTCACTGACGACTACGTGGAGTTGGTGAAGGAGCGTGCCTACGGGCAGCACGGTCAGGAAGCTGCAGATTCCGCCAAAGCCGCACTTGCGCTTGCGCTGAAAACCATGCTGTGCCTGTTCGCGCCATTCCTGCCCTTTGTTACTGAGGAAGTGTGGTCGTGGTGGCAAACCGGATCCGTACATCAAGCAAGCTGGCCACTGGCCGCTGATCTTGCACAGCCGACCGGCACGCCAGAACTGATGTCGGAGCTGGCATCAGTGCTGACGTTGATTCGCAAAGCAAAGAGTGAGGTCAACGCATCCATGAAGGCCGACGTTGCCCTGGCCGTCATCACTGCACCACCGGCAGTGTTGGCGCGGTTGCAGTCGACCGCAGATGACCTCAGGGCAGTGGGGCGGATCGCTGAGCTGCGATTCCAGACAGCAGAGACCATCGACGTGCTGGTCACCCTGGATGCATAGGTCACACGACTGACGCGCCGGCGAGGCTTTGGTTGAGGATCATCATGCGCCCCGATCAGTGCACACTCGCCGGCTTAAGCTTGCTGGGCTAGCGAAAGCCTGGCGTCGTGGTCCAATCCCCCTGGCTGTTCGCAGCAGCGGTATCCCACCACGTCGCCCATTCACACGTGTAGCCACCACTGCCATGGTTGGGCCACTGGGCCCATGAAGGATTCATTCCCGTTGGGCACGTGCTCGTGCTGGTCGGGCGCGCGATTGCCTGATCCCAAGCGGGCGGCACCTGGCCTGGGTCCCCTGCGGGCAACGGCGGGAACGGCGGTTGAGGAGCACTTGAACAACTGGCTCCGTCCAGCGGTGCAGCCAAGGCTGGGGTCGGGCGCGCGACAGCCACGGCAACCGGGCTCCCCTGTCCCAGCTGGTCAGCGGTGATCTCGAACAGCGTTGCATTCATGTTGTCATAGAAGAACGCATCGCCTCCGGCGTCCAAGTACGCCGCGCCATACACATCGGTAACGCCTCCCGCGCCAGACACCGGCGCGTGGGACACCTCAGGCGTAAGGGCGAAGTCAATCGTGGTCAAGGTTGTCTGGCCGGACAGGTCTCCCAATGCGTACGCCACGGTTCCGGCCGCATTGAATGCGAAATCACCACCAGGTTGCCAAACGTTGTCAACCGCAGCGATGGTGAGACCGAGCGGAGTTGAGTTCGCCGGAAGGCTATTGACGGGGATGTTAAACCAGGCACCATCGGGCTGGCGAGAAACCGTGAGGACATTGGGAGACGAGAAGTCCCCGGCGACCACGGATGATGGCTGTCCCTGGCCGGTTGACAGGGGACCGCCGATCGTGCCGAGATC
>CAIKZY010000132.1 GCA_903832025.1 uncultured Actinomycetes bacterium
GATCGACGGTATGTGCGGCGTCTACTAAATCAAGGATCCACTCATCACACCCAAGGCACCTGCAATGAGCAGCGCTGATTCATTGGATGCCCTGCTGGCACTGTCCCCGAGCGTCGCGCTGCGCAGCGAACGTTTCGGAGCCCTGGCGTACGACTTCAGCAGCCGTCGGTTGACGTTCTTGAAGAGTCCGCAACTGGTTGCGGTGGTGCGGCAGTTGGACGGCGCGACCTCGTTGCGTGAAGCGCTGACAGCAGCCGAGATCGATCCCGGGCAGTGGAGCCAGTATGCCGCGGCCGTTCAGCGACTGGTTTCCACGGACATGGTTCGAAACGCGCACGATCCAATCGGCAAGGAGTAGGACATTGAGCATTCAAGCGCCGCAGAAACTCATCGATCACTTTGAGCGAGGACTCGACGCCCCAATCTGCCTCACGTGGGAATTGACCTATGCCTGCAACTTGTCCTGCGCACACTGCCTGTCCTCCTCCGGCAAGCGCGACCCTCGGGAGCTGACGACGGCTCAATGTGAGGCGGTCATTGACGAGCTGCAGGCGATGCAGGTGTTCTATGTCAATATCGGAGGCGGCGAGCCAACGATCCGCCCCGACTTTTGGCATTTGCTCGAGTACTCAGTTGCCCATCAGGTCGGAGTGAAGTTCTCCACCAACGGAATTCGGATCACCCCCGAGCGCGCCGAATGGCTCGCCAGGAGCGATTACGTCGACGTGCAGATCTCCATCGACGGTGCGACCGCCCAGATCAACGACGCCCTGCGGGGGCAGGGGACATTTGACATGGCCGTGCGTGCGCTGGAGAACCTCGCGGCGGCGAACTTTTCCAATCCGAAGATCTCCGTTGTTGTCACCCGCGACAACGTGCACCAGCTCGACGAGTTCAAGCAGATTGCCGATACCTATGGCGCAACGCTCCGTCTGACACGACTACGGCCTTCCGGGCGTGGTGCTGACATCTGGGACGACTTGCATCCCACACCGGCGCAGCAGCAGGACCTGTATCGCTGGCTCGTGAACTCCGGGGAGTCCGTGCTGACAGGTGACTCGTTTTTCCATCTTGCCGCGCTGGGAGAGCCGCTGCCAGGCCTGAATCTGTGCGGCGCCGGGCGAGTGGTGTGCTTGATCGATCCGATCGGGGATGTCTATGCCTGCCCGTTCGCCATTCACGATCGGTTCCTGGCGGGCAACATCATTGCTGAGGGCGGTTTCGCGCCGGTCTGGCGCGATTCAGCACTGTTCCGCGAGCTGCGCTCGCCGCAAAGCTCGGGCACCTGCACCAGCTGCTCTGCCTACGACTCGTGCCGTGGAGGCTGCGTCGCAGCGAAGTTCTTCACGGGCTTGCCTCTGGACGGCCCAGACCCCGAATGTGTCAAGGGCTGGAGTGAGGATGCGCTGGCGGATCCGTTGCGCATGATTCCTGCCGGCCGCCAGGATCACTCGCGCATCGCTCCTGCAAAGGCATGCAACGAGAGCCCGGTCAGTACCGCCACATTTGTGCCCTTGACGGCATTGTCCGCCCGCGCCTAAACAGAATCCGAGACCAGGAAGGCCGACGATGGCTCAGACATGGATGGAAACCGTCGCCGAGGCTCAACGGCGTGCCCAAAAGAGACTGCCCCCGTCGGTGTACAGCGCGCTGCTGGCCGGCCACGATCGGGGTATCTCCTACAACGACAACATGGCAGCCTTTGGCGAGCTGGGCCTGGCACCGCATGTTGCGAATCTGCCGCCGGTGCGAGAATTGGGTACCAGTGTCATGGGCCAGCAGATCTCGATGCCGGTGCTGATATCACCAACAGGGGTGCAAGCCGTCCATCCTGACGGCGAAGTGGCAGTGGCTCGAGCGGCGGCAGCTCGTGGCATCGCCATGGGCCTGAGCTCGTTTGCCAGCAAACCGATCGAGGACGTCATCGCGGCCAACCCGCAGGTGTTCTTCCAGTTGTACTGGATGGACTCGCGCGAGGCCATGACGCAATTGATGGAGCGAGCCCGAACCGCCGGGGCTAAAGGTCTGATCCTCACCCTGGACTGGACCTTTTCCTACGGTCGCGACTGGGGAAGCCCGATCATTCCCGAGAAAGTCAATCTCAAGGCGATGATGCAGTTCGCACCGGAGGCTGTGCGCAGACCGCGCTGGCTCTGGGAATTCGCGAAAGACCGCAAGATTCCCGATCTCACCGCGCCGAATATCGCGTTGAACGGTGAGCCTGCACCCACATTCTTCGGCGCATACGGGCGTTGGATGCAGACTCCGCCACCAACGTGGGAAGACCTTGCCTGGTTCGTCCAGCAGTGGGGCGGCCCGATCATGCTCAAGGGCATCTGCCGTATCGACGATGCCAGGCGAGCGGTCGACTGCGGATTCACCGCGATATCGGTGTCCAACCACGGGGGAAACAACCTGGACAGCACTCCGGCCTCGATCCGATGTCTGCCGCCAGTCGTGGAAGCAGTTGGCGACCAGATCGAGGTCGTGCTCGACGGTGGCATCCGACGTGGCAGCGATGTGGTCAAAGCGGTAGCGCTCGGCGCCCGTGCGGTCATGATCGGGCGGGCATATCTGTGGGGCCTGGCTGCGAACGGCCAAGCAGGTGTGGAAAACGTGCTTGATGTGCTGCGCATGGGAATTGATTCCACCATGCTGGGGGTGGCTAAGGCATCGGTGCACGAACTCACCGCGCAGGATGTCATCGTTCCGCAGGGGTTCACTCGGGTGCTCGGAAGTGAAGGCCCGTAGCGTTGTCTACCGCGAGCGATCTGTCGAACCTGACGTGGACTGCAGTTCCCGAGGGAGCAACGGTCCTTGTCCCGCTGGGCTCGACTGAGCAGCACGGTCCACATCTGCCGTTTGCCACGGACGCGATCGTGGCCGCAGCGGTCGCCCACGCAGCAGCCCAACGGTTGAATGCAGCCGGTGACCGCACCATCGTGGCTCCGGTCCTGCCCTATGGCGCCAGCGGCGAGCACCAGGCGTTTGCCGGAACCGTGTCGATCGGGCACGAGGCCTTGCGTGCGGTCTTGATCGAAATAGTGCGCTCGCTGGCAACGTGGGCAAGTCGCATCATCATTGTCAATGGCCATGGGGGAAATGCGCCGACGGTAGACGCAGTGGTGGATCAAATGCGCTTCGAAGGACATGAACTGTTGTGCGTCATGTGTGCTGCTGAGTCCAGCACCGATGCCCATGCTGGCTTTGACGAAACCTCAATCATGCTGCAGATTCAACCGCATCTGGTCGACGTCGATGCCATAGCACCTGGTAACACCCAGCCATTGGGCGAGATCCTGGCTGATCTGATGGAGCACGGAGTGCGTCCGGTGTCACCCAATGGAGTACTGGGGAATCCGCGCAACGCATCGGCGGAGTTTGGTGACCGCTTATTGGCGGAAATGGTCGCTCGCGTGGTGGAGGTTGCTCGTGGCCGATGACGTACGTGTTGCGCTGGTCACCGGTGCCGCTCGGGGGATAGGCGCAGCGACAGTTCGGCGATTGTGCCGCGACGGCTATCGAGTGGTCGCTGTGGATATTGCCGGCAGTGCAGCCGGACTGCCTGGGGTGAACTACCCGCTGGGGACCAACGCCGAACTTGACGAGCTCGCCGCCGGCTACCCCGGTCGTGTGCTGTCGGTAGTCGCTGATGTCCGCGATCCGGCTGCGATGAGCGCCGCCGCGGAAAAGGCAGTTTCTCAATTTGGTCGCTTGGATGTGGCTGTCGCTGCGGCAGCAGTCATCGTGGGAGGCGCGCCATTGTGGGAGACCCCCGCCGAACATCTGCGAACGCTACTGGACGTCGACGTGATCGGCGTCTGGAACACCGCCGCCGCTGTCATTCCATTGATGCTTGATGGACCTGATCCCAGTGGCTGCAGATTCGTGGCAATCGCCTCCGCGGCAGGTAGCCAGGGACTGTTTCACCTGGCCGGCTACAACGTCGCCAAGCATGCCGTCGTCGGATTGGTGCGTGGCCTGGCAGCCGACCTGGTGGGAACCGGGGTAACGGCGGTAGCCATCTCACCGGGTTCTACGGACACCGCGATGCTGCAAGCGACCGCTGACTTGTATGGCCTTGCGTCAGCGAACGATTTCGCGCCAGGATCCCCGTTGCGCCGACTCCTTCAGCCGCACGAGCTGGCCGACACCATTGCTTTTTGCAGTTCGGCCAGCGGAGCAGTGCTTAACGGCTCAGTCGTGTCCGCCACGGGAGGGTGGACCGGGGCGTAACGGCGTGTTCTCGGGGACCAAGACGAGATCACGGCGCCAACGACTGGCGAAGAGCCAGCTGAATTCGTGAATCGAGTCTGGCTTACTGCACGTTCCAATTGCCCGCTGTGGTGAAGTATGGCTGGCGTTCGCAGACGTATCCACCTGCGCCATTGTTCGGCCATTGCTGCCAGCTCAGCCCCCACGATTGGAACTGCTGGCCGGCGATCCCTTGCCAGTTCACCCAGTTCGGTGCATTTTGCGTGCAGGTTCCGTTCTCGGCTCGCCCGTATGCCTGCATCGCTGCTGTGGGCACCTGATCACCACTGGCTGAGCGAGCCAAAGCGATGACCCCTACCGTTCCGTCATAGTTGGCCACGTACGCGTAGCCATTGATCGACGTGATGAACGTTGGGTAATACCCTGATGGAGTGCCCGACGGAATGGTTCCCTGGGCCGTCCAACTGCTCAGATTGACGACGGTTACTTCACCCGTTGTGCCGTAATCTGCCACATAGGCGAATCCATCCCGGATCGTCACTCCCCAGGGGGTGCCACCGATGACTATCGGAGCGCCATTCACGGTATTCGTGGCCGTGGTGATGCGCGTCAGGGTCCCGTCGCCGTAATTTGTGACGTACGCATAGGTGCCATCGTCGGAAAACGCGATGTTTATCGGAAGATTGCCCACCTGGACCGTGGACGTCGCCCGAGATATGGTGTCGATGACGGTCACGGTTCCTGCGCCGTAGTTGGCGACGTACGCCTTGGTCCCATCAGGAGTGAGCTTGACGTCGTACGGTTCTAAGCCCACGGGAATGGTGGAACCTATTTGGGTATAGCCACTGGTGTTGATGACAGATACTGAGCTGGAATCATAATTAGCGACCCATAGCCTGCTGCCATCTGGTGACACCGCGAGGCCGTACACGCCAGAGAATGAACCATCGACCGTGGATATGGTGTGTGTAATGGTGTCCGTCGCCGTGCTCACGACCGAGACGGTGTCTACGGAGTAATTACCGACGTACAGTGTGCTCCCGTCTGGGGAGACGGCCAGCACGTACGGCTCTGCTCCACCACCGATCGAGATCGTGTCGATCACAGTATTTGTCGCGGTGCTGATGACGGAGACGGTGCCATCTGAGTAATTGGCGACGAAGACTTTGCTGCCGTCAGGTGAGGCTGCAATGCCGTACGCGATTGTTCCTGTCGGGATGGAGGCGATCGCTGATGATTCCGTGGCGCTGGCCAGTGGTGCGGAGACGACGCTCAGGGTCACGGCTACAGCCATGCACCCAGCCATAAAGATGCGCTTCATCATCGATTACAACCCCCAGTTCACGGTCTCTCAGGTCAGACAGCCAAGCCACATATCAGGTTACTGCTCTTCGAGTGACCTAGTTCCGGACGTATTTAGGAGTCTGCTCGGTCAAGCGTTCGTTCCGCTGTATGCCCCTGAGGCTTCATCGGCTGAGCTCGTTGCTGACAACTCGCATGTCCGGGTGCTGCGAACCGCCGGTAGTGAAGATCGCGCCAGCCGCCAGCCGGCAGCGGTGCATGGAGCACTCAGCACATGCACAGCCGGGCTTCGTTCACCAAGGCAGGCACATCTTGAGACTCGTCCCACCCAGACCAGTCTCAACTGCTGACCTGTCCCGACATCGCACTGGGTGCGACTTGAGGGAGTCCGTCCACCGATTGGGGTGAGTGACGGGACTTGAACCCGCGACGTCCTGGATCACAACCAGGTGCTCTACCAGCTGAGCTACACCCACCATTCCCACCGAAGCGGGACCTCAAGTGTAATGGGACGCAGAACCTGCTGACTCAGGCCCCCGAGTGATCCACCACGTGCAGGGCGGCGACCTGTTTTGCCTGCTCAGTATCCGGTCCGGGCAAAGTCACCATGACCGCATCACGGTAGTACCGAAGTTCGGCGATGGAGTCACGAATATCTCCCAGTGCCCGGTGATTTCCGCCCTTTTCCGGTGCAGCGAAGTACACCCGGGGATACCAGCGCCGGGCCAGTTCCTTTAGCGTCGACACGTCAATCAGGCGGTAATGCAGATGCGCATCAACGTCTGGCATGTGACGAGCGAGGAATCCACGATCCACATACACGCTGGAGCCGGCCAGGGGAGCCTTGCCTGCTTCAGGAATATGTCCCTGGATATAGCGCAAGACCTGCGATTGGGCATCACTGAGGGTGATCCCGCCAGCAATCTCCGGGAGCAAGCCAGAGTGCGTATGCATTTGCACGACGAAGTCATCCATGCCGGCCATGGCGGCCTCACCGGCTTGCACGACCAAGGAGATGCCGGCATCGAGTTCATTGAGCTCGGCGTCGGTGACAATGCACGCTATTTCGACAATCTCGTCGGATTCCGGATCCAGCCCGGTCATCTCGCAGTCGATCCAGACCAAGCGGTCAGTATTGGAACCCATGGCAACAGCGTAGTTGGCGTCGTTGTGCGCCAATGGCGTACGTGGCAGTTCGAATATCCCGGATCGGGAGAGCATTTCTGGGTGGCGCTTCGGGATGGCACATGAGTGGTGAGCAAGACCTAGGCCCGTCCAGTATGAAACAGGCCGATGATGGTGATCAGGAGGAGCGCAAGGAGCACGATCGCCGGAAGCGCTTGGGAGGGCTCATGCAGCCGCAAATGCGTCCCGATCGCCAGGGCCATCACCACGGCCAAGCAGATCGCCGCTGTCGGTGCCAGCCACGGAGCGATCCCGATCAGGGACGGCAACAGCAATCCGATGCCACCGAGCAGTTCGAGGCCGCCGATGACCTTCACGGTGGTAGCGCTCATGGTGCGCACCCACTCCATACGTTCCATCAGGCGCTGGCGGGCGGTAGTGAGCTTCATGAATCCAGCACCGATGAATGCCACTGCCAGCAGAATCTGCAACAACCAGGTAATCAAGCCCATCTCGCCCCTTGCCCGTCATGGTCGGATCGAAGTTGCAGCACCTGTGCTCCAGTATGACAAAGCCGTACGACGTCAATTCCAGGACGTGCAGGACCGGGGCACCGCCTAGGGTGAACGTCGGTTGCGCATGAGCGACTCCTGGACCACTGAAGCGATCAAGGTGCCGGATTGATCGAAGAACAGGCCACGGGCCAGTCCGTGGCCTCCACGAGCCACCGGGGTGTCCTGGGCGAAGAGCAACCAGTTCTGAGTCTGAATCGGTGCGTGGAACCACACCGCGTGGTCAATGGAAGCAAGCATCAAGTTCTGTGCGGCATGCTTTCCACCGTGCGGTCCAAGCGCCGTTGACACCATGGTCAAATCCGAGAGATACGTCAGTGCACTGGCCTGGATCAGCCAGTTGTCGGGAAGGGATTCAGGAATCCGAACCCAGGAGACCTGCTCGTAGCGACCATCCACGAGGGCGGTGGGCCTGTCATGGCCCACTGTCCGCAACTGAAAGATCTGATCGCCGGACAGGTCGTTACCGTGTCCGTGACCGTGTTGGTGGTGCTCGAAGATCACGTCCGAAACCTGATCGGGATCCGGCGCCGGGGGCATCATGAATTGATGCATGGGCCCGGGGTCGAGATCGGCAAACGAGGCGGTCATCATGAAGATCGTCTCCCCGTGTTGAACTGCGCGCACGTATCGCGTGGAAAACGACCGGCCATCTCGAACACGATCGACCAGGTACGTGATCGAATCCTTGGTCTGTCCGGGCCGGAGAAAGTAGCCGTGCAGGGAGTGGACCGACCGACTGGCCTCGTTCACGGTGGCCCCAGCCGCCATGAGGGATTGAGCGGCGATCTGGCCCCCATAGGCTCGCAGCGGTGCCCCGGCATGGCACAGTCCGGTGAAGATGTCCCGATCGATCTGGTTCAGCACCAGTCGCTCCGCAAAGTGCTCTGAAGCGACAAGGGGCTCGGCGGAGGACATAGCCAGATCATGGCACCGGCCCGTCCAGATGCGCAGGACGTGGGCGCGAATTCACCCGCGAAGGACGATTCGGTGGCAGACTCGGCGCAAGCCAATTCAGAACCCTGGAGGTAGTCATGTCACAACTTGATGCCATCGATCCGCAATCGCGAATCCCGCTTCAGGCGCTGGTTGATGCCATGCCTGGTGGCTTCAATTCCATTGCCGATCTCGGCACTCGACGAGCCACGTTGTCGGGGTTGCTGGCAGCGATGACCGCTGACATTCCTGCGAACCCGAATGTTGTGTGGGAAGACCGCGCGATACCCGGTCCCGACGGTGATGACCTTGTCCTGCGCGTCTACCGCCCTAGCAATGCCTCATCGCCGGCGTCGGCGATCTTGCAGATTCATGGTGGTGGCATGGTGGTGGGCGACCTGGAGACCGAGCATCTTTCTGCGGTGACGGTCGCAGAGACCACTGGTGCGGTGGTGGTTGCCGTGGATTACCGATTGGCCCCCGAGCATCCGGCACCTGCCGCGATCGAGGATTGCTACACCGCTTGGACATGGCTGCACGACCAATCCGCTGAGTTGGGTGTGGACACGGCTCGGGCGGTCATCATGGGCGGAAGCGCCGGTGGCGGCCTGGCGATTGCCGTATCGATGCTCATTCGCGACCGTGGCGCAGCACCTGCACGTTTGGTCATGGCTCCGTACCCGATGATCGATGACCGAAACGAGACTGCGTCCAGCCACGAGATCACCGATGTCGGAATCTGGGATCGCTCTGGCAATATCGAAGCGTGGGCGTGGTACCTCGGCGGCAAGCCCGCGGATCAATACAGCGCTCCGGCTCGGGCAGAGAATCTGTCCGACTTGGCTCCCACCTTCATTGACGTCGGAACGAGTGATCTCTTTCGGGATGAAGACATCGAGTTTGCCAACCGGCTCATGAAAGCCGGGGTTCCGTGCGAGCTGCATGTCTACCCGGGCATGTACCACGCCAGTGAGGTGTTTGCCCCTGAAGCCGAACTCAGTGCCCGGGTGTGGGCCGCCAGGTTTGCCGCATTGACACGCGCGCTTTCCTAGGGCGTGCGGGTCTTCGCCGGCTCAGCCTGTGGATCAGCTGTTCACGCCAGCCGCGGCTGAGTGCGCAAACGTCCTGAACGGTGCGCAAGGATAGGGATGCCAGGCGGGCTGAGCGGTGAGCCATCGGTTATCGCTACTAGGACATGGAGGGATCGGGCATGGCCAAGCTCGGACATGACGTGCCTCTGGTGCCTCCCGGGTTAGTGCGTGAGATCGTCATCACCACTGCGCGCGTCCTGCTCTTTACCGTCGTCATCGTCCTAGGGCTCCTGCCACTGCCCTACGTGCCCAAGACCAGAACCGATGTCGAAATCCTGATTGCGATTTTCCTCGCCATCTGGGGCCTGATTTTCATCTTCGTCTTTCGGTGGCAGTTGCAGCGCATCAAACGGGCACCGCACCCGCAGACGCAAATGATCGAGGCACTGCTGGTGATCTTCGTGCTCTTCTTGGCAATTTTCGCCAAGGTGTACCACATCATGTCGCTGGCAAATCCGCACACGTTCTCAGAACCACTGTCCTACTTCTCAGCGTTCTACTTCTCGATGACCGTGCTGTCCACGGTGGGTTTCGGTGATATTGCGCCGCTGACCATGATTGCCCGAACGATCACCATGCTGCAGATGGCCTTGGACTTCGTGCTCCTTGGTGTAGCAGTGCGCATCGTCTCCGGGGCAGCCACGCGAACGCTGGAGGCGCGCCGAATTGCTGACGACGACCAATAGTGGGCGGACGATGACCGTCGCTGAGCGGTCAGTGCGTCCCTGATGGCGTGGGATTCGCGCCTGCGCCGAGGGTGGGTGGTGCGAGCATCTGTCCCGGCAAGTCGGGGGCAGATGCCGTTCGGGTCAGGCCCGGAGCCAGCACCGCGATGAACTCCTTTTTGAATGGCTGGAGATAGGTGCTGGCAGGTCGGTAAATCCCTGCGTTGATCTTGTAGCCACGCACGACCTTGCCCGTGTGCTTGTAGATGAATCCGGTGGGCCACGAGGCATTCATGTCCAATGCCATGGCATTGACGGCGCCAATCGTGACCAGTTGAGTCGCAAGCTCATTGGCGGTCATGTTGTCGCCGAAAGCGAATACCACCGATCCGTCGGGCATCGTTGCTAGTGCGCTCCGGTTGGAGTGCGGAAGTCGATTGTCGGTCACGCCCCATCGATATGTCGCGTCATGTGGGGAAGTCCGGCTCACTCCGTTGGCAATCAGCATCGGCAGGTTCTGGCGGACAACGGCCACATCCGGCCCTGGGGTTTGTCCCTTCCCCCAGTCCACGATTGACATGGATCCGGATTTGGTGATGACCAATGAGGCAAAGCCGGCGCGGAGCGGACGAACTGTCGTGCCCGCGTAGTAATAGCCACCTTCGTTGTCCTTGAGGTGAAAGCCGCCGTTGAACGCGGCAATCATGCTCGGAACCCACGTGGACGCCTGCTTATCGGCAGGCAGCAGGGGCGAGCGCTCGGGATACTGATAGCCCGGAATGAACCGAAAACTGACTTGTCCTGGGTCCATGCGCAGCAAGGAGATCCGGCCGCCGTCGATCACGGCAGCCGAGAGTGGACGCCGACCGGCGACCACTTGCCCGGTGGGGTGGAAAGCAACCGACCCACTGCTTTGCGTTGGTGATGGATTTGGTCCACCGGATGCCGATGGACTACTTGACGTTGCCCCTGAGTCGGGCTGCGCCTGGCTGGTGTCTGGCGATTTTGTACTCGCAGATGGGGCAGCACCTGAATGACTGGTCGACCGGGGCGTCTGTGGGGTTCCGGCGGGCGCAGATGAGGAGGGCTGAGACGCTGCCGTGGTTGACCGTGCGTTGGTTGAGGGGGCGCTGGCTGGTGTCCCTCCCACCGAGCATGCTGCCAGCAGCAAGGCTGTGGATACCGCGATCGTGGCTGGCAACACCAGCGCTCGCGCACGGTTCATTCGCCCTGACACCACTTGAGTCCATCACATCCGGGCTGAGATCGTGAACACCGCGCTCAGGCGTGGCTCAGTGAGTGTCGCTCAGGCCGCGAATGGTCCTGTGATTTCCCCTGACCCTGCGGTGACCAGGTGCACGGGCAAGGTGATGCGCTGCGTGGGGAGGTCACTGCCATTTATTCGATCAAAGAGTAATTCTGCAGCCGCGGCTCCCAGGGCATGCACGTCCTGAATGACCAAGGACACTCGCGGGCTGACCAGGTCGGCCAGAGGAATGTCGTCAAATCCGACGAGTGCGATTTCGAATTGCTTGCCGAGTGCGGCGATACCACGAACTGCCCCGATCGTCACCAGGTTCTGGCTTGCGAACACCGCAGTAGGCGGCTCCGCGGCCGTGAGCAGTTCGATGATTGCCGTTTGCGCATGGTCGCTGCTGCGCAGGTTTTGCCATATCAAGTCCGCATCCAGCACAATTCCTGCTCGCTCGAGCGCATCGAGATAGCCATTGAGCCGTTGCTCCGCGGTGAAGATCGATGACAGGTCGCCAAGGTAGGCAATGCGACGATGTCCATGGGCGATCAGGTGACGAACCGCATCTCGCGCTCCAGCGAAGTTGTCGGTCGTGACCGCATCGGCATCCAGCAAATTCGGTGGTCGATCCACGAAGACCATGGGCGTGCCCGCACGCAATTCGTGAGCCAAGTAGGACTGGTCCGCACCTGCCGGGACCACGATCAGACCATCGACTTGCCGTGCCAGAAAGGTTCCGGCCAGTTCGCGCTCACGTGCTGGATCCTCGTCAACACTGCCCGCGAAGACCACGACCTCATGGGAGCGCGCGACGTCCTCGATCGCTCGATGCAGGGCCGAAGAATACGGATTCGCGATGTTTTCCAGCACCAAGCCGATGGTCTGCGTCCTGCCATCCGATCGCCGAAGACTGCTCGCGGTGAGGTTTGGCCGGAATTGCAAGGCGGCTGCTGCTGTCTGTACGCGTTCGACCAGGTCTGCAGACACACCAGGCTCCAGATTGACGACCCGCGAGACCGTCTTCAGGCTTACCCCTGACAGGGCTGCGACATCTCGCATGGTCGGCCGAGGCCGAGCAGACTGCGGTACGTCGCTCAAGGGTGTCCTTCTGTTCCGGTGGTGTGGCTGGGAATTGCTGTTCCTAGTGTGACGCGGATCGTATCGAAAAAGATAACGTTGTCATATCGATCATTCGAGATTCCGTGAAGTGATTGACAAGGGGACTTCCAGGCAATAGACATTGTCTCGACAACGTTGTCAGGCTCCCGCCGACACATATGGAAAGGACTTCTCGCCCATGTACAACCTCACCTCGAGGCGTGCCGCAGGCGCACTGGCAGTTGCCGGTGCAGCGACACTTCTGCTGGCAGCTTGCTCCAGCTCATCCGGCTCATCAAGTTCCAGCTCAGCCGCGAGCCCGGCCGGTAGCGCAGCTGCCAGCTCGGCTGCAGCCCCATCAGCTGGTGCCTCCGGCTCACCGGCAGCCGCTGGTGCTTCGTGCCCATCGGGCACGACTATCGCCTTCGTCATGGGCGCAGAGGCCGATCCGTTCTTCAAGGCCATGAAGGTCGGCGCCGATGCCGAAGCACAGGCCAAGGGCGTCACCTTGGTGTGGCAGGGCGATCCGTCGGTGTACTCACCGGCCACGCAGATCCCGATCGTCGACAAGGTTTTGGCAACTAAGCCGTCCGGCCTGGTGCTGATCCCGACCGACCCGTCTGCGCTGCAGCCGGCAAATGATCAGGCCGTGGCCGCTGGCATCCCCGTGGTCAACGTCGACACGCACGTCAACGACCAGTCCAAGGTGACCTCCTGGATTACCGGCGACAACAATGACGGTGGAGCCAAGGCAGCCGACGCACTGGCAACCGCAATCGGGTACCAGTCGGGCAAGTCCTACCAGGTCGTCGTAGGCCTGACCTCTCCGACGGCAACCACCAACACCGCACGACTTGCCGGCTTCAAGGCCCAGCTTGCCGCGAAATATCCAGGCATCAAGATCATGGATGTTGCCTACTCGCAGTCGCAGCCGTCGGTGGCGAACACCAACGTCAGCAACTGGTTGACCAAGTACCCGAACCTCAATGGCATCTTTGCCATTGACGGTACCAACGCCACCGGTGCCGCTGCGGCCCTGCAGGCCAAGGGCCTGACTGGCAAGGTTGCCCTGGTCGGTTACGACGCCTACCCGCAGAATGTCGCCCTCATCAAGAGTGGCGTCTTCACCGCTCTGATCGCCCAGGATCCGGCTCAAGAGGCCAAGCTGGCAATCGATGACCTGACCCAGGTCATCTGCGGAAAGAGCACTGCCGGCATTCAGAAGGCTGTGACGATCCCGAACGTTGTTCTGGATAAGACCACCTCTGCTGCCGACCTGCAGAAGTACACCTACGTTCAGTAAGTAGGCTGCGATGGGCCGGTGACGTCGTAACGGCTGTCACCGGCCCATCATCTTCATATGCTCGAGCGCGCGTGGTCGCGCAGGCATCGCACTTTCCTGAAAGGCACCGTCCATGGCTGCTTCGGCCCCTGCTGCGCATCCCAAAACTGCATCACGTCTGCGCGAGCTGGTCTCCAACCAGACATTCGTCCTGTTCCTAGTCTGGATCGCGATGGTGGTGTTCTTCACCGCTGCCAACCACATCTTCTTCTCCAGTGACGTCGCCGGAAATATCCTGGCGGACTGGGGCCCGCTCATGCTGGTCGCGACGGCAGAAACCTTCGTGATCATCAGTGGGGGCATTGACCTGTCAGTGGGTGCCATCACCGGCCTGTCCGGTGTCGTGGCAGCGTTCGCCATGCAGGACATGACCACCGCTGGGCAAGGAGCAACACTCACCCTGATTGTCGGACTCCTGGTGTGTATCGGCGTGGGACTGCTGGTCGGACTGATTAACTCACTGCTCATCAACTACGCACGATTGGTCCCCTTCATCGCCACGTTGGTGACCCTGGGTGCGGGTGAAGGGCTGTCTATCGTCTTCACCGGTGGTGCACCCATCGGTGGCGGCCCGCCGCAGGCGATCTCGTTGTCAGTGCCGTGGCTGGGACCTTTCTCCACGCCGGTGCTGGTGGTAGTGGCGATCACGATTGTGTGCTGGCTGTACTTGCACAAGGCGAAATTCGGGCGCTATACCTACGCCTTCGGATCGAACTCTTTCGCCACCCGTGCCGCAGGCATCAGTACCAAGAAGCAAATCACCAAGATCTACATGCTGTCGGGCTTGCTCTCCGGCCTGGCCGGCATGTTCTTCTACCTTCGACTGGGCTCGGGGGCACCGACGACCGGGGCCGGACTCGAGCTGGACGCCATCGCTGCCGTGGTGATCGGTGGTGCCGCGCTGTCGGGCGGGGTTGGCAGGCTGTCGGGCACCATCATGGGTGCCTTGATCCTGACCACTGTCACCAGCGGCTTGATCATTATCGGCGTTGCACCCAACTGGAAGCAGGTGGTGGTTGCGGTGCTGATCGCATTGGCGGTTTCCATTCAAGCGCTGCGCCGCGGAGAGGGGAAAGCATCATGACCGATGCCCTGTATGAGGTGCGCAACATCTCCAAGAACTATGGTGCTGTCACCGCTTTGGATAACGTCAGCATGAAGGTTCGCGCCGGCGAAATCGTCGGTCTTGTCGGAGATAATGGTGCCGGCAAGTCCACGTTGGTGAAGTGCCTGTCCGGAGTCCACCAGCCATCCAGCGGCGAGATTCTGCTTGACGGCCAAGAGCGGCACTGGCGCTCACCGCACGACGCCATCCAGGCGGGTATCGAAACGCTCTACCAGGAGTCCGGGCTGGCACCGCAGCTGTCTGTCGGCGCCAACGTCTTCCTGGGCCGTGAGGAAATGAAGCCTGGCATCCTGGGCAAGCTCGGGTTTTTGGCCCAAAAATCCATGGATGCCCGGGCTCATGCGGATCTGGAGCGGGTGGGAATTGCCGTCCCATCTTCGAATCGGTCGATAGCCCAGCTTTCGGGTGGCCAGCGGCAAGCGGTGGCTATCGGACGAGCGGTGGCATGGGCGAGCAAGATCATCATTCTGGACGAGCCGACGAACCATTTGGGGGCCCGTCAGGCGGGAGAGGTGCTTCATGTGATGCGGGCTGCCCGTGATCAAGGACTGGGCGTGATCTTCATTTCACACACGCTGCCCCACGTCTTGGAGGTCACCGATCGAATCGTGGTCCTGCGCCTGGGACGGGTAGTCAAGGACGCTCCAACGTCGACCTTTGATCAGGAAAGCCTGCTCGGCACCATAACCGGCCTCATAGCCGACTAAGTACTGCCCTCGGACGGGGCAACAGGGGCTGCAGGAGGAGATCCTGCAGCCCCTGTCCCGTTTGGATGCATCGTTGAACCGGAGTAACTGACACAATTGGATCGTGACTGGGTTGTATGCAGATGTCGTCATGTGTGTGTCGCTGGTCATGGCCGTCTGGGCCCTGGTCGATCTGATTCGCGGCCGTAGTTCTGGAAGGCCTTTTGTGATCGGGGTTGGCGTCTTTGAAGCCTTTATGGCGCTGTTCGTCATTGGGGGAGTCGTCCAGGCATTCACCACAACCCACGACTTTGCCAAAGTCGAATTTTGCGGCTACCTGTTGGGGTGCTTGGTGATTGCTCCGCTGGCTGCGTGGTGGAACCGAGGTGACTCGTCGCGAGCGGCCTGTGCGATCTACTCGGTGATCTTCTTGTTGATGCCGGTGCTGATCCTGCGAGTTCAGCAGGTATGGTCCGGTTCCTATGGCGCCTAACCAGACAGTGTCTCGATCCACAGCCGCCGGTTTCGGCCGGTTCCTAATCGCTATCTATGCCCTGTTCGCGATCGCGGCGACATCGCGCTCGGTGGTCCAGATTGCCACCAAGTTTCACGAAGCTCCTGTTGCGTATGCACTGTCGTCAGTGTCCGCGGTGGTCTACATCATCGCGACGCTGTCCCTCGCGACGTCAAAGGCCCACTCGCGGCAACTGGCCACTGTGACGATTATCTTTGAACTCGTAGGCGTCCTGGTAGTCGGAACGCTCAGTCTGGTCATGCCAGACGCATTCCCGCAGGCATCCGTTTGGTCCGGATTCGGGAGCGGATACGGATTCATCCCGCTGATCTTGCCGATCCTGGGATTGTGGTGGCTGTGGCGCACGGGCCGGAATGGCGATGCCGAGCACTAGCCGCATCGAGATCAGGAATGCGCTGGCCTCCGGCGCGATCGACCTCAATGGCGGTAACGTCGTGGCGTGGCAGCCACGCGGCCAAGCAGCGGTGATTTGGATGTCACCTCGGCCAGTCTTTGCTGAGGGCCGCGCAGTTCACGGTGGCGTACCGATTATTTTCCCCTGGTTCGGCGCCGGGCGAACAGGCACCATGTCCCCGTCGCATGGCCTAGTCCGCACGCTCCCATGGCAGTTGCAGCGACAGGTCGACGATGCCGAGGGCACGTCAGTGGAACTCAGCCTGGATGCGCTGACGGTCTGTGACCCCACCTGGCAAGGACGATTCCGTCTGACCACCCGAGTGCACTTCGGTGACACCTTTCGCCAGGAATTGATCGTGGAGAACACCAGTACGCAGTTATTGAACTTCGAGGAATCGTCGCACGCCTACCTTCACGTATCGGACGTAGAGCAGGTTCGTATTCAGGGCCTCGATGGCTGCGCATACGACAATCAAGTCGCCGGCCAGCCTGAGCGGGGACTCCAGGTGGGGGATCTGGTGTTCGCGGCAGAAACTGATCGGATCTATCACTGCGGTGGGCCGGTCACGCTGCATGACGTCGGGCTGGATCGGAGTCTGGTGGTCTCGACAAAGGAGACTGCGAATCTGGTCGTGTGGAATCCATGGGCGCGAAAATCTGAGACCTTTGCCGATTTCGAGACCGGGAGTTGGCGGTCCATGGTCTGCGTTGAAGGGAGCAATGTTCGTGACGCGTCGATCTGCCTTGAGCCGGGGGAAACGCACGTCATGACATTCATGCTGGCAGTGGGTAACTCAGCCGAAGGCTAGAACTCCCTCCGCAATCCGGGTGGCAATGGATGTCATTCGATGGATTTGGGTGTTTCTCTCGCTCCACGCTCGACGGCGTTCTAGGGTCGTTCTCACGTCACGGGAGGATGTCAATGAAACGCTTGCAGGGCCGTGTTGCCATCATCACCGGAGCCGCTGGCGGAATTGGAGCGGCCACCGCCAGTCGTCTTGCGGCAGAGGGAGCGGCCGTCCTGGCGACCGATATCGCATCCTGTGACGTCATTGTTGAGCAGATTCAGCGTGATGGCGGAACAGCTCTTTCCATGCTTCACGATGTGCGATCCGAAGTTCAGTGGAACGACGTTGTGCAACTGGCGCTGGATGAGTTTGGAGGCCTCCACATTCTCGTCAATAACGCCGGTGTCGGCGATAGAGCCATCCTGGAAGAGACCAGCCTGGCCGACTACGAGGCGACGATTGCCATTACTCAGACGAGTGTGTTCTTGGGCATGCGTGCTTGTGCTGAGGCACTGAAGTCATCCGGCCACGGTTCAGTCATCAATGTCAGTTCGATCTTCGGTGCCAGTGGGGGATTTGGAGCATCCCCGGCCTATCACTCAGCAAAGGGAGCAGTCAGGCTACTGACCAAGTCCGTGGCTTTGGAGTGGGCCCAGCAAGGAGTGCGCGTGAACTCCATCCATCCAGGCTTCATTGACACGGCAATCATGGATCCTGTTCGAGGCTCTGCAGTGGAGGACTTGATGGTTGGCATGACACCAATGGGCAGGCTTGGCTTGGCCGGTGAGGTCGCAGCCGGTGTGGCGTACCTCGCCAGTGATGATGCCTCGTTCGTCACCGGATCCGAACTGTATGTCGATGGTGGATACATGGCACGCTAATCAGCTCGTGACCAAGCTGGCACTTTCGTGCATGATCGAATGACGTTGGAGTCTTCCTGCTCATGAACGCACGAGTGAATCGCCATGCGGAGAGTCACAGGTTTTTGACTGTGTCGATGTACGACGAAGCCATGATGTGACACAGGCACCATCGTGCGTGAACGCGGGGAACTTCCCAGACTCATGATCGTGCGACGGGACCTAGGGAAACGTTGTCCTGTTGACCGGCGTCGCGGGCAGGGACGGAGATACATACCCAGCGATGGTGCGCGGCCTTCATCAGGGCCGCTCAGGGGACATGCCGTCACGACCCGAGTCATAATCTGGTGGTCGGTGAGAGCCCGAATCGCGATAAGCGGCGATTTCAGGAGAGTCCTGTCAACAGTGCCACACATGTTGGAAAGGTCGGCCCGTCGGGGCTGAGTCCCCAGAGCAGGTGCGCCCGGAGGGACTCGAACCCCCAACCGACCGGGTAGAAACCGGTAGCTCTATCCATTGAGCTACGGGCGCGGTGCACTCATTGTTGTGCATCGCCGATGGTCCTGTCCCGTCGGGGCTTGATCGGAACACCGGCAGCCACAGGCATTAGTACGAAGCCCTCAACACGCCTAGAGCAGAGTGAGGGCGGAACTACTCGTGACGGTTCCGCCCATGGTGGTGATGGTGAATTTCCCGGAAGTTGCTCCAGTGGGAACTGTGAAGGTCAACGACGTGGCCGAAATTGCGGTGAACGTCGTAGCCCGCGTGCCATGCACCAACACCGAAGTGACTCCCAACAATCCAGTGCCGGTCACGGTGACGGTGGTTGTTCCTGCAGTACCTCGAATCGGGGTGAACGAGGTGATCGTCGGGGCGGGGATCACCGTCACCGAGCTTGAGCTGGTTGCGGTGCCGCCGGGGGTGGTGACCTGGATCGTGCCGCTAGTCGCCCCGGTCGGGATGGCAAACGACATCGACGTTGCCGATGCCACGTTCACCGACGATGCGCTGACGCCATTGACCTTGGCCCCGGTCGCGCCGGTCAGGTTCGTGCCGGTGACCGTGACCGTGGCACCGATCGCTGCTGA
>CAIKZY010000133.1 GCA_903832025.1 uncultured Actinomycetes bacterium
AACCGCCGCTATCAGTGATGGTCGGTCCCGGCCAGTGCATAAACGACCCGATGCCGCCTGCCCGATCCACGAGCTCAGGGCCCGGCTGCAGGTACAGGTGGTAGGCATTGGCCAAGATGACCTGCGCACCCAGTTGCGCCATGGCTTCGGGCAGCACTGCCTTTACCGTCGCCTTGGTCCCCACCGGGGTGAAAGCAGGTGTGCGGATCTGGCCGTGAGGGGTCGTGATGGTGCCCGCGCGACCAGCACTTCCCTCCAGGACCGCCTCAACCGAGAATTCGAAGCCGCTGGTGGTCACCGGATCATCTAAGCAAAGGCCGAAGGCGTGGCTGGCGGCCCTGGTTGCAGATCACTGCGTGTGACGTGCCCCGGCGATGAGTTTGGGCAATACCCCCGCTGGGATTGGACCGATGACTCGCGCGGCGATTTGACCCTTGGGGTCGAGGACTAGCGTGCTGGGCAGTGCTTGTGGCGGAACTCCGGGCAGCGCCGCAAGCAGTTGGCCCTTGGGGTCGAACAGGCTTGGATACCTCAGCCCATGGCCGGACATGAACGTGGACGCCGAAGGCTGAGCATCGCTGACGTCCAGCCCAACAAACGCCACGTCGGCGCCGGCTGCTGCCGAGGCCTTGGCCAGTTGAGTCGCTTCGGCCCGACATGGTCCGCACCATGACGCCCAGGCGTTGAGGACCACGACTTTTCCGGTGAAATCCGCGGTTGACAGGTGGGCTCCCGTCAGCGTCGTTCCCGACACGGCCGGGATGGCTACCCGCTGATCGGGGGGAAGCACCGTGACGCCGACTTGATCCTGGCCATGCAGCGCAGCCGGTGCTCGCCCGCACGCACCGATCGTGGCTACCGTGGCCAGCAGCATGATCACGGCCAGCAGGCCTCGTGACCCCCTCATTGCGACTGCGCCAGCAACTCTTGGCGCAACTGGGCATCCTGCCTGCGCGATTTGCGCTCCTCGTCAGCAAACCACTCCACGGCCGCGAGCATCATCCAGCCGGAGTCGATGATCATCGCCATCGCCCACATGATGGCTCCGGCAAGGCGTTGATCGGTGATCGGATCAGGTCCGAAGGGTCGGATCGTGTTGTAGTACGGATAGAGCACGTGCGGGGCGAAGTAGAGCACGGCTCCGGTGACCGCCTCCGGCACCATCATCAGGCCCAAGGACATCAGTCGAACGGCATGGGTGGGTCGTCGTGGCTGCAGGTTCGAGCCGATGAGCGGGAAGTAGAACAGCACGGCAGCTATGAGGTACAGCGGCTGCTGGACGCAGGTGTCCAGATCGTGGTTGGTCAGCGCCAGGTTGTAGAAGTTCGTGAAATGCGTGCCGGTGAGGACCACGGCAAAAGCGATCCAGGTCAGCCACGGGTTGGTCAGAACCTGCACTGCTCGCCCTCGAAGGATCGCGGCCATGCGCCGGCGGCCAGAGCCTCCGAGTGACACAAACGCCAAGGTGACGGGATTGCTGAGCACCAACAGCGGCGCAGCCACCATCATCACTAGGAGGTGCTGGCACATGTGCGCCACGAAAAAGGTGTGGCTCCACGCGGCAAACGGGCCCAGGTAGCTCACCCACAGAACGGTGATGGCCGCGTAAAACGAGATTCCCGCCCAGGTCGACCACCCGGCCTTGGCGCGCGCCGCGCGCCAGGCCCAGCCGTAGGCCACCGAGACCAGGAGCAGATTGACGGCAATGAAGGGGTCAAATGCCCATCGCTGACCAAGCATGATCCACGTGTTCGACACCGTGTTCACCTGCCATTCGACTAACAATGCACCCAGGCACTAGACCTTGAATTTACGAAACGATAACGTTCGCCTCACCATGCGGGTCTGTTGGTCCATCCAAGAGGGGGCTAGTGCGTGAAGCGCGCCTTATTCACCATCATCACCGTGCTGATCGGTGTCATCGTGGTCGCCGGATCAGCATTGTGGCTATACGCCATCCAGAAGCCGTCCCCGGCATATGCCGCCACGGTCGTCGGTACCGCCAACACTCCACAGGGTGTGGTCAAGCACGCCACGATGACACTGGATATCCACCCCAATGGCGGGCCGAGCGTGCCCAATCCGCCAGGCGTGCCGGCAAGTGAGGTCGATGCAGGCGGCTGGCCGTTCTACTCACAAACGTCCCTGCAGTTCCCCGCCCACACACTGGTGACGATCACGGTCCACCAGTACGACGGCGCCAGCACGGTCTGGAATCCATACTTCGCTGGGGTGCACGGCACGGTCGGAAACACCGCGGTGTTCAACGGCAAGTCCGCCTCGAGCATTAACCCGGCGAACGTGGCCCACACCTTCACGATCCACCAGTACCCCCAGGCGAATCAGCCCTACTTCTTCGTCAGCGTGCCGATGCTGGCAGTGCCCAACAATGCGAAGAACCTGGCAAATGGCTTCCCTGCCCCACAGACCATTACCTTCTCGTTCATGACCGGTGCGCCGGGCAAGTACATGTGGAATTGCGAGGACCCCTGCGGTAACTCGTATCAGGACTTCGGAGGCGTCATGAGCCAACACGGCTACATGAGCGGAACGGTGACGGTGGTCTGATGTCCGAAACGCACGTGACCCCTGAAGTGGAAGAGCCCGAAGAGCCGACGAACCGTCCGGCCCCCACGCGGCGCATGAAGGAGTGGTTCTCCCGACCGTACGTGAGGCCCATCGTCATCATTTGTGCCGTCATTACCCTGGCATTCATCCCGTTCGCGTGGGTGGTGCTGTACTTCATGAATGGCAGCGGCGCGCCTGCCTCGCCGACCATGACCGAGATTGAGAAGACGATCCTGGTCTTCACCATCGTCTCGGGACCGCTGATGGCCATCACGCTGGCTGTCCTGCTGTACTCGCTGCTCGCGCGTGGCAAGGGCAGCTGGGGCCGGGTGCATGGTGAAGAGCCGCCAATGCAGGATTCTCCGGCCATCCGGACCAATTCCACGGCGGTTGTCGCCTGGATTGCCGCAACGAGCGTGCTGGCGGCGTTCCTGGTCGTCTGGGGCATGATCGAACTTGCGACGATCACCAAGGATTCCTACGGGTCAATCGCTTCCGTGCAAGGTCCCAATGCGCCAAAGCCCATCGACATCAACGTCACCGGTCAGCAGTGGGTATGGACCTTCCAATACCCGGACCAGGGAAACATCTCCGCTGACACGTTGGTGGTTCCGATCAACACGCCGCTGTACTTCAACGTCACCTCCGTGGATGTCGTCCATGACTTCTGGATCGTGGAATTGGGCGTCAAGATCGACGCGAACCCCGGTGCGGTAACCAACACCGGCGTTACGCCGACAAAGCTAGGCACGTTCAATATCCGCTGTGCGGAACTGTGCGGCCTGCACCACGCCTATATGGAAACCAAGATTCAGGTAGTGACCCAGGACCAGTTCAATAATTGGGTCCGCGAAATGGGCGGGAGCCGCACAGCATGAGCGCAACCCTGACAGCAGCGGCACCACCCCACGTGCCTCAGCCAAAGCAGCACGGCAAGCCAGGTGGCTTCCTTCGCCACACGAACATCTTCACCGGCCTAGTCACCGGCATCGTGCTGGCTGCATTGACCTACGTCATCGGCAGCCACTGGTTCGTGCCGTGGGGCACCCAGAACTCGACCTTTAACCAGGTCGGCTTCCAGGCGCTGATCATGGCGACTTTCATCGCCTGGGTTATCGGCTTCATGGCCGGCATCGGTGCCTTTGCCGGACCCATTCGCTGGATGCTCGGTCATGACCTGACCCATGATGACGCTGAGTACATGGCCGGCAAGCATCAGGGCAACTGGCGGTACTTCAAGTACACCACCGACCACAAGGTGGTCGGGATTCAGTACCTGGTCATGACGATGGTGCTGTTCGCCGTTGGCGGCTTCCTGGCGATGATGATCCGGACTCAGCTGGGCGTGACGTGGACATCGGTCTTCCAGCCGAACTTCTACAACTCCATCATCGGCACCCACGGCATTGTCATGGTGATCGCCATGATCATCGTGGTGTCCGGCCCGCTGGGCAACTTCATCGTGCCGATCATGATCGGCGCCCGCGATATGGCCTTCCCGCGACTGAATGCGCTGAGTTTCTGGCTGTTGTTCGCGGCCGTGCCGCCGCTGGTAGCCAACCTGTTCATGGGCGGTATCCGAGATGGTTGGACGGTGTACCAGCCCCTGGGCGCTCAGGCACCGATCGGGATGATCGGCTACCAGATCTGCATCATCACGTTTGCCTTCTCCACAGGCATCGCCAGCGTGAACTTGATCACCACGATCGTGACCATGCGTGCTCGCGGCATGACGTGGAGCCGGGTCCCCATCTTCGCGATCGGCATCCTGGCGTCATCGATCATGGGCCTGATCTGGTTCCCGATGTTCCAGTTCTCCCAGATCTTCTCGATGAGCGATCTCGCCCTCGGCACGTCATTCTTCTTACCCACTCGCGGTGGCAGTGTCTGGCTCTACGAGAACATCTTCTGGCTGCTGGGTCATCCGGAGGTGTACGTCATTGTCGTCCCGGCAAGTGCGGCCCTGCTGGAACTGATGGTCGTCTATCTGCGCAAGCCGCTGTTCAGCTACAAATTGGCGATCGCAGGCTTTGCGGGCGTGGTAGGCATCAGTTCGCTGGTGTGGGTTCACCACATGTACATGACCGGATTCGCGCCCTCGGTGGGCTATCCGTTCATGCTGTCTACTGAATTGATCTCGATTCCGTTCGGCTTCATCGTGCTGGTCATGCTGGGCACCATCTGGCGCGGCAAGATGTGGACCCGACTGCCGATGCTGGCCGTCTTCGCCCTGGTGTTCGACAAGGTTGTCGGTGGCATCACCGGCGTGTACCTGTCCGACGTCCCCGTTGATCAGTACATGCACGGCTCGATGTTCGTGGTCGCTCACTTCCACTACATGCTGATGGGTGCTGGACTGTTCGGTGCGATGGGCGCCATCGTCTACTGGTTCCCCAAGATGACCGGTCGCATGTTCGACGAGAAAATCGGTCAGATCGGGTTCTGGACCGCATTCCTTGCCTTCCAGGTGACCTTCATGTCGATGTTCGTGGCGGGCCTGCAGGGCATGCCCCGACGCGTGATGCAGTTCGACTCCGCATTTAGGGTCTCCAACTGGATTTCCACCATCGGCGCCTACTGCATCGTGATCGGCATGCTGATCTTCCTGTACGCGCTGGTGTCCTCGTGGCGCAACG